>JBAZQT010000039.1:0-27859 GCA_041645055.1 Methanoregula sp. | reverse complement strand
ACTGCAACTATAGTGGTAGCGACACCCACTGTGCTCTTTGGACCCCATCCACAAGTAGTGTATGCCACCTACCTGGCCAACCTGCTCAAACCCAAGGTCCGGTTTGCATCCGTGATCGGATCGTTCGGTTGGGGAGGCAAAACTGTCGAAACGATTGTAAAGATGTTAGATCATGTCAAGGTAGAAGTCCTTGAACCGGTTATGGTGAAAGGTCAACCGGATGAATCGACGTTAAAGCAGCTTGATCGTCTTGCTGACGATATATTAATGAAGCATCGCGAGATCAACATTGTGTAAAGAGAGATCTTTATGACACAAAAACTTGAAATCTACAAATGCAGTGTTTGCGGAAATATTACCATGGTTGTCCACGCTTCCAATGGAACTCTGGTATGTTGTGGCAAACCTATGGAATTACAGATGGAAAAAACCGATGACACGGGAAAGGAGAAACATGTGCCGATAATTGAGAAATCTGCAACTGGTGTACTGGTGAAAGTCGGATCCGTCTCTCATCCCATGGAAGAGAAACATTATATTGAATGGATCGAAGTAACCTCCGGAAAAAATCTTTCCGTAGTTGGATTGAAACCCGGTGAAAAGCCTGAAGCTGAGTTCTGCACTGCTGACACGAATGCCAAGGTACGGGCCTACTGTAATGTGCACGGGCTCTGGACGAACAAGCAGTAATTCCTCATTCTTCTTTTTTCATGCTTACGAGAGGCAAACACTAATAGAGCCTCAGTGGCAATTCTTTAGCGATGCACCGGTTTGAGCATCTTTCCACGATCATTGCAGATCTCGGGGACATTTTTGTCTTTATCGCCCCGATTACCTGTGTTCCTCTCATTGTTGCGATCATTTTCTCCGAGTGGAATATGCTCCTGCCCATGCTTGCCGTGCCCCTTACATTCTACGTCGTTGGTATGCTCATAAGAAGACTGCCCCGCACTGAACGGGTCGTGAGACTTTCGACTTCCTTATGCTCGGTTGCCCTCTTCTGGTTTGCCAGCGCGATAGTTAGCGGCCTGCCTTTCATATTAGGGTTGCATATGGGATTTACCGATGCACTCTTCGAAGGGATGGCAGGTTGGACCGGGACAGCTTTTTCCATGATGCGGTCATTGGAGACTGCACCCCATACTCTTCTCTTCTGGCGATCCTATATGCAGTGGGTCAGCGGGATTGGAATAATCTCATTCGCGATTGCGATGGCCAGCAGCACCGGACTATCCCGGTCAAAGATCTTCCGCACGGACAGTAGGGACGAACCGCTGATGCAGGGGGTAATCTCCACCGGGCGGGCACTCTGGAAAATCTATGGGATTCTTACCTTCTTTGCCCTGGGTCTTATCCTGTTCACCGGCCTTTCCTTATGGGAATCGATTAACCTTGCGCTTTCTGCAATATCCACGGGGGGGTTTTCCCTGCACGAGGGGGGGATCCTGTATTATCACAGCGTTATACTCGAACTCATTCTCATTCCGATTATGATCGCTGGAGCCCTTCCGTTCAAACTCTATTACCTGATAGCAGAAAACAGGCGCTGGAGCCTGTTTGGTGATGAGCAGGTCAAACTCTTCTTTGTCTTTGTTGCTTTGGGAACTGCTGTCCTTACCTATGATCTGGTCTTTTTTAACAATCTTGAGTATCTGCCGGCCCTCCACCAGGGTCTCTTTATGACCGTTTCTGCCATTACTACTACAGGATTTTCTATTGCAAACATCCATGCATGGGCAAGTGTATCCATCCTCTTTCTCGCGATGCTTGTCTTTATAGGTGGATCGAGCGGCAGTACTGCCGGGGGGATTAAATTGCACCGGGTCACACTGGCCGTCCGTGCCCTGCTCTGGTGGTTCCGTCGTCTCTTTGTAAGTGGAAAGGTGCTCCTGCCGTTCAAACTCGAAGGACGGGTGATTCCAAAGGCAACCGCAGAGCTTGAAGTCTCAAAGAACATGCTCATTATTATCCTTTCGGTTGTCGTCATATTTGTTGCCACGCTCGCCGTTATCCAGTTCTATCTCACATCATTTTCATTGACAGAAATTGTCCTCGATGTAGTCTCCGCGTTCTCGACGTGCGGCCTTGGTTCCGGGTATGTATCTCCAGAGATGCCCATCATCTCAAAATGGATCTTTATCTGTGTGATGTGGGTGGGCAGGCTTGAAGTGATCCCGGTTGTGATGCTTATTATCGCCCTTTTTGGCAGACGGGAATAACCGAAGAACCTTTTTTTGCACACCCTCCAACACAACTTTACTTTTCTTAACATCAGAAGATCTAATATAAATTGCCACTCCATAGTACGGTAATGAAACAGATCGCCCTGTACGGCAAGGGGGGTATCGGCAAATCTACCACCTCGGCCAATCTCTCTGCTGCGCTGTCAGGTATGGGGCTTGACATTCTCCAAATAGGGTGCGATCCAAAACGGGACAGTACCCGGATGCTGATGCACGGGAACTTTATCCCAACCGTCATGGACCTTGTCCGGGTTCGGGGCGAAGCACCGATTACTCTGTCGGAAGTCGAGTTTACCGGTTTTAATGGTGTCCGCTGTGTGGAGGCGGGAGGACCGGAGCCCGGTGTCGGGTGTGCCGGGCGGGGAATTATCGCCACATTCCAGCTGCTTGAGAAGTTCGGTGCCTTGAAAGGCGATGTTATTGTGTACGATGTGCTTGGCGATGTCGTCTGCGGTGGATTTGCCATGCCGATGCGCGAGGGGTATGCGCAGGATGTATATCTCGTCACTTCCGGGGAACTGATGTCTTTGTATGCAGCCAACAACATCTGCAAGGCAATACAACGCCTTTCGTCGAGGACTAAAAGCACATGCCGGTTGGCCGGGGTGATCTGCAATGCCAAGAACCAGCCGAATGAAGAAGAACTTGTGGCCGAATTTGCAAAGCGGGTGAACAGCTCGCTTATCCAGTTCATTCCCCGGGATCGCGTCGTGCAGCTTGCGGAACTCAACAGGAAGACGGTTATTGAGTATGAACCTGCATCTGCACAGGCTGAATGTTACCGTACTCTTGCTACACGTGTGATGGAGAATACCCATTTTACTATCCCTACCCCGTTAGAGATTGATGAGCTTGAATCCCTTGCCTATTCATACATCTAGATTCGGGGGGTGCACACTCACCGGGGCCCTCTCGGTGACTACCCATGTCCGCAATACCTCCAGTATTATACACGGGCCAAAGGGATGCACGCATCATAATTTCTCCTTGTTACACGCTACCGGTCTTGACAATGAAACAGTCACGTTGCCGGATCTGGTCTCCACCGCCCTGTGCGAAAGTGATATTGTATTTGGGGGGGAGGAGGCACTTCAACGGACACTTGAGTCCGTAGCAGAGCGGGATGTGAATGCGATATTTGTTCTCTCGACCTGCATTGTTGATACCATCGGCGACGATGTAGCTGCCATCTGCAGCAGGGAGTATGATGTGCCCGTTGTTATTGTGCCAACCGCAGGCTTCCTCGGGGGCACCTTCCAGAACGGGGTATCAAATGCCCTCTGCGCGATTGCTGATGTCGCTGCACCCGGTCCGGTAAATGACTGCGTGAATATCATTGGCGAGAAAAATCTGGAATACGAGGTTGAGGAGAACTATACAGAAGTGACCCGCCTCCTTGACCTGCTCGGTATTCCGGTGAATATACGGTACGTGCATGATCTCACCTTTGATGAGATCGGGGCGCTGGGTGCGGCCCGGCTCAATATCCTCAGAGAACCTGCGCTCAAGCCGGTAGGGGATTACCTGAAGCAACGTTTTGGGACACCGTTCATTCCTTCTTTCCCATTTGGGCTCTCGGGCACCCTCTCGTTTGTGGAAGCAGTTGCCGCTGCTTTTGGAATCGACAGCAGCACAATATTAGATAAGGAATTACAGTTCCAGCAGGATACCCTTGACGGGTTTACCGATCTTAAAGGGATGGCTGCATCGTTTGACCCTGCCATGAGTGATCTGGATGGTGTGGATTCATCCACTGAAGTGGCAAAGGCATTACGAATCCATATAAAAAACCCGGGCACGAGCAGCGTCTCGCTCAGTCCCGGCACTCCTGTTGGAACTACCGGTGTGCGGCGGATGCTCCATCGCTGGAGGCGCCAGATTCATGCCTGAATGCACCAACCCCCTATGGCCCTGTGCGATGACCGGGGCTGCTGCATGCCTTGCAGGATTCGAGGGGATGTCCGTCGTAATCCATGGTTCGAGCGGCTGTTACTACTATCCTACCACGCTCCTTCACGCTCCCCTGCATGGCACATTCATTCTCGAGCACGAGATAATCTTTGGCTCAGAGGACCGGCTCAACGAAGTAATCGGGGGATTGTCCGGCAGGGGCAAACGCATAGCAGTAATCACCACGTGTGTACCGGCAATTCTTGGTGAGGATATCCGGTCGATGCTCGAAAAGCACGATGTGATCCTCGTGGACAGCCCGGGTTTTTCCGGGGATGTGGAAGCGGGATATAAAAATGCCCTCTCGATACTTTCACCTCGGGTTGATCCTGAAGTCCGGGGTGTGAATATCGATGGGGTCTGCCTCTTCGATCCATTCTCTGAGGGCAATATGCAGGAGATTGTGCGACTGCTGACAATAGCCGGTATTCCCATTGGGACAGTTTTTTCCCATGACCATCTCGAAAAGGTACAGCACTCCTCACCATATACGATCGGCACAAATGAGGATTTCGGGAGCAGCATTGGGGAGTATTGTGGCGGGACACTCGGGTTCCGGGCGATAGGGGCTACATTTAAAAGACTGGGAGAGATATTTCCGTACGCGAATGTCGACCGGGTCTTTTTAGAGATCGAACAACAGGAGGAGCGATTGATCAGGGCGTGCGACAAGTACCTGCTCCGGTTTGATCCCCCCTCTGTCGTGATTTTTTCCGGTTTTTCCTATGCAGAGCATGCCGCAGGAACACTCGAAAAGTACCTGGATGCGGATATCCGGTGGATCGGTTCACGTAATGCTCCGGGCGAATCGAAATACCCTGTTGAACAGGTGACCGGGCTTGAGGGGGTAAGATCCCTTATCGGACAATATAATCCAGATCTGGTGATGGGATCATCCTTTGAGCGCTCACTCTGTGAAGCCCGGGCCTTTACCGGCATCACCCCTCCGTTGCGGGGAACGGTCCGGCTTGCCCCCACCCCATTTACAGGAATAAACGGCACCTTGTCTCTTGTAGAGCAGGTACTCAATACCTGCATGGACAAAAAACCCGGCAGATCCTGATAGTATTTGTTTCTGTGAGCGAGATCTCAGTTCACTTCCCCTTATTTTCATTACTTTTGTTTCTTTGGGATCAACGAGTTCTCTCTCATTGATTGCAGGTATTTTTCACTTTCACCCTCCGCACGGTTCCGGGTTATATAGCCGGCACTGCAACGCCATACTACGACAGAAAGGTGGTCGGGTATGATGGAAAAAGCAGGATATCTCCAGCGGACCGGGTACAGCGCATTTGACAGCCAAGGAAATGTACATGCAGTGATTGAACTTCATATCCTTGGAACACGGTATGCAATACGACGTTCAGATCTCTCAAAGGCAGTCTCCGGTCACGTTTTTGTGCAGATGGAAGAGCTTACCCACCAGTGGCAATACTATCTTGGAGCAGTAAAAGGGCTGGCACAGGTTTCAGTTTCAGGAAAAGCCCTGAACATCGAATTGTTTGAGACGGGGAGTTTTACGGTCTCTTTAAACTCACTCCGTGGCGTAATGTATGGAAAAGAGCGTATGGCAACCATTGTAAAGATACCGGCACCGTCTGCCATTAGCGCCCGCAGGGGAGTTTACGGGCAGCAGCAAATCAGTGCTGTCGTGTAAAAAATGAGCGAATTTTACACCACAACGAGATCCCCGTGTCATGATCACGGGCAGTCCACCAACCATTTTTTTCTATAGTATCACAGGAAATAACTTAAAAACACATTTCAGAAAATCTGAATGAAATTTATTGAGCGATTGTCCTCTCATTGGAAGGTTTTCCTTTACCAGTTGTTTCTTGGTCATTACCCTTTTTTTTGAGAAATCGTGCAACATTAATAGTTATGTGACAGATGATCATGTGTGGAGCAGAACACTCCTCTTTTATCCGGAAATTCCGAAGTGAGCCGGCACAGAAATCTGAGGTCATGATGATGAACACCACGGATACTATGTACCGGGATCTGGTGGAATGCCAGCAGGACCTGATTGTTAAATTCAACCTGGAAGGCCGCCTTCTCTTCGTGAACTCCGCGTACTGCGAAGCGGTAGGGAAATCCAAAGAGGCACTGACCGGGAGTGTGTTCATGCCAGTTTCCGATAAGCGGTATGCCGATGTCGTTGCCACCCAGATGACTAAGCTATTCCGCCCTCCCTTTGCCTGCACAGTGGAACAGTGGATACAGACACCTAAAGGGATGCGGTGCTTCAGCTGGTCGGCAAAGTCTGTGCTGAACGGTTCTTCTACCGTCGAGTCGATCGTAGCCACCGGTCATGATATAACCCGGATCAAGAGCGAGCAGAGAGCGATAAAAAAGAAGGATGAGGAGCTAATGCTCGCCATTGAGAGCGGGGACCAGATGTATTACACCCACACTCCTGATCATACTATGATGTATGTGAGCCCACGATTGCGTGCACTCTTCGGGTGCCGCCCGAAAGAGGGAAAACGTACCTGGACGGATTACCTCACCGACAACCCGTTGAATGCTTCAGGACTTGAACGGACAATCAGGGCGATCGCATCCGGCAGGCGCGAACCCCCTTACCGGCTTGAGATGAGTTCGCGGGACGGGCGCATCATAAGGCTTGAAGTTAATGAGATCCCGCTGGTAAAAAACGGAAAAACTGTCTCAATTGCAGGTTCTGTTACTGATGTTACAGAAAAAGCGCTGGTCGAAGAAGGACTTGCCGAAGCCGAGATATTAATTCCTGACCTTGCCATCTCTAAAACACGCATCGCGGGGCAAGTCGTGTATCCAATTTCACCTCCGAAAAAGCCGCGTGGCTTTCTCCAGTCCCTCTTTTCGCGAAAATCTGATGAGAAAAAAGTATGATGATTTTCCTGAGCTGCCCCGTAATTCAAAATAGCTCTTATGTGGTGACGCTGCCATTTGTGGCCGGGAGATATCTCATTGCGGCGGGGAGCACTTGCCATCATATCCCTGAGTCCGGGAGAGATGGAGGGAGATAAGGATAATGAAAATCCCAATGGCGATGATGGCATAGCCCTGCGGCTCGTCATTCACGGGAGGAAATGCGACTACGTAGATTCCATTTGCGATCACAAAAAGTCCGATAATGCATCCTTCTATCGTGAGAGCCCTGACCATGTGCATGACACCTGCTAAAAAGGAATGGGGGGAGTATAGGATAAAAGGTGTTTCATGAACCGTTTTTTTTAAGAGGGTGTAAAAATCAGGAGGTCATGAGGACCGCACCTTTTGCGGCCAGATCATTCATCTGTGCGGTAAGTCTGTCCATTATCTGTTTTTCATTAGTGTAGGTGATAGTCATTTGATCCAGTTCAGCTTTTAACTGAACCAGTTTCAGCTCTTCGGCATCGACCGTTTGCTTTACCCCCAGCGACTCCTGATATTCTGCGGCTGTCAGACCACGGCCAGCATATTTGCTATTGTAAGAAGCTAAGATAGAACGGTAATAGTCCAGTTTAGTATTATATTCACTCACTTTTGCATTGTATTGGCTGACAATCGTTGCAGACCGTTCAATTTCGTTATTGTAGTCACGTCTCAGGTCCATATTTGTTTTTAGGTCTTTGGGATTCTCAAAGAAAATGCCGCGATAGTAATTCGGGTTGTCTTTTTTATTCATGAGAAAACCCCCCGTTGTCTCTAAAGCAACCCATTGCCGCGGAGCTGCTTCCACGATAACCCAGACATGATTATATTCTTTCCACCCTGCATCCGGGTTCTGGATATTTCCTGCTACCAGCAATGCCCGCATACCTTGTGTATCCACGATATTCCAGACATCCTGCGCCATATCTGCACAGACAAAGTAATCCTCCAGAGTGTAAGTGTGGATTTTATGGTAATCTTCTACGATCTTTTGTAAAATACGGATATTGGTATCTTCCTGGCTTTCGATAATAAATGCAACCGTTGAGTTCTGACCGGAGGGAAGTGATGCTACAAGCGTGTAGTTTCCACTTGATAACGTTGTTCCATCAAGAGTAAGATTATAGGCATTATCCGAACGAATGGCCACCGATTGAGTTTTGAGAGGCAACGCAGTTCCCTGCGTATAGACAGAGATCGTTACATTGGGATTCTCTTTAGGATGAGGTCTGACAGCGGTACCAGATAGGGTAACCAATCCTCCTTTTTTATATATACAGCTCGCAGTTCCCGTAGCATTTTGGATATTTTCCCCCGAATAGCACGCAACCTTTACCTCAGGGATGAGGTTATCGGATAAGTCAGCATTGATAGTTCCTGCCTGACCCAGCATGACAGTTATATTCTTTTTCCATGGGGGATATCCTTCATGACGGAATTCCAGGTAATGCTCTCCCGGAAGGAGAGAATGAATTACACACGGTGTTACTCCACGGAATTCTGAATCCAGGTACACTCCCGCTCCCAAAGGATCGGACTGGACGGATAGGGAATTTTGAGTGAAGAGATAGCCGAGGCCAGCTACAAGGAAAATTATGAATACCGCTGCAATAAGCAGGTACTGTGTTTTCCGGCCGGCTTTTTTTAACGTCTCCGGAACAGGATTTGCTGGTTTCGTTTCCTGCGTGTAATCATCGTCAATTGCAGAACCGCAGTTTGTGCAGAACCGCATATTTTCCTGTACTGATGACCCACATTTGGGACAAAATTTCAGCATTGTTTGTGACTATTTATTTTGGCAAGAAATAGGTTTCTCTATTTGTGTTACGGTTCTTTAAGAGACGGCCAGTTCCTGTTTATCTACTGCCTGCCAGCATCGAAATAAATACGGCATGAAGGCACCTCCACCGAAGAGACTCTCTTTTATACTCCCGAAAGATCCCGTCCATGATATCCGGCCGTATGGGACCCATCAGGGATCAGGAAAAATATAGCACTGGAAGAAGTCACCCATTCCTTATATCTAAAAAAGGAACTGATGTATTCATTTTTTGTCTCCCTTTCTCACCCACAACCCTTAACCCAATAAAATCCAACTTTGACATAATCAGATCGCATGCATCATGACATATCCAAACAGAACCCGAGCCGGAGTACTCATATTCATAGGGACCGCGTGGTTCCTGATGGGGATCATCGTTGCCGAGGCGCTATTTCCCAACTATAAGGTTACAAGGATGATAAGTGATCTCGGGGTTGGAACCACAGCCATGATCTTCAACTCTGCGATCTTTGGCTTTGGCCTCCTGCTCATCGCAGCTGCATATCTGCTTCATACAGAAGGATCCAACCGCTGGTTTTTCGTATTTATGGCCTTAACCGGTTTTGGGGCTGCGGGTGTCGGAGTCTTCCCCGAAAATATTGTCATCCCACACGCGATCAGTGCAATTATGGTTTTTATCTGCGGCGGGTTATGTGCGATCCTTGGATACCGGGTATTCTCCGGACCATGGTCATGGTTCTCACCCATCTTAGGGGTCATCACGCTTATTGCCGTGGTGTTGCTTGGGACAAAGAGTTATCTCGGTCTTGGAGCAGGGGGGATGGAACGTATCATCGCCTATCCGCTCATCATCTGGGCAATTGGTACCAGTGTATATTTCATGGGGACTGGACATGAATAAAAAAAGGATTCCGTACTCAGTGTAATTCAAGACTGGGACATAGACAAGTCACTCAAAGAGCACTTCCGCTGAAGAGCAGGGTATGGATACGATCTGGTTTTATCCGGTATCCAGACCACCCAGTTCAGGTAGTATCAGGTAACCTTCGGCCTCATTCCCGATCGCCTCATACATACCGGCCAGGTAGAAATAACCAACCAGGGCAGAGGTGAGGGCATCGAGCTGGTCGTGGGTAACCGGTTCTTTCTCTGTATGAGGGACAATTCCCATTGCCATAAGATCCGTCTCGAGCTGCTTGAGATTGATCTTCTTTCTCGGAAACTGCAGGATATCCTGCGCCGCTCCCGGATAACTCTCAATCACGGTATATCCTGCATCCCGTAATCTACGAGCCAGCCCCATTCCCCGCACGGTGAGATTCTGCATGCTCTGGATCAGCGTGGGATATACCCGGATCCCTCTCTTACGAAGAACCCGTTCACACTCCCGCATTATCCCGAATTTCCGGCATTCGCAGGAGTCGTGGACACAGCACCTACCCTCCGGCAGGCCAAGCGAGGAATCAATAGAAATGAGCCCGCTCCCGTCCGCTTCAACAATCCTGATGATATCCTCATCCGTAGAGACTAGTGAAAGGTAGGCATCCCTGCCGCGAAAGACACAGACTCCGGATGGGCGTTGTTCTGAACCGGTGAGGTCGATTCCGATACAGAGCGGTTGCTTTCTCCGCGATTTGATTCGCGCTAACAGAGTATCGATAGTGATCTTGGGTTTTTCGTTCCGGAAATCTGTTGTTTTATTTTGAGAAATGCGGATCACGCCTTTATGCCGGTGATGGTTACGGAGTAGTATAGTTCTGCTCGTAAATTATTGCATCAATGTACTTGATGAAGGGGGGTGAAATGACAGCCCGGAACAATAGAGAATCACGTTAATTATTATTTCGTTAATTGGTAAATTGCCAAGGTTAGTCTGTGAAATGATCGAAAAAGAATTAGTGCCCTTTCTTCACGCAATCCGCAATATACGACCCGGCCTTTGTTGTCCGGGCCGAACCGCCCATATCCTTGGTGACCACGCCATCCTTGATGCTCTGCTCAATAGCAGCAACGACTGCTGCTGCCGCCTTGTGCTCCCCGATATGATCGAGCAGTAACGATCCCGCCCAGATGGTAGCAATCGGGTTTGCAACACCCATGCCCTTATATTTCGGAGCGGACCCGTGAATCGGCTCGAACATCGAGGTGCCTTTAGGGTTAATGTTGCCACCGGGGGCCAGACCAAGACCGCCCTGAATCATTGCACCGAGATCGGTGATGATATCGCCAAACATGTTGGGCGTGACCACGACATCAAACCACTCGGGGTTCTTGACAAACCACATGGTGACGGCATCGACGAAGTTGAAATCGGTCTTGACATCGGGATATGACTTTGCGGTCTCGGTGAACACATCCCGCCAGAGACCGTACACATCCGAGAGGACATTTGCCTTGTCGACAGAGGTGAGTTTCTTCTCGCGCTGCATGGCAAGGTCAAAGGCATAGGTCTGGACCCGACGTGAACCCTCGCGGGTGATGACTCCTATCTGGTAGGCAATCTCCTCGGCATCGCTCTCCACATCAAGACCAAACTTCACGCTATACATATCACGGATTACGTTGAGTTCCTTCTTCTCGTGCTTCTTAAAACGGGAACCGATCCCCACGTAGAAGTCCTCGGTATTCTCACGGACGACGACAAAGTCGATGTCCGCAGGGGTCTTTCCTGCCAGCGGGGTCTCAACACCACTTAACAGTTTGATGGGCCGGAGGTTGACGTACATATCAAAATGAAAGCGAAGCGCTAACAGGATGCCTTTCTCAAGGATACCCGGTTTGACCCGTTCGTCTCCAATCGCACCGAAATAGATCGCTTTGAACTTCGAGAGTTCCTTGAGTTCATCCTCTGTAACGAGTTTTCGTGAATTGATGTAACGGTCTGCTCCGATATCGAAATCCGTCCACTGGATATCGAAGTTGAACCGCTCTCCTGCTGCTTCTAATACTTTCTTTCCCTCGGCTACGATCTCCGGGCCGATCCCATCTCCACCTATGCTCGCGATTTTGTACATACCGGAACCTCCTTTAACTTCTTTGCATACTCAACAAGCCCACCAGCATCGATGATACCCTGCATGAACTCTGGCACCGGTTCGGTCTTAAACTGCTTCCCGTCCGCATCTATGATGCCTTTTTTAATATTCAGGGAAATCTTTGCCCCGTCTGCGATCTTGTCTGCATCCTTGCAGACCACGGGAAGTACCCCGACATTTACCGAGTTCCGGAAGAAAATCCGGGCAAATGACTGGGCTACTACAACGTTTACCCCCCCGCCAATGAGAGCGAGCGGGGCATGTTCGCGGGAAGAGCCGCAACCGAAGTTGCGGCCACCGACTACAATATCTCCCGCCTTCACTTTCTTTGCATACTCATCCCTCGTGCCTTCAAAGGCATGCTTTGATAGCTCCTTGGGATCATAGATTGTCAGGAACCGGCCCGGAATGATGGCATCTGTATCGATATCGTCCCCGAATTTCCAGACTCGCATATTCTGTGCGGTCTGCGGCGGGATCTTGACAACCTTTTTTACCGGTACTGACTTTTTCACTGCCATGATCATACCTCCCTTGGGTCGGTGATAACACCCGTGATAGCACTTGCCGCGGCAGTTGCCGGAGAACAGAGATATACCTTGCCCTCGGTGCTACCCTGCCGACCCTTGAAATTCCGGTTCGAAGTAGACAGTGATACCTCTCCGGGGGCTAAGAGCCCAAATGCCCCACCCATGCAGGGGCCACAGCATGGCGCTTCTACGAGGGCTCCGGCCTTAACAAATTTCTCGATGAGCCCGGCCTTTAAGGTCTTTAAGTACTCGTCCCGGGATGCGGGGATGATAATGACCCGGACATTTCGGTTGAACTTCTTCTTACCCAGTACTTCTGCTGCTTCCTCAAGATCCTCAAACCGCCCATTCGTGCACGAACCGATGAACACCTGGTCTACGTGTGTTCCGGCAACCTTACTAACCGGCACTCCGGTATCCACATTGTGGGGGATGGCAACCTGCGGTTCCATGTCCGAAACATTGTAGGTGCGTTTGCTGGCGTATTTTGCATCTTCATCGCTACCGAGTTCAAACGACTTCATCTTGCGCCGGCCTTTCATGTACTCCCAGGTGATCTTGTCGGGAGCAACAATTCCCGCTTTTCCACCCATCTCAATGGCCATATTGCACAGCGTCATTCGGCCTGCCATATCGAGTTTTGAAATTGTTTTTCCGGCAAATTCAATAGCCTGATAAGTTGCACCATCAGCTCCGATATCTGCCGCAATAGACAGGATCAGATCTTTTGCCCCGACCCGCTCCGGGAACTTTCCCGATACTTCAGCACGAATGGTCTCGGGCACTTTGAAGTACAGGGCACCATACTTCAGGACAAAACCCATATCAGTCGAACCGATACCGGTAGCAAATGCTCCCACAGCACCATACATGCAGGTATGGGAATCAGCCCCGACAACGATCTCGCCCGGGGCTGCTCTTCCCTTCTCTAGTACCACCTGATGGCAGACACCTTCATTGATGTCGTAATTATATATCCCCTGTTCAGCGGCAAACTTCCGCATGTAGACATGGTTTTCCGCAGCAGGAATGGAATCTGCCGGAATCTGGTGGTCAAAGAGCAGGATAACCTGTTCCGTGTCAAAGACTTTGGATCCACCCATCTCGTAGAACTTCTGGATGGCAAGCGGCCCGGTAATATCATGAATCATCGCCCCGTCAATCGGTGCCATGACTACTTCACCGGCTCGTATATCATTGCCACATTTTTTAGAAAATATTTTCTCTACGATTGTTGCTCCCATGCTGAATCGGGGTACTATTAGTGGTCAATTATATTGTAGTTTGGGGGAGACTATCATTCCCTTAGCAAAGACCAGCTGGTGAAGAACCCGGGTAGGATTCTTCGCGATGATTTTCTTTAAGGGAAATGGGTAGTCAAGAACAGTCTTTTTCTGTCGGCCCCCATAATAAAAAACCATTTGAGCCATAACTGCGGTTTTTTTCGCAGTCAAAGTAATCTTTAATCCCCTTTCAGGTAATGATTATGTGATAACATATGATCGAAAAACGTTCTCTCTTTATGATCGCCCTCATTATCATGGCGATGGCATGTGTTGGATTTGCTGCAGCAGCTCCGTTAGACACCAGTAACAACAAAGTGATCCAGGCATCCGGCACCGGCAATGTGATCGGCACCCCGGACCGGGCCCAGGTTACGTTCTCTGTGCAGACTGAAAATGCCGATGTGAAAATTGCGCAGCAGGAAAATGCCGTGCAAATGGCAAAGGTCATTGACGCACTCGTAGCCATTGGTATTCCCCGTGACGCACTCAAAACGACCGGATACAATATTTATCCGGTGTACGAAGACACGACAAAGTCCATCCTGGATCAGAAGGTCCGTACCTACCGGGTCACCAATAC
This sequence comes from Methanoregula sp., assembly GCA_041645055.1. GTDB lineage: Archaea > Halobacteriota > Methanomicrobia > Methanomicrobiales > Methanospirillaceae > Methanoregula. The sequence continues at coordinate 13,554 of JBAZQT010000039.1, read as the reverse complement.
CCTCACCGTCACTCTCCATGATGTGAGTAAGACCGGCGATGTCATTGATGTAGCAGTTGCAAATGGGATCAACCAGGCAAGCTCCATCCAGTTCCTCTTGTCTGACGAACAATCGCAGGTTCTCCGCACCGAGGCGTTGAAAAAGGCAGTAGCACGCGCACGAGCTGATGCTGACACCGTTGCAGGTGCGATGGGCACTGCCATTATTGGTGTGCAGAGCGCCGATATCAGCGGCGGGTATTCCCCGGTATTATTTGATAATTACCAGTACCAGGCCGGCAATGCGATGATGAAGTCAGTAGCACCTACCCCAATCCAACCCGGTGATATCACGGTCAGCGCAACGGTATCCATTACCTACCTGATCCGCTAATCTTACGTATGAAAATCCCAAACGTGAGTTTTATAGAAACACCCTGAGATCACGGGACTCCTACTTTTTTTACGATCTCTTCAAAACTTTTTTACATAAGCAGCGTGTGATGATAGCTTAAAGCAAACATGCATCAACCGGATTCTCCGGAAAATATCAGCAAAGAAAAAATTTCGAATATCCTTAAATCAGCGGATACAATAGGATTGATTTTACTATGGAACGCAATATTGGCTTTAAAGAGCGACGGTACATCGAAGAATTGAGAATTTTAACAAAATCCACGGCAAACGACTGTGTTATTGATGACCGGTTCGACCGGGTCATCTATGTGATCCGCCCGGGGGACATGGGCCTAGCAATCGGTAAAAAGGGTGACAATATCAAACGTCTGCAGAATGTGCTTGGCAAACGGATCGAGATGGTTGAGTATGCTGATACCGTTGAGGAATTCATTGCCAATATCTTCAAACCCGCTGAAGTTGTGGGTATTGAACGCGGGCCGGATAACGGCCCGGTCAATGTCTTTGTCAAACAGCGAAGCGACCTTGGAATTGCAATCGGAAAGGCAGGCTGCAATATTGAGAAGGCGCGCACCCTCTGCCGCAGGTTTTTTGGGCTTGAAGTGGGTGAAGTGCTCCTCACCATGGAGACAACATGATCCGCACAGTTGATCCCCGAGTAGTTGCAGAGATCTGGGCTGTGATATGTGAACGGGCAGATACTCCCAAACCCGAATCCTATACAACCCGTCTGCTGACTGATCCCAAAGGTATCGACAAAGTACTAGAGAAAGTAGGTGAGGAGTCCACTGAGTTCATTCTTGCGATAAAGAACGGGGTGAACGAACGCACGGTGGAAGAGACAGCAGATCTCCTGTTCCATATTCTCGTTGCACTCCGGGCTGCAAAGATCGATCTTAACGATGTGATGAGAGAACTCGAACACCGGCGCAAATAACATTTTATTTCTGCAGGAACGTCAGAAGATCGACCATATCCGGCAGTTCTGCAGATTTTTGCCCTGCCGTTGCGAGCACGCACTCTTCTACAAAGATCGGGACATCACCCCGTAACGCAATTGCGATGCCATCGCTCGGGCGGCAGTCAAGATATTCATCCTGCTGCCCTGAACTCATCACCAGCTGGGCGTAATACACACCGTCTTCTATACTGTCGATCTGAAGGTATCGCAGCGTAATAGAAAACTTCGTACAGAGGTCGACGAAGAGATCGTGAGTGAACGGTCGTGGCAGCACTTCTTTGATCTGTGCACTGTTGATCGACACCGCTTCCCAGATCCCAATAAAAATCGGCAGGAGACGGTCATTCCCGTCAGTGAGTACCACAAGAGGCACGGTAGCAGCATCACCGGTCGCAACAAATACCCCTTTGACCTCGCACTTCACCTGCGTCATTTCTGTTCAGAGAGATTGCCGTGATCGATGATAAGAGTTAAGGTTAATCGTGCTTTACTCACTCGCGCTTGTTGGCTTCACGGCGGACAATAATAAGACTTGAACCGATACCCAGTGCGATATTGAAGTAGTACAACACGACACGCCAGATAACCACAAAGATTCCCACTATCGATGCCGGTATGAACAGGGCATACATGGTGGTTGCACCCACCTCTGCGATGCCTGAGCTTCCGGGGGTTAAAGGCAGCATCATCAGGATACACAGGATGAGCTGTATCACAAAAGACTCTAAGAATAAGGGGGGTTGCCCGAGCCCAAGAAGGATGAGGGAGGCAGTCACGATCTCGGATACCCAGTAGAGCAGGGTGAAGAGAAAACCCCATGCAAGCCCTCCTTTGGCACTCTTTACAAACTTGATAACCGCTACCTGGAAATTATCAATCTCCTTGTCAGCCCGCACGATCAGTTCCTCAACACGGTTTCTATCCCATTTCCGGGTGAAATAGTATGTTAACCGGTTGACAACTTTTTTTACCAGATCCGGTCTGCGGATGGCAAGGTAAAACAGGAAGAGGCAGCCTACGACAAAGATCCAGGTAATGTAGACCATAATCTCTGACACTGCACCAAGACTCTTCCATTCTTTGGTCAGGACAATCATAGCAAATGCGGCAAGGGCCGCAAGGGCAATACCGTCAAGCACCCGTTCCATTATAACGATCGCAGTTGCATCCCCCAGGGGAACATCTGCCTTATAGAGCTCGTGAATCCGGACGGGCTCTCCCCCGGTCTGTGCGGGAGTGACTGCTGCGGCGAGCAAGTTTGCAAAGACCAGGTTCAGGCTGTAAAAAAATCCGATCCTGTACCCGAGGGAACCGGTCATCTTCTGGACACGCAATGCCCAGAAGCACATCGTTAAAAGATGTGTCAAAAATGCGAGGAGTAAAAACCAGACATTGACCTGCTGAAGATAGGTCAGGGTATTTTCATTGATGGTAAAATACAGGATAATGACTAGGATGGCAAGTGAGAATCCTACTGAAATATAGAGCCATCTTACTTGCGACTTGTCCATGAAAACTCCTTAATGACCAGCGATAATGAGTGTATTGCCTGCTACCTAAACGGGTAATGATACATAGTATAAACGTTTTATAACCTGAAAAATTGTATAGTGGGCATTCACCCACAAGGGTGTTACGTTTCCTTACACTGTGAAAATATCCCGGTTTGCCAGGATGCGGAAGTATCCACACGTAACACCGGCATCCAGCCAGCCATGCCCGTAACTGAAGCAGGCAAGAGCGTCTTCATATACCCCAATCTCACGGTACCGGGAACCCTGGGCAGTATACTGCGCAGTGATGAAGAGAACTCTACCGGAAAAATCATTGCTGATCGTTTTTATCTCTCCTGCACATTCCACAGAGGAACGCGCTGTATTCAGCAACCGTTCGTAGCGATGGGTCTTTTCCTGAAGTTTTTCTGCAAGCGATACGGGAAGATTCTCCAGGGGTCCGGCAAATGGGCAGAACTGGTTCTGACTGTCGTGAATCAGGAGTCCGGATGAAATCCCGAAATGCAGCCAGCCAGATCCATACCAGAACGCTGCAAGTGCATTGACGAGATCTCCTTTGTTGTAAAAGGTGACCCCATCTTTCTGGTATGCCTGTGCCATCTCAATGACTGCGAAAGCTTTGCGTTCAAGGGGTGTATGCGGGGATGCCGAACAACGGGTGCAGGCAAGATCAACAGCAAGATTATCCCGGCATTCTGCGATCTTCATAGGCCGGCAAACATCTCCAGGTATTCGCGCTCCATATCGTGCAGTTCAGCCGGGACAATGAGGATATGGAGCGGGAGTCCGAAATCACTCGCATGGATCTTCTCTGGCAGACCTGCAATAATTACCGGCTCATCCGATCCCACCCGGGCAATGCCCACATAGAGGGGTATCTGACACCCTTTTTTTTCTGCCATCTCTTCTAAAAGAGCTACAGCTTCCTGCACCGTCATATACCTCTCGTTCTGGATATCAAGGTACACAAGGGTATGTAATCGCAGGGACAGGTTCTGTGCGATCACATCGATGGCTGTAGTCGGCGACCAGTTCTTCTGCGGGAAGGGTACCGAGCAGGACTTGCCAAACCGGTAGTTCTGGAGCCCGGATACCCCGCAGACGGCGCTTACTATTGATGCTGCGTGCACGATTGCAGTCCTGATTCCCCGTTCCGCCGCCCGCATCCGTAGATCTGCATGGGTGGTTGAGACCATCGGATCTCCTGCACAGAGAAACACCACGCTACTCTGTTCAGCCCGGTCAAGCATCTCTTCCGGGTGTTGTTCAACGTCCTCCCTGAAAAGCGGGTGAACGGGTTTACCATAATAATTTTCGAGTTCTTCTGTTGACGTGCCCATGAGACGTGATGTATAGCATTCGAGATAGACATGGTCAGCACTCCGTATACAAGCGAGCCCTTTTTCCGAAACGTCGGTTTTATCATAGAGCCCGAGCCCGACAAATGTCAGCATGAATATACCCAAGAAACGGAATAGTAAAATCGCATATGATCACTCTTCAATAGGGAAACTGCGTGATGGAGTTCACGAGGGATTCAAGTACATACCGGACATCGGTCTTATTTGTCGCCGATATAAAAAAGAGAGGTATATCAGTCTTAATATCCAGTGCCGATCGGATCTCTTTTTCCTCCATCCTGCCGGGCAGATCCTTTTTATTTGCTGCAATAACTATGGGCACACTGCGTTCAGTAAGCATACCAATCATCTCTTTTGCCCGTGGAAGAAACTGGGGTTTTGTAGAGTCAATCATCAGGATTACTCCCATTGTGTGCTTGAACATCCCTGGAATCAGCGGATCGAATCGTGGCTGCCCGGGAGTACCATAAAGGGTGATATCAAAACCATTCCAGTGCAGCAACCCTAAATCCATAACCACGGTAGTCGAATCCCCGTCAAGTCCCACTCTGTCCACCGATATCCCCTCAATGGATGCGTTTGTTACAAACGTTGATTTACCGGATTTTACCGGCCCTGTAACCACAATCCGGGGGATGTACGGAACGATCCTGCCGTTTACCGTAACAAATGGCAAGGACTGTTGAGGTTGAGAAGACCATGAGGTGTGGACAAGGGTAAAATAATCGAAATTCGGCACGGCCAGGTACGAAGATTTTATGGAGATCACGACATCGAACGAAAAATCCTGGATAAACCGACGGAGAAGCGGTTCTCCTTCGAGATTGAGCAATTCCAGGATCAGGGTCGACTTCAAATCGTCGTCTTCCTGTGCCAGAATTTCAAGCCCACCCCCTATTCCGAATTCCTCGGACAGGAGATCAAAATAGGCAAAGATGACATCGATCTTTTTCTCCTTGCAGATCTTTGCGATTCGGGTTTTCCACTCATACTTTGCCGAATAGGGGCTATTGGAACTCTTTTGGATACGCTCCCGGTCAATAGCATCGATAAAAAAAATCTTCTCTGAGGAAAGGTCGATTAAACCCGCCTTCATTATACTGACATCGTTACTGAATGTCTCAAATGTGGTATGGGGCAGGATAACAAGGCAGGAAAGATCCTTTGCAATGGCACTGCACAGCGATGAGATCATGAAAAGCTGGCCATTGACCCCCGGTTCCATGCTGTACAGCACGCGACTGCCTTTGGGAATCCCACCACCGAGCATGTCATCTACACTATTCATTCCGGTGGAGATCATGGGAGTATACTCACCTGGCCTTTATTGACAGAAAATTTCTGCCAGTCTGAATTTACTCCCCGTATTCCCTGGATACGCAGGTAACTTATGTTCTGTTCGATCTTGATCTCAATAACACAGTTCATCAACTGCTTGATTAATGAGAGTGTCTTGTCATCGAATGATTCACTGTTTAAGATGTAGATGCCCACACCCTCGATCTTTTTTAATTTCGCCGTGAGTACATGAAGGAACTGGTACAGAACCTCGAGTTTGCGGTACATGAGAAGGGTGGATACGGAGTTCACGCAGAACCGGATCGGGGGCGGGAAGAGCCCGGCTTCACCATCAGAAAAATCACCTTCAAAAATAGCCTCAATCATATTGGAAAATTTGATCCCGATCCCAGTGAGATCGGTGGGGCTAGAGACAAACCTGAGTCTTGGGGTATCGACAATACTGGGGGTTGAACTCTTGGTGATAGCATCAATGACCCCGATAAACCGCTTGTCCGATCCCGCGACTTTGAAAAAATCCACAACTTCTGCTGCACGTTCATTGGTTGAGAGAGTAATGGCATATTCACCCGTAACGGGTTTTGTCAGGGCATAGGCAAGCTGGTCGGCATAGCTCATAGGAGGTGCAAGTATGAGGATATTGGTCCCTGCCTCGAACCCGCCGGACAACCGATCGATCTGTTCGATCCCTGTCTTATAAGAGTACATTTATGATTTGATTATTTCATGAGAATGCTTATAATTGCTCCTATGAAAAGACCGAGGAAAACCGTGTAAATTGAAGTAATTATGGCAATTCTCGCCCCCAATTGCCGATACAGGACTGCAATGGTAGATACACAGGGGACAAAGAGGACGCTCACGATAGCAAATGTGTACAGCTGGACACTAGTCATTACGGAACCAAGATTTGCGGTACCGGCAAGCACAGCAAGCGTCTCGAAGGCGAGTTCCTTTCTGAATACTCCAAAAAGGAGTGCAGTGGATGCATAGACCGGTAACCCGAGCAGGGTGACGGTAACCGGAGCCACTAGCTGCTCGAACAATTCGGTCAACCCGAGATACTGGAAGAGACCCAGAAGGATACTGGTGACAATCAGGACCGGCATTGCAATAAAGAGGAACTCTTTGATCCTTAACCAGGATTTCGCCAGTACGAGTCGAGCCTGCGGCCTTCTGAGCGTTGACATCTCAACGATCATACCGAACTGTTCTCCCGGGGTTATGCGGCTGAGCACAATTGCTGTGAGGATGAGCAGGACAAAAACAATCAGGTAGATAGAGAATGCCCATAGGATGCCAACAAAAGCCGCTACGATACCGGCAATAACCACGGTCCGGGCAGAGCAGGGGATCATGGTGACGAGGACCGCTGCGATTGTCTGTTCCCGGCGTGTCTTAAGCAGGCGCAGGCTCATAACCGCAGGAACCGTGCACCCGAAACCAATCACCATGGGAATTATTGCCTCCCCATGAAGCCCGATCCTGTGCATGGCCCGGTCTGCAAGGAAGGCAGCCCGGGTCATATACCCGGTATCTTCGAGAAGGGATAGCCCGATATAGAAGGTAAAGATGAAAGGAAATGCAATTCCAAGACCTGCCTGCAGGGCAATCAGGAGAGAAAAACCGATCTGATTCCACAAGGGTGGCAATGCAAGTGCAGTAAATGGGGTAATGACCGATGTGGTAAATACCGTAACTATGATCTCCTCCATCCATGAGCCGATCATGAACACGGACAAGAGGAGCAGGAAGAGAATAGAACATAGGATCGGGATACCGGGGAATGAACGGGTGAGCAGGCTGTCGAGATCATAGGGTTTCTTTTGGGCAGTGCGCTTTACGACAGCTGCCGTGATCTCCCGGGCTAAATTGTGCCGGTTTGTTGCGATGATCTGACCCACAGACATCCGGTGGCGCATCGCGATCTCCTGAGCGATCGCTCCTGCGGCATCGAGCAGGACCGGATCATCACCGGTACCTTGCAACGCCAGCAGGTTTGTATGCATAGGCGTCCCGATCGTCTTTTCCAAACTTTTTAAAGCGGCTTCGATATGGTGATCGTAGGGAACACGCACTCGTGCAGGTGTCGCTTCTCCCAATGCTACCGGAAGAATCCTGTCGATATTCCTGCCTTCCGATGCAGCAGCCAGAATTACCGGAACACCGAGGTGTGAGGAAAGGCTGTTGGCATCGATGCGCAGGCCCTGCCGGTCGGCTTCATCGATCATATTGATGACCGCAATCATCTTTGGTGAAAACTCTGCGGCCTGCACAAAGAGGTAGAGATTTCTTTCGAGTTTGGTGGCATCGAGAACTGCGACAATTACATCCGCCCCGCCGCTCGTCAAAAACGTTCGCACCAGCGTCTCTTCTTCCGAGTTGCCATCAAGAGAATAGATGCCCGGCAGGTCAACAATCTCGGTCTTTTCCTGCTTATAGCAGACATTCCCACTTTCCAGCGCAACAGAAGAGCCCGGATACCTGTTTACTTCAACACCAAGACCGGTAAGCTGGTTGAAAATGAGGGATTTCCCCACCCCCGGGTTTCCCAGGAGCGCAATTTTCATGGCAAGCGCTCCACACCAATCGCAGAAGCGATCTCCGGACTCACTGCCACATCACATCCTTTGACCTGCACGACAAGTGCACCATTGGACAATTTTCTCTTAATTGTGGTACGTTCACCGGGTACAAGGCCGAGATCGAGAAGGCGCTGGGCACATGCCCTGCCATGGATACACTGGATGATGACTTCATCACCCTCAGAGAATTCAGAGATGCTGCGTGACTGGCAGAACTCATCTGTTTCCACTTTGCATGCCCGTTCATCAGGTTGTTTGTGTTTTCCCTTTCCATGGTGCCGGTTATGATCATGGGTTACTATCAGTTTTCCCAGCCGGTCGATGGTCTCATCGGATACCGTGTGTTCAAGTGTGCACGCCTCATCGGAGGCCGAGGATTTGTCCATGCCGAGGATTTCGGATAAAAAACACTGGAGGGTCTCGTGTTTTTTCATGACACAGGTCCCGGTCTGTTTTCCCCGCACAGTAAGAGCGATCACACCTTCAGGAGAAACGAACACATCCCCACCGGATACCAGCTCTGCCATATCAGAGTTCACTACGGGCACGGGCTTTGAAAGCGCTGCGGCAAGCTCGTCAGTAAGGGGAAACCGTGTATTTTTTTCTGAGAAGAGCTGGATTGCTTCCAGGTAATCTTCCCGCAGGGATGGCTGCATGATTAGCTCTTTTCATATCTGTGTGCCGTGCGACTTTATTGATTTGGGTAGAGGAAGACCGGATATAACTACGGTCATTGCACTTTGCAACCCTCAAGTCTCTTTACCTTTGACTGCCCAATAATGAGCAGGACAAAATGTACTGGCTTTATGAGTACATGCTCAAACGGCAGATCACGGTGTTGCCGGGGCATGTCTGTTTTATGATCAGCGGCAGGGATATGGCAGATACGCCCGATAAGCTCTACCTGGCTACTGCATGGTGCACTGATATCTCTGCATATGTTTCAAAACATAATCCAGCGGACCAGCCGGTGATTCATGGTCTTACGTTCCATATCTCAACACCCTCTCCTGATAACATGGAAAAATGTTTATCGGAGATCAGGAAGATCGGCACCATCGCCCGCCTGATCCTTCATGTGGGAGACAAAGAAGAGGTGATTGGAAAGGGGATGGATGTGGTAGTGGCGATAGGAAAGAGCGGCAGGGAAGAGATCACCGCGTGCATCAGGAAGATGGCGCAGGAACATATCCTTCCTGAAGACGTGGACGAGAAACTCCTTGAATCCTACCTGACATTCAAATATACGCCCGATGTGGTAATCAAGAGCGGGGGAGATCATCTCACCGATTTCCTTATCTGGCAATCGGTTTACTCAGAACTCTTCTTTTCCGATGTGAACTGGAAATATTTCCGGAAAGTGGATTTTTTAAGGATATTACGGGACTACCAGTCGCGGATACGCCGTTTCGGCAAGTAAAAAAAGTTATTTCAACCGGACATTCACCCAACTGGGAGTGCCGGTTATCGTCTTATCAAAGAAGGCAAATTTGTTTTTTAAGGCAATAGTAAATGACTTACGATCCGGAATTTTTGCGATATTGTGTTCCCTACAGAACCGGGTAAATGCCTGGTACATGTCATCTTTTGAAATCACTGCATCTCCAGCATCACTGCGGATAATTTTTGTGCTGACAAATCTTTTCAGCCCGTCATCTTTGTGCGCTTTTCCAACAGCGGATTTTTTAGCATTACCTACCGGAAGTGCGTTTGCTGCCGGTGACTGGACTGCGATCTCCTTTTTTTCTGGGGGAGCAGTCACCTGATCTGTTTCTTTCCGGGAGAGTCGGGTTTTTGGTTGCTGTTTTGCGCTCCTCACAGTAGCGCTGGCAGCGGGGTCATCAGCATTGATGACCGGGGAATGACTGGCTGAATGAGTTTTCCGTGTGGGATCTTTTCCATCTACCGGCGGTGCGTTCTGTGCAATGATCACGGGTCGGGCTGCCGGCACGTTATCGAGATGCAGCGGGCGGTAATCCACACCCAGCAGATCAGCAAGTGCCTTGTTGCATACATTGGAAATATCGATTGCCTGTTCGTGCGCCTTTAAAAAAATATCCGCCCGTACAACAACAGACGTATGACGCCACGAGATATCAGTTTCCTTTTTTCCCGTCATGACGTGTCACATGGTTGATCTGTCTGCACTGGGAAATATAGTACGCGATCTGGTATTTCTAAAAGAAAGTGACCTCCCCTATTAAAAAAACAATGTAACTATTCGGGGCACGCAAAAATACAATTGAACTAACCATACTGCGCTTGTTTTTTCAATCAAGGTTTGCCTGAAAATTTTAAATCAAGGTTCGATCGATCCGGATCAGTTTTTCAATCACGATCATGATCGCGATGGAAAAATTTCAATCAGGATTTGATGATAAAATTTTAGTCAAAACCCACTGGAACTTTTTTCAATGGAGGTGTATGATCGATTCACCTATCCGGGAAATATGATTAGCGCTTCTCCAAAAAACGCATGGCCTTCCGTACGTCATGTAGTACCTCAAACCTGTTTTTTCAATTAATTATCATGCGGTAGAGATTTCGTGGAATGGGGAGGGCGGGGACGAGTGGAGCTATCAGTCACAAACGCTTATTTTTTTTGAGCGGGGGGCATGAGAAAGGGCATTTCCCCGCCATTGATAAACCGGTTCCAGTTGAGCTGGCTGAGCATTTTCATCTGGAGGATCGCCCCCTTGTTGCGGGTATTGAGAACTGAAACACTGCTCGAAATAAACGGCGGGATCATGAGAAGTTCCTCATCATCGATGATCAATTCAAGGGTATTTTCAAAATTCATGAATTTGGTCATTTCAATAAATTCCGGAGGGGCAAAAGGTGGCGGGACCCTGAATTGTTCCGTAGAGATGACATGGATATCGGTTTTTTTTCCCGGAAATAATTTCCGCATTTTTTCCTGAAAAGCCGGATCATCTGAGATTATAATAAGACGCAGTGAAACATCTTTTATTTTAACATTCTCAATGAATGGAAGATATCGTTCACCTATCATACCGCTGATCTGGCGTTTCGCTTTCCCGAAGAGGTCTCGGATTTTATACTCAATGTTGGCATCCCCGTAAATCGTCCAGAGAGCGTCCTCTTTGTCAGTACGTACCTTTTTTTTCTCCAGTGCCCCAAGTGCCGCCAGTGCCTGATCAGCTGCCCTCCGGTGCTTGTCCATGAGCAGATCGATCGCCATTTCTGGCGAGATTGCACTGTACCTGGCCGGTTTTGTAACTCTCTTTACAGCAAGCCCCATTTCCGCGAGATGATCCAATGCCTCATATACGCTAGGCTTTGATAGGGAGAGATAATCGATGATCTCCTTTGCTTCCGCATTATCGTACAGGACCAAAGCGGCGTAAACACTCGCTTCGTTGTTGGATAGCCCGAGATCATTGAGCGATTTTATGAGAGCTGCGGGAATGTTCTCCATACACATAATGTTCAAGTTTAGTTGTTAAAAAATTTACTACCAGAACAATAACCTTTTTATCAATGTACGTTAAACTATACAAAGAGAGTAGTAAAAAAATATACTACATCAATCTAACAGATTGAGGAAAATTTATGTTCACAATTGAGCGTTACGACAATAATCACCGAAAACCGGGACGAACAGGAATCAAAAAACCTGTTTTCACATACGGTAGTGTTGCGCATAAGAACAAAACAGGCCCGATGCAGATCCTGTTATTTGCAGGTACCCTGCTGGCGATTTGTACCTTAATAGGTACAGTCAGTGCAATAGCAACGACAGAATCTGTTGCAGCCGCAGCTAAAGTGTATGTTTCGAACGTTACCTATGATCCTGGATCAATGTACGATGGAGATAAGGGCATAGTTCATATCACCGTCACCAATGGGAACACTGATACAGCAATTGTTGTCAACCATGCACAACTTACAGATGATACAATCGGAACCGTTAGCAGACCCTACGACACATCCTCAAATATCGGGCCCGGCAAGTCACGGGATTATTTCTTCGAAGTAATTGCAGATGGAAAGGAAGGTTACTATTACCCAACGTTTTCCATGAGTTTCATGGAAGCTGACAGCCTGTATTACCGGACATTTGCCGAGATCGATAATGATCTCCCCGAGATGACATTTATCGACAAACCTGACACATTCTCCGCTGGGAAAAAAGATAAAATTACTGCAAAAATATCAAACCCGCGCGATTATGAAGTGAAGAATGTTGTTGTAGAAATAACCGGCACCGGTGCAATGATAAACCCATCTAAGATATCCCTCGGTACAATCAAAGCAGGTGGAAATGTCCTGGCGAATTTCTCAGTAACACCCCAACAGCAGACGACTCTCTCCCTGAAAGTGACCTATGATAATGGTGATAATACGCATACAATGTCAGGAACTCTTCCACTTATATTTGGAGAGAACAAGAAGCAGGCCGATCCAAAAGTAAATAATATCAAGATCACGAAGGTGGGAACGGTCTATCATGTGACCGGCGATGTAACGAACGCAGGACTGGAAATCGCAAATGCAGTTACGATTACATCGGGCTCTCCGGCAACAGCCCAGGATCCGTACAAGGCCTATGTAGTAGGCGTTCTGAAACCGGATGACTTCGGGAGTTTTGAAGTATCATTCTCTACCGACAGTACAACAAGCATCCCCCTCCAGATGTCATACAAGGATACCGATGGCAACGTGATCACTTCACAACAGAATATCAATCTCGCAACTGCCACATCGTCCGACCAGAGTACGGCTCAACCTTCAATTCTCCCCATCGTGGGGGTAATCATCGTCATTGCGCTTGTTGGTGGCGGGTACCTCTACATGCGGAAACGAAAAGCCGAGTAGGAGGGAGATATCATGCAACCGGCCATCCAGTTCGAGGATGTGGTGAAGATCTACCCGCTCAAGTCGGGGGATGTAACGGCACTCAATCATATCTCATTTGAGGTACAGCGGGGAGAGTTCATCTCGATCATGGGACCCTCGGGATCAGGTAAATCAACCCTCCTCACCCTCATGGGATGTCTTGACAAACCAACCTCCGGGAATATCTCTATGAGCGGGGTCCCGATACGGGATATGTCCGATATGGAACTGACCTCCCTGCGCAGGGACCGGATCGGTTTCATCTTCCAGTACTTCAACCTCTTCCCGCTCTTGAACATCATCGAGAACGTCAGTTTTCCCCAGATGCTCAAGTCCGGAGTCAACGAGACACGGGCGCGGGAAGTGCTCCGGGCAGTCCAGCTGGACGAAAAACTCTACACGCATACACCCATGGAATTGTCCGGGGGCCAGCAGCAGCGGGTAGCAGTCGCCCGCGCTCTCATCAACGATCCCGACATCCTCCTGTGCGATGAACCCACGGGAAACCTCGATTCAAAAACAGGGGCCAGTATCATGGAGCTCATGACGGAACTCAACAAGAACGGCGCTACCATCAT
>JBAZQT010000109.1:0-5105 GCA_041645055.1 Methanoregula sp. | reverse complement strand
CGTTCGATGAACAACCCACGGATCAAAGCTGCTGCCGGACCCCATGCAATTTATACCGTATCCCCTGAAGGCCTGAAGTGGTGTGCGGAGTTTGCCAAAGAGCAGAAGATCGCAATCCACATTCACTTGTCCGAAACAGAAAAGGAGATCAACGATTGCATTGCCCAGCATGGGAAACGCCCGGCTGCACTGTTAGACGACTGCGGCATCCTCACGCCAAAAACCATCGCCGCACACTGCTGTTGGCTCGATGATGCCGAGTGTACGCTGCTTGGTAAACGGGGCGTCTTTGCGTCTCATAATCCAGCGAGTAACATGAAGCTCGCAACGAACCGGGCGATGCCCATCCGCCAGCTTACGGCTGCCGGGGCAAATGTATGTCTCGGGACCGATGGCTGCGCCAGCAACAACAATCTCGATATGTTCGAGGAGATGAAAACCGCGGCACTCCTCCAGAAATTCTTCTGGAACGATCCTACCGTTCTTCCGGCACCTGCAGCACTTGCAATGGCAACAAGAAACGGTGCAAAGGCGCTGGGCTTCGGTACCGGGACGCTTGCCGTGGGTGCACCTGCAGATATCGTGCTCGTCTCTGCCCGCACTGCCTGTAATATCCCCCTGCACAACGCCACATCCAATCTCGTCTACTCGTGCAACGGGGCCGCGGTTGAGACCACCATCTGCGATGGCAGGGTGCTGATGCTGAACCGTGAGATCCCAAACGAAGACGAGATTCTTGCCGGTGCAGCAAAGGCAGCCCACGAACTCGTCGGCCGCTCACAATCCATATAATATGTTTCAGAAATACCCAGCAAAGATCGGTCCGCACCGTACGGTCGCGGCTATCAGCATTATTTTTATCCTGTTATCATGTATCGCCGTCACTGGCTGCTTAAACGATCTCGGTATTCCGGACTTAGGCTCGCGAGGGTCTTCCCACCAGGCACAGAATGATGGCAAACTCTCCGCATATTTTCTTGATGTCGGACAGGGCGACGCATCACTCATCATCTTTGGCAATAAAACAATTCTGATCGATGCCGGGGAAATTGATATGGGCGATCGAGTTGTGAGCGATCTTAAGGAACTTGGAGTTTCCCGGATTGACCTTCTCGTCGCAACCCATCCGCACTCCGATCATATCGGCGGCATGCAAAAAGTGCTGGATAATTTCCCGGTCAGTCAGGTACTCGATTCCGGGATGCCTCATTCATCTGTGCTGTATGAGCGGTTCTTAGAAACGATCGAAAAGAAAAAAATTCCCTATAAGGTCGCGGTTCAGGGAGATGCGATCAATCTTGACCCGACGCTTCGAATTGTTGTCCTCTCCCCTCCGGAAAAACGGTTTGGGGATGACCTGAACACCAACTCCATTATGTTGCGCATCTCCTATGGTACGATCAACTTCCTGTTCACTGGAGATGCTGGCGGTGAAGCCGAAACTGCATTGGCAAAGTCCGGATATACTCTCGATTCCCAGATCCTCAAAGTCGGTCACCATGGAAGTATGCACTCAAGTTCACCTGCATTCACAGCAAGAGTGCACCCGGAAACAGCGATCATCTCCCTCGGACAGGATATAACCCATACGGTCATCCGCATAAACAAACAGTTGACACCCTTACTGAGGTTGGAGCCACGATCTACCGGACTGATCGTGACGGGACGATCCTGGTGAGAAGCGACGGTATTTCTTACTCAGTAAAAACCGGCAAAAATCTTGGGGGGTTGGCCCCAACACTAACACCCAATCTACAGGCTATAGGTACAAATGCATCGACAGTACCTCCGATACCTACTCTCCCTGCAGCAGCAATCAACATCTCCAATCCCCAGCCATCGATTACCGTCCCCCAGATTGGCACGGCGGCGGCTGTTGTAATCAGCGCCACTCAGTTCAATGCGCCGGGCGATGACCGGCAGAACGTAAATGGCGAATGGATCCAGCTGACTAACCTAGGGGATGATACGGTACTCATCGCCGGATGGACCCTCTCTGACAACAGTCGGAATGTCCAGTACACCTTCCCGGCGGTTTATCTTGTGCCCAATGAAACAGTCACGATCTTTTCCGGTACAGGGACGCTGAACAACACGGCTCTTTTCATGGGTAAAACGGAGCCGGTATGGGGCAACAGCGGAGACATTGCAATCTTAAAAGACGGAAACGGGAAGATAATCGACCAGAAGTCAGAGTGAGATAAGATGAAAGCGACCATTGACCGTATCGAAGAGGGCATTGCGGTGTTGATCAGTGTTGAAAAAGACCCTGTACACATGACCGTACCGGTATCTCTGCTTCCGCCCGGTACAAAGGAAGGTGATATAGTTACCATTGGTATTGATCGCGATGAAGGAGCGACGGCAGCTTCAAAGGATCGAGTCTCATCTCTTATAGAAAAACTAAAAAATAAATGAAAGGGGATTTCAACGAGACACAACCCCACATCTTTTTTATTAACGTAAAAATCGGGTTCTTGTCTACCCATAAAACAATCTCACTTAATCCATTGACAGAAAAATGCATGGATTCCTGACAATATATGGATCGAAAATGACTGTTTATTAAAAAAATATCTTTTCAAATTTCGGTATGTTTTTTCCCTCGCACGATCAATGTGGATGGTATGACTCATCACCAGCAGTTCGAGCATCATGACCATGCCGGACACAAATGTCGTCTTTGCTCATCGTCCCATGATCCCAATCACAAGGCATCCGTGGGGGGCGTCTGTCACGGTTGTGTATATAAGATCCTCATTGTCGTATTCATCGTCATGATAGCAATCTCGTATGTCGCGTGGTTTGGCGTATTGTAAAGATTCAATTTATTTTTTATTTTCCCCTTCTTTTTCGTACTCACGTAACCGTGGCAGGATGAGGGCCTTATATTCTTCAAATTCCTCTTCGGTAATCAATCCGCGCTCTTTTAATGAGCCCACCCGCTCAAGAAGCGAAATCCCTGCCTCAGTTCCATAATGATTATGACCTGCCTGCTCTTTCTGTCGTTCTTCCATAAACCCGGCAGCAAGAATTGCAGAGGGAAGTGCAAGGAGTAAAACACCCCCTATAGTTACCAAACCAGCAATAGTCTTTCCCCAAGGGGTGATGGGAATAATATCTCCGTATCCCACAGTAGTAACCGTCATCACTGCCCACCACATGGATGATGGGATGCTGGAAAACTTGTCCGGCTGGGCAGCGTTCTCGACAAGATACATGATCGTAGAGGCGAACAGGATCTCAAAGACCAGAAAAATTACGAGGAATGAGATGATCTCCCGCTTCTTGAAAACGACACGTTGCAGGAGTTGCAGCGCATCAGAGTGGCGTGTGTAGCGCACCAGCTTAAAGATTGAGAGAAGCCGGAAGATGTGGAGCATGGAATAGTCATTGGGGAACACAAAGGGGAAGATTATAGGGATTATCGAAATGAGATCGATAATCATGTATATCCCGGTGGCATAACGCAGGCGATCTTTTACTCTGCCAAGGAATGTAGGATTGTTCGTACATGACCAGAGCCGAAGGATATACTCGATTGCAAAAATGGAAAGACAGACCGAAATGATCGCAAAGAGCTGGATGCGGAACGATAGCGGAAGATCCGGCATTGTGGAAATTACTACGGCGATCGTATTGACCAGGATGAAGATGGCAAGGAAATATTTAACCCACCGTGCCGTCGGTTCCGGATTTGGATAGGTGTTGAGAATTCCATTGACACGGATTTTTATCCGGTCATAGTGAGACGATGTTTCGATGATTTCCTGTGCTGTATTCATTATATTATGACGAAATCCGAGTGGATGGTATTTATAGTGTTCGAGATGTGACGTACGAAAAAGATCAAGAGATTTTGATTATCCCTGTACAAAAAAGGGAGCGGATATAATTATGCTGTCTCGATTTTATCTGCTTCCTGTAAACCGAGCACCTTGATCGAGGTCTCCCGCATCTTGAACTTCATGATCTTGCCGGAGATGTTGATCGGGAAGTCATCAACGAACATAACATATCGGGGGATCTTGTAATGGGCGATCTTTCCCTTGCAGAAGTCTTTCACGTCCTGTTCGGTCATGGTCTGGCCGGGTTTCATCTTCACCCATGCACAGAGTTCCTCGCCATACTTGATATCCGGTACACCGACAACGTAGACATCAGAGATCTTCTCGTGGTGGTGCAGGTATTCCTCGATCTCACGCGGATAGATGTTCTCCCCACCCCGGATTACCATGTCCTTGAGCCGACCGACAATTTTGAAGTAGCCCTCCTCATCCATAGTTCCGAGATCGCCGGTATGATTCCAGTGGTCCTTATCGAGTGTGGCATGGGTTGCCGAAGGATTGTTATAATAACATTTCATGACGCAGTAACCACGTGCGCAGATCTCACCGATCTCGCCATGTGGGACGATTTTCCCGGTCTTGGAGTCGATGATCTTGAGTTCGGTGTGTGGGAACGCCCTTCCGATCGTAGTAACCCTGCGTTCGACCGGGTCTTTGGTTGTTGTCATCGTAACGCCGGGGCTCGTCTCGGTCTGACCGTATACGATCACAATCTCACTCATGTGCATCAACGTGTTGACCTGTTTCATGACCTCGATCGGGCATGGTGAACCTGCCATGATTCCGGTCCGCAGGGACCTGAGGTCGTATTTGGAAAAGTTCGGGTGAGTGAGCTCGGCAATGAACATGGTGGGGACACCATGCAGTGCTGTACAATGCTCCTTCTCTACGGTCTTGAGCACTTCCTCAGCATCGAAGGTTGGGGCAGGCAGCACCATGGTCGACCCGTGAGTAACGCAGGCAAGGTTGGAAAGGACCATACCAAAACAATGGTAGAAGGGAACGGGAATGCAGAGCCGGTCCTTTTCGGTAAATCCCATACCCTCTCCGATGATAAAGCCGTTGTTGAGGACGCTGTGGTGAGTCAGGACAACCCCTTTGGGGAACCCAGTCGTGCCGCTTGTGTACTGAATATTGATCGGGTCGTCGAACGAGAGCCCTTCGCCTCGCTCGATGATGTCATCCATCGTGATCTCATCCGCCTTTTTCAAAAAGTCCCCCCAGGTGTACATACCATTGTACGGAATGTCGCCCATG
>JBAZQT010000108.1:0-5301 GCA_041645055.1 Methanoregula sp. | reverse complement strand
GTCCCGTGTCTTTTCAAGATAACCGGCAACCCGCTCGGTCTCGATGCGGAGAAAATCGTCTTTGACCTTGTCGTCGTTGCATTTCCCGAGCATGTACTTGTAATGGGCATATGGATACATGGTCTCGAGCTCGGCAGGTACAATCCCGCAGGTCCCGAAGATTACAATATGATACTGGGATGGTTCCAACACCTGCGAGATGATCATCCGGATCAGCTGGTGGCTTGGGCTCGCGCTGTAGGGTTTCCGCACCGCACAGGGCATGAAAATCGCAATATCTTTCGGTGCCACTTCGTACTCATCGATGATATACCGGTACGATTTCTCAAACTCCGGAAGATAAAAAGGGGGATCGGTCAGGAGCGGAGATTCGCTCTTCCCTGAATTATGCTGTTCTTCCGGATTGCCCATAGATATCCTGTACCAGATCGGTTTTTGGAATACAAGAATCAGGCGCCTGAACCCTGCAGGGATTTTAAAAAAGCATTTCGGTCAAAACAGATACCCCGGCGTATTGCTCTCCTCGAAATTTGTTTTAAAGTGTACGCACTCATCCCTCCCCATAAAAAAAGCGGAACTGCATTATCCATAGCATTAATCAGGATCAACAGTAAACCAGTATTTTAGAAGATAAACGAGCAGAACATGTTCGATCGATTATTTGAACACGATGCAAGCGGTGTCTTAAAAGGGCTCACCCTCGAATGGAAATGTCCCAAGTGCGAAGGACTCAACTTCAAACTTATCTTAAAAGGGGAGCGGGATATTGGCAACTACCACACTCACTGCCGGTATTGTAAGGCCAAATACCGGGTGGAATATCCTGTTCCCAAAAAAGCAATTGAGGGAGAAGAAGAGTTTTTAGAAAGGTTATCGAACGAAGACTTTACTCATGAAGAAGAGATGGACATGATCAAGGACTTTGCAGAAATTGCGGCACTCAAAGTTGATGGGGCCCCGCTCCTTATCATCAAGGGAAAAGAAAATGCCCTCGAAGAAAAAATAATGTTTACAAAACGACGCACGCGGTAATACAAAAAAAACATTTTTTCTGCGGGATAAAATCGCGGTCCCTGAAATTTACATAAACCCTGTCACAGGTAATGAAATTTCTTTTTGTCATGCCAACCGCAACCTGTTTCGATAGGAAATCAGGTGCAATTATCCCGGTGATCATGAAAGGTGTCTCTCACAAAGTATAAGTCATCAAAAAATGTATTTCTCATTATCTTAAAAATCCGGCTCAACGATACCGGAGGTAACAGATCTAAGAACGGGGAACCCTGTCAGAACATGGATGCTGGTGAGAGCTCCCAATCATTAACTGGTGTATCATGGAATTTACCGAATTTCAGATGGATGCATTGCAGGAACTCGCCAACATTGGTTCTGCACATTCGGCTACTACCCTTTCGCAAATGCTCAATACGAACATTGGCATGAGCGTGCCGAAGATAGATATTATTGATATCTCTAAAGTGGGAGATTTTCTTACGGATGAACTGACCACCATGGTCGTTTTTGAGCTCCAGGGCGATATCCCGCACGGGGGTTTTTTGATCCTGCACTTCCCCCGCGACTCTGCTATGCGGACTGCAAACATCATGCAGGGATCTTCTGCACCCGATCACCCGTTCAGCGAGATGGACCAGAGTGCAATCCTTGAAGTCGGAAATATCATGGTCTCATCATTTTTGAGCGCGTCATCCGATCTCATTGGCCTGCTGATGCTCCCCTCCCCCCCGGTTCTTATTGTAGATATGGCTCACGCGGCCATCACTTCCTTAATCGCCCAGATGACCGTTGAAGTGGATGACGTGATCCTCTTTAAGGTCAAGCTGACCTCGGATGAACACAAAATCGCAGGAAATATCCTTATTTTCCTCGAAGTCCACACGCTTGGGCAGATAGCGTTAAAACTCGAAGAAATGATAAAAAGTGGAACGCCCGCTAAATCGTAGTGGGCACTAATGCTCCCCACGAATTTTTTAAAAAAAAGTACCCCTTCGCTTATTGTACATACCCTTCCCGGCCAGGGAATCCCGTGTATTATTCCGCAATCTATTCAAGACTCCCCGTGAGATTATTAAGATACGGAGTGTTGTGAGGGATGGAACCGGTTGTCATGGGGGTATTTGTATTACCCTTCATTATCCTGATTGCCCGGATAGTGGAGACTAGTCTTGAAACCGTCAGGACGATCTACATCAACCGGGGGCATGCAAACCTCGCTGCTTATATTGGGATAATAAAGACCGGTATCTGGCTGCTCTCTACCGGTCTTGTGCTCACCAATCTTTCGGATTATCTGAACCTCTTTGCGTATCTTGCCGGCTATGGTCTCGGAACCCTGCTTGGCATGGAAATCGAGAAGATGATCTCCCTTGGGTATGTGATCGTCCGGCTCTTCATCCCGGCAGATCCCCAGCCGCTCATTACTGAACTTGCCACGCTCGGGTATGGCATGACCCGGATCGAGGGAACGGGCAGTTTCTCCTCTACTGTGACGATTGTTTTTATGATTGTACCCCGTTCAGAATTAGGAAAGCTTATGGGCATACTCTCACGAGAATATCCTGAAATTCTGTATACGGTAGAAGATGTGCGCAATATCAAAGAAGGTGCAAAAGTCTTCTACAAGGATCCAAAGAGCAGGATTCTTGGATTTTTCGGGCTCTGAGCCGGGTGCATTTTTGCATTTTTCCTCAAACCAAAGCTCTATCCTCTCTCTCAGCTACGTAACTCCTGAGAGCAAAAATGACGGGGATGGCAGTGCAATGAACGGTAAAGATACAATTCCCATTTACAATGCCCGCACGGGAAAAACAGAAAACGTACTTCCGGTAGTAAAAACCGATGCGGAATGGCGGGCACTTCTCACTCATGAGCAGTATGACGTGGCGCGAAAACAGGGAACTGAATACGCGTTCACCGGGAAATATCACGCATCAAAAGAGAAGGGCATCTACGCGTGTGCCTGCTGCGGCACTGACCTGTTTGACTCGACAACAAAATTCGATTCCGGGACCGGCTGGCCAAGTTTTAACGCTCCTGTATCCGGGCTCAACATTCGCACTCACACTGATACCTCGGGCGGAATGGTTCGCACCGAAGTACTTTGTGCCCGGTGCGGAGCACATCTCGGTCATGTCTTTGATGACGGTCCTGCACCCACGGGCAAACGTTATTGCATGAACTCGGCTGCGCTGGATTTTCATAAAAGCCCGTAACCTCCGCTCATCAAATCCGTCACAACTCTTTTCATGATGCTCCCCCCATAGCAGAACAAAGACGGGTATCATGCTCTACCGGAAGATGAATAAGACCGACAGGAAACTGTCGATCCTGGGTTTTGGCTGCATGCGGTTGCCACAGACTGCTGATTTTGCCATCGATGAGCAGAAGGCAACAGCGATGCTGCGGTATGCGATCGACCGGGGCGTCAACTACATCGACACCGCTTACGTGTACCACAATGGTGAGAGCGAACCGTTCCTTGCGAGAGCATTGGCAGACGGGTACCGGGAGAAAGTAAACCTCGCCACGAAATTGCCCGTCTGGGATGTCAGATCCCGAAAAGATATGGATCGTATTCTTGACGAGCAGCTGACGCGGCTTAACACCGATCATATTGATTTTTACCTGCTTCACGGTCTTTCACGTTCGTCATGGGGTGACATGGCGAATCTCAATGTCGGAGAATTTCTCGACAACGCAATTGCTGATGGCAGGATTCGCTATGCAGGATTCTCATTCCACGACAATGTGCAGGTTTTCAAAGAGATCGTGGATGCATATCCCTGGACGTTTGCCCAGATCCAGTACAACTACATGGACGAGGAGTACCAGGCCGGTACCGGGGGGCTGGACTACGCAGTGGAGAAAGGGCTGGGTATTGTGATCATGGAACCCCTCCGTGGCGGGTTACTTGCACGGGAGACTGCAGAGACAAAAAAAATCTGGGCCTTACGTGGACAATCCCGCACAGCCGCTGAATGGGGCCTGCGCTGGCTCTGGAACCGGTCCGAAATAACTGTCGTGCTCTCCGGCATGAGCACAATGCAGCAGGTAAAGGATAACCTGAAATATGCAAACGCTGGCAAACCTTCCTCGCTCACCGATGGCGATCTCGCGGTCTATGAGGAGGTAAAAACCTTCTACCGCGGCAGGGTAAAGATTCCCTGCACGAAATGCCGGTACTGCCAGCCATGCATGGTTGGCGTTAAGATCCCGGAGTGCTTTTCGGCATACAATGACGCGTTCATTTACCAGGATACGGCAGGTGCAAAATTCTCTTATGATGTTTTTACCGGTTCTGACGGGGATGCTTCGCAATGCCAGGACTGCGGGGTGTGCGAGAGCCTTTGCCCCCAGCAGATCCCGATCCGGAAACACCTCAAAGAAGTTGTATCGTTATTCGGGCATTAACCGGGGAGGAAAAATTGCGTATCGGATACCCCTGCATCAACCGCTCGATAGGCTGCACCGCCTCCCATACCTTCCGGCTTGCTTCCTATACCGATGAACGACTGGAAGAGACGGTAAAAGAGAATCTTGTCTGCCTTAAAAAAATTCTTGAGTATAACCGTGAGCACGGAATGCTCTTCTTCCGGATAACCTCGGACCTCGTACCATTTGCTTCGCATCCAATCTGCACGTTCCCGTGGCAGGAACATTTTGCCGAAGAGTTCCGGCGAATCGGGAAATTCATCCGGCATCATGGGTTCCGCATCTCCATGCATCCCGACCAGTTTGTGCTCCTGAATGCACCCGATACCTCGGTGTTCCAGCGGAGTATCGCCGATCTGGTGTACCAGGCGCAGGTACTCGATCTGATGGGACTTGACCGGTCTGCAAAAGTTCAGGTCCATGTCGGGGGTGTGTATGGCAACAAGCAGGCAAGCATGGAACGATTCTCTGAAAAATATGAACAGCTCGAACCTGTGATAAAGAACCGGCTCGTGATCGAGAACGATGAACGGCTGTATACGATTAGTGACTGTCTTGTCATTCATGAGCGGACGGGAATCCCAGTCATCGGAGATTCGTTTCATCATGCCCTTAATAATCGTGGCGAGCTGTTCGTGGACCAACTAAAAAATCTCGGGGCAACATGGAATGTTCATGACGGTATTCCGATGATCGATTACAGTTCGCAGGAACCGGGCAAGCGGATGGGAGCACATGCAGAGCATATCGTGCCAGAAGATTTCCGGCAATTTCTTAATGAGACCCGGACGGCTGATTTTGATATTATGCTTGAGATTAAAGATAAGGAAAAAAGTGCCCTTTCAGCCCTTG
>JBAZQT010000038.1:0-30266 GCA_041645055.1 Methanoregula sp. | reverse complement strand
TCCAGACAAGCCTGCATGTCGGGTTTATCTTTTTTGCCCTATTCTGTATCGTGGGAATCTTCTTCTCGCTTGTCAGGGGTAAAGTGCGCGACACTGCGTGAGCTGCTCGTCCAAAAGGGAGGGGGGGATACCTGCCCTGCCTACCCCCCCTCTTGTGCAAGACAGGATCCTTTATTCGGTGATTCGGAAGTTCTTGATTGAGGAAGCTCTCTGGGCTCGCTCTCTTGGACAGGAGATTGGATATCATGTTCAAGATTTTTTCTGATCCAGAGGGAACAGATTCTGAATTATTCTCACGAGTTACTGGTGAGGATGGTGAAGGTGCACCGTTTCCCAACCTTAATGTCCCATCCCAACCGTCTTTTATTCACCAACAAAGGGTGCCCTATGAAACGAAACATGATGATCTCAATCCTCATCCTGCTCATCGCCTCCCTCCTCACGATGGGCTGTACCTCTGAACAGAAAACCCCACCCCCTCTCACCGGGCCGGATGCTCTCAATGCCCAGGCCGGCGTGGAATTCACTAACGCGAACTACCGGGCAGCAACGAACCTCTATACGCTGGCGTACCAGAACTACTCCGCAGCCGGCAACACCGCTGCTGCCCTGCAGGCCCGAAACAGGGCTCTCACCGCCCAGCGCATGTTCATCGAATTCAACTTCAACCGCACTGCTGCCGAACAGGTAATAACAGGGGAATTCCCTGATGCATCTGTCGGGGAAAAGGCCGGCTGGCTGCTCGACAACCAGACCATCTGGATCCGGAGTGATGGTGAAAAAATCTATTTCTCCGATACCGTGGGTAATATCCGGTACCATAATCCCGCCCTGATGCAGAAAATGACCGCAGCAATGAACAAGACGCCCCTGTATGACCCGCTCATCCCTGTCGTTGATGCCCCTTCGTTTACGGGGACAGGACCGTATGGGAAGCCGGTCAGCTGGGAAGGAACAGAAACGCTCTCCATTCCACGGAACGACCTTCCGAAGAGCGGCACGCTCCGGCTCTGGGTGCCAACACCTATCGAGAGCGGCTCACAGGCTAATGTCACCGTATTTTCCATCAAACCCTCAAAGTATGTTGTAACCCCTCCCGACACCCATGCGGATCTCGGGCTGGTGTACATGGAGATCCCGCTCGAACAGGAGACCGGTGATTTCATCAACATCAGTGTCGGGTTCTGGTATACCCAGGCGGAACAGCGATTCGTTATCGACCCGGCAAAGGTTAAGCCGTATAATACGAGCAGCCCCGAATACCGGAAATATACGGCACCCGGCAAAAACATCGTCATTACACCGGAAATGAAAAAGAAGGCGCTGGAGGTTGTCGGGAACGAGACAAACCCGTACCTGCAGGCTAAGTTGATCTACTGGCATATCATGGAGGACTTCTACTACAGTCACGTCCCGCATATATATCTTGAAGCATCCGGCACGCCCGAATCCGCTTATGTCCTCGACACAGGATTTGGCGACTGTGGATCCCAGAGCATGTACTTTACCGCACTCTGCCGGTCTCTCGGCATCCCGGCCCGGACCGTTGGCGGGTACCAGCTCATCCCGGGCTGGGAAGGCCCACACTTCTGGGCGGAGTATTATCTTGAAGGTTATGGCTGGATCCCGGTCGATGTGACGGCGGCAGAAACCGCGGAATGGTCGTATAATGCTGCGCCGGGTGAACGGCTCAGGTTCAGGGAATATTACTTTGGCAGTCTCGATCCGTACCGGTACATCATGCAGAAAGATGTTGATATCCCGATCACTCCTGACCCGGGCGATGCCGTGTTGTTCCGCATGGTCGTGCAGACCCCGAAGGTAGTATGCGACACCTGCCCGGATGATCTGGACCTGATCCTGCAGGAAAACTGGAAGGTTGATGTGAAGAGAGTCTGAGCGGGATCTTTAATTCCCCGTCTTTTTTCCTGTATCGTTTCTTTTAATGATCCAGCCGCCCGCAGACAATTGTTGTGGCCTTTTCTCCTGCAGCAGTGCTCACTCCCCCTTCCCAGTACAAGCCGATTGGGTTACCCTCCCCGTCAACCATCATCCCGAGAATGCCACTGCCAAGACCGGTCTTATATGCCGAGCCGGTCCGGGAATCATCACTGTGGGCAATGGATGAATCAAAGATCCGGACGAGCACCTCGCTGCTCCGTTTCGGGTTTATCATTGGATCCCCGGCAATGATCCACATGTGACCGGCATCGAGTGTGCCGGGAGTAAGCCAGAGGCAGATGTCTCCCGGTCTCAGATCGATGGGATGTGTAACTCTCGTCCATCCGGCCACATCCGGTTTTACGGTATCGAGTTTGTTGAAATAACCGGCATATGATTCGATCGATGGGTTGACGCCTTTGCCGATCGCTGTGTAGCCGACAGGATTAGCGTTCATCAACACGTGATCGACAAAACCGAGACAGTCGAACCGGTAGATCCCTGCTGCCTCATCGATCATGTAGGGCGGATGGACATATTCAGTGGATTTCATGGTTAAGAACATGCGATAGGCTTCTTTCCAGATTGCACTATCGGATCTCACCGCTGCCAGCTGATCCGTTATACTTGTGACGGGGATTGCGGTCGTATGGCTCACCGTTTCCATTTCTGCCGGAATGGCTTTTTCTGCTGTACCGGGAGGGGCGCTCACCGGTGTGGTGCATCCGGCAAATGCAGTGAGAAAAACAATGATCAGGAAAATACAAGCAGGGGGAGATCGGCAGTCCATAAAAATAGTATGCGTACGGTGTTGCTTATACTATCTGCTTTATCATCGGGATTGAAAAAAAATGAGAATGTGCAGGGAACTCTAGTTCCCCGCGTCCGGCTTTTCCTCATCTCCTGTTTCCTCTCCGGGCTGTATTGTCTTCATCGAGGGGAAGAGGATTACTTCTTTGATGGAATTATTATTCGTAAGCAACATCACGAGCCGGTCGATACCAATGCCGACGCCTCCTGTTGGCGGCATACCGAACCCGAGGGCGTTGATGAAATCGTAATCGATCATCTGGGCTTCAACATCGCCCATTCTCCGCTTCTCATCCTGCGCTTCGAACCGTGCTTTCTGGTCGACAGGATCGTTGAGTTCCGAGAACCCGTTTGCAACTTCCATTCCGTGGATAAAGAGCTCGAACCGCTCGGTGAACCCCTCTTTGGTCCTGTGTCGTTTTGCGAGTGGCGAGTTCTCGACCGGGAAGTCGTACACAAACGTGGGCTGCATGAGTTTCTCTTCGACAAGCCCTTCAAAGAAATAGACGAGGAATTCCCGCTGGGACTGCGGCTTTTCCGATTCCGGCAGTTTGTTTTGCAGTGCCAGTGAACGGAGTTCATCGACACTATGAGCAAAGACATCGATGCCTCCGTACTCCTTTACTGCGTCTGCCATGGACAGTTTCTTCCATGGCTTGGCAAAATTCAGGGGGGTCTCACCAAAGGGAATCTCGAATTTCCCATGCACGGTGTTAACGATCGAAGAGACAATATCTTCGGTGAAGCCCATCATGTCATTGAAGTCGTGGTACACCCAGTAGATCTCTACCATCGTGAACTCGGGGTTGTGGTTGGTATCCACGCCCTCGTTCCGGAAGTTCCGGGCGATCTCAAAGACCTTCTCAAATCCTCCCACAACGAGACGCTTGAGGTAGAGCTCGGGAGCTATTCGCAGGAAGAGTTTCTGGTCGAGGAAGTGGTGGAATGTAGTGAACGGACGGGCATTTGCACCCCCGTACACCGGCTGGAGAATGGGGGTTTCGAACTCTAAGAACCCGTTATCATCAAGGAACCGGCGTATGAGGGCGACAATACGGCTCCGGTCCCGGAATGTCTGCCGGCTCTCCTCATTCGTGATGAGATCAACATACCGCTGGCGGTAACGCTTCTCGACGTCCGTGAGCCCGTGGAATTTCTCGGGAAGTGAACAGACTGCTTTGCAGAGCAGGGTAAAGGTGTCCACCCAGATGGTGATCTCCCCGAGTTTCGTCCGGAATACATGGCCGGAAACACCGATGATGTCCCCCCGCTCAATGTACTGGTTGAAGAGCTCGAATTGCTCTTCCCCGAGATCGTTCTTCCGTATGTAGAGTTGGATCTTACCTGACTCGTCGCCAAGATCGGCAAAGATGGTCTTACCGTGGTTCCTGACAATATAGATCCTCCCAGCGGTTGTGACACTCTCCACACTCTTGTCGTGTGTTATGTCGGCGTACCGGGTTTTGATTTCAGAAATAGTATCCTTACGATCAAACGTGGGGGGAAAGATCGTGATCCCTTTCTCCTGAAGTGAGGTTATTTTATCGAGCCTTGTTATTTCAAATGGAACGTTTTCGAGGGGACCGGTCATCTTGAAAGCACCACAGTAAATAGGATTCTTATTTATCGTAAATATGCGATTCCGGGGGTAATAATACCATCAGCATTTGCGTCGAAAAAATATGGTCGGTTTTTACGAAGATAACTCCTGATTTGAAAAGATGGAATGAAAAAGGCTGATTATTCGTTTTTTCGTTTGTTGAGCATCCCCGACGCATATTTCGCGAGCCCGTACACGCCATCGGTTGATGGGTGGACTTCGATGAACTCTTCAAAATCATGAACCGAGAAATGGCGTCTCATAAGAAACGCCATGTATCCCGCAATAAGTCCGCCTCCCGGCCCCGCAGCACAAACCCCTCCGATCGCACCATCGTGAGGGTCGATCATGAGTTTTGCAAGACCTGTATCGTTCGAAGGGACTGACCAGAACGTGCCCGGCCCGGCAGGCCCCGGGATTGCAAGGGATGCCATGTCCTCTGTTTTGGTGATGCAGAATGCGAGTTCCTGCGAGAGGTTGATCGACTGCGGGATGAACCGGTAATCCATTGTGCGGGGAATACCGAGGATGTTGTCAGCAGCCACAATGCCCTGGTACCGGGCAACCGGTGTGAGATAAGGGGGTCCGATCACATCCCCGCAGGCATATACATTTGGCACACTTGTCTGCATATGTTCATCAACGATGACTTCGCCTAACTGTCCTTTTTTCACTCCGTTCAAAAGTTCAGAACGTGGAACGAGTCCTGCGGCAACCAGAACGGCGTCTGCTTCAAGTGGGATGTTTGGCCCATCCGTTACCAGAGTAAGGGTTTTTACTCTATTATTACTACCAATTGACCGAACCTGGACATTCTCCTGGATCTCCACCATTTTGAGTTCCTTTATTGCCAGAGCACGAAGGTGTTTGTCAGAATCTTTTAAAAATGTGCTACGGCACAGGAGCGTGACTTCGCTGCCGAACATACTGAAAATATACGCAAATTCCGCAGCCATCACTCCTCCACCAATAATGGCCAGTTTCTTTGGGATATTTTCCATGCCAGATAAGGTATGGGGTGTAAAAACTCCAGGTAGATCGATGTCCTGTATCTCCGGAATATTGGGCCGGGATCCGGTAGCAGCTATTACTGTATCCGCCTCGATCTTCTCGTCATCCAGAAAGACGTCCTTTCCCTCAAGCCTGCCAGTTTTCCCGTAGATGATCTCTACACCGGCAGTTTTTGTTTCGGCATCAAGTACGGATGCGATCTTTGTCTGGATCGCATGCATCTCGGTAAGCATCTTAGGAAAATTGATGGTTGGAGATGCATCAATCACTCCGAGACGCTGGAACTCTCGGACTGAATGGATCGTGCGGGCTACGTCGTTCAGGGCACAGACAGGCATGCAGCCAAAATGAAGGCACTGGCCTCCTATACCGTCCAAACCCCCACATTCGATAAGGCGGACCTCTTTTCCTGCAGATGCGAGTCGGATAGATGCGATCCTGCCTGCCGGGCCACCCCCCAGAACAATGATCATGGGATTTCCTTTACCATAATGAGAAAAATCATGTTTAATTGGATGCGGGATCTCCTTTGTTTTAGTCCCGTCAAATCCCTTGCTTTTTAGAAGACTTCGCAGCCTTCATCCATTGGTTCAGAGAGCAGTTCTCCGGTAAATGCGTTCACTTCGACAATCTTCTTCCCGCGTATCTGCCAGACCGGGATATATACCTGCTTAGAGTCAATGGTGATATTTTTCCGGTCGGGTTTTAAGATCTTCTCTTCGTAGAAGATTGCATCGCCTTTCTCCTGCTTAATCCGGACTTTCTGGGTGAGCCGTTCAATCAATTCGTTGATGATCCGTTCGGAGGCTTCATCCTTGCGGATATGCGAATCACAGACTTCAGCCCCACCGGGGATCTCTGTTTCTTCAACCAACTTCCCGTCTAATTCGATCTTGATCCCGTTGATTGCATTGATTGCACCCCAGCCGTCTGCATCAAAGGGAATTCTGCGGTCTTTGTATACCTGCTCCCCACTACTCGTGTAGTGGAACAGGAAATGGGGGATAAACCGCAGTTTTGCTGCACCCTGCACTCCGGCAGTGCGAATCGCAGTTTGCTCCGTGATTTTTATAGGGAGGTGGGGAATTGTGATGCCTGATGGTTCTTCTTCTTTGGCTGCGGCTGCAGCAGCTGCGGTTATTGCGGCTTTTTTGGCTTTTGCCGGTGTGAGATCCAGACCCAGCTCACGATTAAGAATATCGGCAAGAACTGCCTCTCCGGTGTATCGCACAAATTCTTCAACACCCC
The DNA here is from genome assembly GCA_041645055.1 of Methanoregula sp. Classification (GTDB taxonomy): domain Archaea; phylum Halobacteriota; class Methanomicrobia; order Methanomicrobiales; family Methanospirillaceae; genus Methanoregula. The sequence goes on along the minus strand of JBAZQT010000038.1, from coordinate 23,656 downwards.
ACTGGATGCAGTTCTCTGTGGCGATCTCTTTGTCGATTGTGAACAACAGTTTCTTGCAGTTCATCTCCTGATCGTCGATCATAAGACTGTAATTGGTCTTGTCGAACTGTCCGATCAGATCCTTGTCGTTCGAACAGAGCACCAGCAGGCAGGTGCTGTCACGCACTGCAGAAAGGTCGAGAGGGTCATCAACCTCTTCAACTTCATACCGTGCCGCTTCAAGAATGAGTCGCATCGCATTCTTGGCTTTTTCCCGCATATCGTGTTCCATCATACATAAATTGCCCTACTCTTATAGAACAATTTTTCTATTGTTATGTCCGAGATTAGTATAATGAATCTCCCGCTGAAGTTTGTCAACCATAATATCGAAGATTTTGCCATTCAGGTTACATTCGATCCGGTTGCGGGAGAAGGAAAGGTTGTGTACAATCTCTCGTTGATAAAAAACGAAGATCTTGATTTTGCGGTATCCGTACTCAAAGACGCAAACAAAACCGGTGTCAGTGTCAGTGGGATGGTCAAGTTCCTTTCTTCTGGAGAAAAAGTTGCAGATTTTGTGATCCCCAAAGGCTTAACCGGCATCTGCACGATGTGCAGCATCACCTTTGACGGGCTTTTGATTCGGCGGGGTATACCGATCAACCCTATTGGTGGAGGGGTAGTAGAGATTGAGAACCGGACCCCGATCCGCTTCACGCATATCATTCTGTACGAGCACACAACTATCGATCCATTGCAGGTGCTCATATCCCAGAAGACGACCTCGGTAACTAATGTTATGCGAAGGGGGAGTGGCAATATTCTTGCAAATATCCGGGAATTCCATATGGAGGCAGAGCCTCTTGTAGGGAGTGTGCTCGATGAACTTACAAGCAGCAGTTACTCTGGTATCCTTGAAGTGGGTATGCCTAACCTGTCGCTTCTCGGTGTGCCCGTGAGTCCGCAGTATGTTGGCATTGCGGCTGTTGGCGGCACCAATCCGATGGCCGCAATACGAGAAGGGGGGCGCTGGGTTCAGATACAGGCAATGAAGGGCCTGATGGATATCCGGGAGATGGACGAGATCAGGGATTTTTAAAAATCTGAAAAAAACAGGGTCTCATTCCGGCTTTTTTGCCCAGTCAACGATCAGGTTGTAATACCGTGAGAAGAACCGGACAAAACCTTCTGTTTCAGAGAAGAGTGCCACCGCATCCTCATTGCCGGTTCCTAATATGACCAGTACGCGCCGGTTGTCAACAATGCAGATGCCACCGGCCATCATGTCCTTGACTTTGTCAAGTTCGCGAGGCATCTCCGGGTGCTTCTTTACATACACTCGCATTTTTCCCTTATTGCCTCCCTCCCACTGATGGGTGACTATTTCAACATCAGCACGTTCTGCCGCAGCATCGAGCATCTCTTTAATTTCCGACGAAATGATCTGGGGGTGAGCAATGATCCGGATATCATGTCTGGCAGCGGTTATGATATCGGTGAGTTTTTTCTGGATGTTTTCGATACCATAGACATTCCAGATAAGTTCCTCGCTGCTCTGTTCATGGCTGATTCGTTCACGGTGGATGGCAGACAGGATCTCGCGGGCATCGGTTGCATCGCGTTCGATCCTGCTCATCATTATTGCCACCCCCTCTTCTGGAGAGAGAGCTGCAAACCGTTTGGGAGTTGAACGTGCTACGGATATGAGTTTCTTTTCCTGGAGTTGATCCAGTACAGGGTATACAGATGCGCGCGGGACAGTGGATATTTCATGGATCTCACTGGCGGTTGCGCTCACCACTTTTAACAAAGCAATATACACCAGCGCTTCATATTTTGTCAAACCGAGTGATTTGAGACATTCAATAACCCTTGCTGAGCCGGGTAGGGCGGGTGTCATTGGAACATGACTTTATATTCTGCAATATTAAATGTTGTTATAACAACAACAACACGTGATTGGCAATGAAATATCCAAAAGCAATCCTTATCTTCCTCATACTGTCGCTTATAGGTATTATGCCGGTGATGGGTGTGGACACTTATCTGGGATCAACTCCTCAGATGTCAGCAGCAATCTCGGGTGTTAATGAATATATCCCGGGACAAGATGTTACTTTAAATGTCATTGTACGGAACAGTGGAGTGATCGATTTAAAACAGCTTACTATCGGGACAATCGATCGCGATGATCTACCGACCACTGCCAAGATGGTAACTGTTGGACTGGGCTCTGGCAGTGCACCTATAGTTATCAAATCTGATCCCAAGAATGTCGGGGATATCAAATCGCAGGGGCTCGTGACTGTCCCGATTTTGGCAAAAATCCTGTCAAATGCCTCTATGGGTCAATACCAGATCCCTCTTACGATCCGGTATACGTATCTTGTATCTGCTGAGAATGATGTAGCGGATACCCTTCAGAATCATTACCGTGTCGTCAGTGATATTATCCCACTCACCATACAGGTCAAACCTCAGGTGAAGATCAATGTCATTAAAGCCGTGCCAGAAAACCTAAATGTCGGGAGTGGGGGATATCTCAACCTGAAAATAAAAAATATCGGATTTGAAGACGGTAAGAAAGCAACAGTTAAGATTCTTCGTAGTGGCCAGAGTCCAATAATCCCCACCGACAGCAGCGTTTTTATTGGGGACTTCCCGCGCAACGGCACGGTTTCCTGCAGGTATAAGGTGGCAGTATCAGGAGATGCAGCAAAACAGACCTATCCCATTGATGTTGCTGTCACTTATGAAAACCGGGAAGGGGATGTCGTTACATCGGCTACGGATACGGTAGGCATTCCCATAGGAGGGAAACTTTCTTTTTCAGTAACCTCCGCACCTGCCCGTGTCATTCCGGGTTCAGACAACGTGATTACCGTTGAGTACAGGAATAACGGTGATACCACGGCCTATAATTCACAAGCACGAATCTCTGCAGTTGATCCGTTTACCAGTTCAGATGATACTGCTTACGTCGGGGATATAAAACCCGGGGACAATGTCACCGCCCGGTACCAGGTATCTGCCGGAGATGAAGCAGAGATCAAGACCTATTTACTGGATGCTGAGATACGGTACCGGGATGCGCTTGACAACAGCCAGGTGTCAGATACCTTTAAAGTACCCATCTTAGTTGAGCCAAAACCTGTATCAAGCGGTTTGGCATCGATGCTCCCCGTACTCGTTCTCATCGTAATTATCGGCATTGGCGCCGGGTATTATTTACTTGTAGTGAGAAAGAAGAAGTGATGCTTGGATGGGATGGGGCTCTCCCTTTGCCTTCAGTACGGACAATTACGGAGATGCAGTCCGTCCTTGCCGATCCTTCGTGCGAGGGCAGCGCCCCTCTCTATTTTATGTACCGTGATCTGGCGAAGTCAGATGTGGACCGGCAATGGTTGCGCAGCCATAATCTGCGCTATGATCTCACCGTAATTCCCCCCTGTATTCTCTGCGGCGAATGGGTGAAAACCAAGGGACATTATCATCCGAAAAATCCTGCCGGGATTGGATATCCGGAAGTCTATGAAGTCTTGGAAGGCGAGGCGGAGTACCTGCTCCAGTCGCGGAGGCTGGATGATGTCGTGCTGATCTCTGCACATGCCGGGGATATTATCATTATTCCTCCGGATTATGGGCATATCTCCATTAATCCTTCTGCAGATAAGGCTCTTGCCATGGCCAATATTGTCTCTACAGCATTTGAGAGCGAGTACGGTGAATATGAGACACTTCACGGGGCAGCGTATTATGCGATGAGTAATGGCAGCTTGCGGAAAAACCCCCATTACCCGAAGATACCTGAGGTCCGGTATCCATGTACCCACTGGAGAACGGCAATGCACCGGTTCTGTCAGGGACCACTCTACAATCTAATCGGGAATGAGGAAATGCTTACGTTCCTCAATTACCCGGAAAAATATCATCAGGTTTTTGCAGAGCTGCTAGAAGACTAGGTGGTGAGAGCCGCTTGTGCTCGCTTTTTTTCACCAGCGAAAGGACTTTTTCTTCTATTGGCGTTGTTGCCTTCCAGTGGTGCAGTTGAAGAGCACGTAACGATGTATCGATTTCGCTATAGGAAAGCCCGATTTCCCGCTCGTCACTCTGACCTTCCCATAATCCTGCAGAGGGTGCTTTTTTCAGAATAGGGTCCGGTATGTCCAGTTCCCTCGCGGCTTCATAGACTTCATCCTTATACAAGTGAATGATCGGCTGGATGTCTGCTGCATTATCCCCGAATTTTGTGCAATAACCGAGCATATACTCGCTCCGGTTGGATGTCCCGCAGACAAGCCGGTGGTCGAGGTTGGCCTGATAATAGACAACAGCCATCCTGATCCGGGCCATCAGGTTCCCGGTCAGGTACCGAGACCCGGTATATCCCGTCATGGCCCGGAATCCGTCAAGCATCGGTTCGATGCTGACCACTTTGTGTTCCATACCCAGCCGGGCACACAGTGCCGCAGCATCTATGCAATCTTCAGGATTATTAATTGCAGAGGGAAGTGAAAGCCCGAGCACTTTATCAGGGCCGATCGCCCGGCAGCAGAACGCCGCTGCCACAGCTGAGTCAACCCCTCCGCTCACACCGAGGACGACACCTGTACATCCGCTGTTCCAGTAGGCGTACCGGATCATCTGTTCGATCTGTCCCAACCTGCACCCAAGCTCTGCTGCCATGCGCATATCTGTTTGTTATACCAGATGAATGAACTTTTTCAACTGTTCGGTATCTCCCACTGCAATGAGGGCATCTCCTTCAAGTATGATCTCTTCTGGATCCGGGGCGATGATCGAACGGCTCTGGCTCTCGATACCTATGATCCGGACCCCGGTTTTCCGGGTGAACCATTTCAGAGGTTTTGCATAGGTTTTGTCGGCGTGTTTCAGGATCACAATGTCCCCGTTTGGCAGTTCGAGAAGGATTGTGGCAGTTCCCGCCAGGATGATCCTTGCGATCGTCTGCCCACCGATCATGGGCAGGAGGGCTACGTTATCAGCACCCGCCCGGTAGAGTTTTTCCACGGTGGCCGGCTCATTGGCACGGGCAAATATTCGTATGGCCGGATTGAGGTTCCGTGCCATGAGCGTAGTAAAAATATTCACATCATCATCGTTCACGGCAACAATACAGAACCGTGCATCTTCTATGCGGGCCTTTTTCAATACCGTTTCATCCTCAGCATTGCCAACAACCTGCTCTACGGCTTGTTGTTTTGAATCCACTACTATGCAGGAAACGCCAGATGCCTGGAGTTCCTGGTACGCACCAGTACCCACATCTCCAAATCCTGCAATCACCGCAAAAGCGTCAGCACATCCATCGGTATTGAACTCTTCCCGGATCGCAGTAACAATGGATTCAGCCCTGCCAAAAAGGAAGAGAGATGTCGTGTTGTCGACAATGATATCATGACCCGGTTCAGGAATGAATTTTCCGGCCTTCCAGAGGAATGGCACAATAATGCCGAATCGTTCGAAAAGCTGGAGATCTGCAAGTGACTTGAATATCGCCCTGCATCCTGAAACCACCGGGATGTTGATGAGCCGGAGTTCCTGTTCTGCCGTGTGCTCGAGATTGATGTTTATTCTGTCCAGCCCGGGAATATCCGGCTCTGCATCCCCGCTCGGGTTGAGGACAGCATGGCGTGCCAGGATCCTCCCGGTTGCGTGTTTTGGGGAAAGAACGTAATCTGCACCTGCATAACGGAGATACCGTTCAAAGGAGAGCTTATCCACAACGGAAATTATCTTTCCTTTAACCCGTTCCCGAATGCCAAGAACGATACTGGCGGTCTGCCGCTCATCTTTGCAAATAACAATATTCAGGGCCTTATCGATGTGTGCTGCCGCCCACGTTGAGGGATCGTTGTAATCCCCCCAGATCACGTAGGCACGTTTCCGGTAATGCGTTGCAATCTCAAGAGCGATTGCCTTGTCCTGCTCAATGATCACGATATCATGTTCTGATATTGTGAGACTGTCAATAACCGAACGGGTAAGCTCATCATATCCCATCACAACGGTATGTCCTGACAGTACATGCGGTGTTTTTCGTGGGGGGGTGGGTGCAAGAAGAGTGGTGAGGTATGGGGCGAGGAGAAGTGGGATGACGACGAAGATCATGATCACTCCTGATATCATAATCTGTATCGCAAGAAGCATGGTGAGATCATTGGAAAACGGAAGCAGCCAGCCATATCCGACGGTGGTCATTGATTCGACTACAAAAAGCAGTGCCTGGACCCAGTCGATAGGTTTGTTCTCGAGCACTGGATATACGGTGTGGAAGATGTACGTGTAGAGGGCGATGAGCATGGCAAACGCGAAGAAATAGATGGATATCTGGATACCTGGGGAGTTCCTGATCACCCGCCATACCCGCCCTCGTTTAGTTTGCACCATACTTCACATCCTCCGGTGTCGAGCGGTCATTGTCACACCTCTGCTGGTATTTCCCGTACCATTCACATGCATGGATGAGACCCGCGATCCCTGTCGTAAAACCCGCCAGATTTTCTCCCAGATTCAGGAGTGCATATTTTGTTGCAGGATGATTGTTTGTATAAGCGTCAAGCATTACAATCGTATCCTTATGCAGCATGTCTCTGTGTTCAGGATCCGGTGTCTGTTCAGTGCCAACTCCACTGATATTCGCATACAGGGATATTTCCGCTGCAGTGACCGCAATGAATGGACAGATCCGAAGGATATCATCCTGACCCGAACTTCTCATGACGAGTTTCTCACCATCGCCCCGGATGACGCATCCGAGTACCACACCTGCCACTTCATCGAGGCATAGTCCCCATGCAATCTTTGTGATTCCGTGTTGTTGTGCAATTTTGTCAAGCAGAATGGAATGAGATTCTGGGAATACGGGTAGTGATGATATATCCTGTTTTTTTCCGGTAATTGTATCCGCCCCAATCCAGGATTCTTCCGTCAATGACATCTCAAATAAATCCGTCTTCAGACCATCTGCGATACGTTTCGGATACGAAATGTCGCTGTGGGTGCCTGTTCTATCTACGATAGCAATAGCGCTAACCTTTATATCGCGGCGCTGTATCGTGAGTTTTTTTAAAAAAAAGAGAAGCGCGCTGCTGCTGCGGTCTCCGAAAAGAAGCACTGCGATGTGATCACCGGTTTTAAGCCAACCCTGTGCCCGAATAATTTTTTTTGCCTTTGCTTCAACATCGGCAATAAGGTGACGATCGCAGAGATGCAATCCTGAATAGGGCTGGAAAACAATTGCATCCCGGTGACACTTGCTGCACTGCATATTCTGACCTGTTTACCTGTTTTATTCTGGAGGATAAAAGATGTTTAAGGTTGTGATGAAATGGTTTTCTGGTACTGGTAAGGAGTGATTTTATAGTCCGGGACATCACCACTTTAACGATCATGGCTGTCTCTGCGGAACACATCCGCACCCTGCATAAATATGAAAAGACCATTCTTTCGGTGCTTGAGCGCCAGATGTCACGATATGCATGGGTTCCCTTGGAACAGCTAATCACCAGCACCGGGTTTGCAGAATCCGAAGTAAATTACCGGCTGGCACGCCTGATTGAATGGGGTATGGTACGGTTCAACCCCGTACCTTACGATGGGTATGCCCTTGTTTTTGGGGGATATGACACGCTTGCACTCGCAACTCTCACACGGAAAGGAACGATCTCTGCCTTGGGGACACAGTTAGGCGAAGGCAAAGAATCGGTTGTCTATGAGGCGCTGGGTCTTGGACCGGTTGCTATCAAGTTCCACCGGATAGGGGGACGGTCCTTTAATTCAGCCAGGGTGAACCGGGAGTATATGGTTGACGGACACTGCCCCTGGCTTGTTGCATCGAAGCTCTCTGCGGAACGGGAATACAAGGCGCTTGTAGCTCTTCACCCGAAGGTCAGTGTTCCGCTCCCCATAGCGCAGAACCGGCATACTGTTGTTATGTCGCTGATACAGGGCGCGAACCTCAACCGCTGCATCCTTGAGGCTCCCGCTTTAGCGCTCGATGAGATTCTGGAAAATGTCCGCATTGCATACAAGGAGGGTGTGATCCATTCCGACCTCTCTGAATACAACATCCTCATGGAAGACGGTAAGTGTGTGATCATCGACTGGCCCCAGTGGATTGATACCGCTCACCCTAATGCAGAAGTTACCCTTGACCGGGATATTGATAACATCCTCACGTATTTTAAACGGAAATACCAACTCAAGTATGACCGTGAGGATGCGATTCAATGCGTGACCGGCTGAACGTTTTTGGCGTCGACATCATCAAAGGATCGGTAAGATCACGGACCCGCAGGCCGGTCTATGCACTGGTCCGGATGGATGGCCAGACGATTGTTAACGAATCAGAAGTATCGCTGTTTCGGCTTTTCCGTATGCTCCGCGAGGAACAACCTGATATCCTTGCCGTCGACAGCCTGCAGGAGATTGCTGCTGACCAACGGGAACTTTACTTCTTTTTACAGGGTCTCCCCCCACAGACACGACTCGTCCAGGTGACCGGTGGTGAGCGGAAGGAGACGCTTTGCAAGGTTGCCGCACGGTACAATATCAGTTTCAACCGTTTCGATCCCTTTGCTGAAGCCCGGGCCACCGCACAGGTAGCTTCCCTTGGCGCAGGTGCTGAAGTGATCGCATTTGAGAGTGAAAGCGAGATTATCGTGAGCCGGCACCGCTCGCCGGGAAAGGGCGGGTGGAGCCAGAACCGGTACGTGCGTAAGATTCACGGGGCAGTCCAGTTCAAGGGGCGAGAGATTGAACAGGCCCTTGTTGCAGCCGGGCTGCGTTATGAGAAGAAAGAGACCAAAGCATTCGGCGGGTGCAGTAGGGTCGTATTCCGTGTCTTTACTACCCGTGACCAGATACCCGTTTCCACCTATCGGGGCTCCGATGTGCAGGTGCGGATTAACAGCAAACGACTTGAACGGATCCAATATCGCCCACTCTCGGGTAAGCCACGCTATCTGATTGTTGGGATCGACCCGGGGACTACCACTGCTTTTGCTGCACTGGATCTTGACGGGAACCTCCTGCACCTCCAGAGTTCCCGGCAGATGAACATGGGCGATGTGATCGAGTCACTCTACAAAGTCGGAAAACCCCTCATCATCGCATCCGATGTTCAGGATATGCCTTTTTCTGTTGAGAAGATCCGCCGGGCGTTCAGCGCAATTGCGTATACGCCGAAACAGGACGTTAGTGTTGAGACCAAACTGGAGCTTGCTGCCCCCTTTTCTTATGGAAACGATCATGAGCGGGATGCGCTATCAGCAGCGCTCGACGCGTACCGCCAGTACAGGCACAAGTTCCAGAACCTGTTAAAACGAATTCCTCCTGGGCACGATCTCGATGAAGTCCGGGCACGGGTGATCCGCGGGCAATCGTTAGAGCACGCGCTTGCAGAGATGAGCGGTGGTGTGAACCCTGCCCCCCAACGGGAAGCACCTCCGGCCCGCGTTGATGAAAAACACGATGAACGGGTGAGGGTGCTGGACGGGATGGTCAAACGTCTCCGCACGTTTGTTGCAGAACTGCAGGAAGAGATCAAGGGAAAAGATTACGAGATTCGCCGTATGAAGGCACGCATCCGTAAAGTCCAGACAAACCGGGACGCCGAACTGGCAAAGGACATAGAAGTGGTAAAAAAGGATGCAATGATCTTAAGCTTAAAAAAACATTTACGCAAGGAGGAACGCCATAACCGGAACCTTGCCAAGCGGTTAGTAAGGATCAAACAGTTTGCTGAACTCTCCATGGATGGCGATGTGGTTCCGGTAAAGGTTATGGATTCGCTGACAAAAGACGGCCTTCGAAAGCTCGCGGATGATGTGGGAATCGATGAGGGAGACATTATCTTTGTAACCCGGATCGATGGATGGGGCCGGGGTGTTGTTAAGGATCTGGCTGAAATGCGGGTGAAAGCAATGGTAGTCGGCTCCGTTGTTCTTGCCGGGAGTGATCCGCAGCTTATCCCTGCATTTCGTCAAGCCGGTATCCCTCTTCTTCCGGATAAGGAAACTGGCGTCCAGGTACGGGGGAAGCAGGGGCTGTGCGGTAAGGAAACGCTGGATCATGCCCTGCTCCAGTGGCAGGGAGTGCAGGATCAGCATGAACGGGAGAAAAAGACTGAAATGATTGAGCACATCTTCAAGGAGTACAAGAGCGAACGGGGTAAGGAGGTGGAAAAGAGTGGATGATCGCGAGCTCCTGAACGTGGTAATGGGTGTAGTCGGGCGGGATAACTGTCTTGATGACTGCGCGGAGCTCCCGTGCGGCGAACAGATTATGGTGGTGACTACCGATATGCTCCACCGGACCACCGATTTTGTTGAAGGCATGACCGACTGGCAGGCTGGCTGGATGAGTGCCGCAGTAACTCTATCGGATATCGCGAGCATGGGGGCGTCGCCGAAATACCTCCTGATTGCTGTCGGGCTGGATGACTGGAAGTCCTTATCGGGTGTGATGCAGGGTGCACAGGACTGTTGCACGAAATACGGTGCTGCCATCATCGGTGGCGATATCGATCGGCATGGGGAGCTTACCATTGTAACGACCGGACTGGGACTTGTCGATAAAAATCACATTGTACGGCGTAGGGGTGCCCAACCCGGAGATCTCGTCTGCATCACCGGAACTCCCGGACAGGCGCAGGCACGGCTTGACGGGTATCTTCAGTTTGAAAAAGCGCTCTTTGAGCCACAGCCACGGGTGGAGGAAGGCCAACGTTTCGGTCGGGCGGGAGTCAGTGCGATGATGGATGACAGTGACGGGATCGCCCTCTCACTCTATGATCTGGCGAGTGTCAACGGGTGTGGATTTGCAATTGATACGAAAAAACTTCCCCTTGCCGCTGGTATTCCTCTTGAGCAGGCACGCGAACTCGCGCTTCATGGCGGCGGGGATTATGAATTGATCTTCACCATACCCCCCGATAAATACCCCGTCACCGGAGTGCCTTCAACGGTAATCGGAATCGTTGTGGCAGAAAAGACGGTCACCGCTGATGGTATAACGCTCGCAAAGCGCGGGTACCAGCACCGGTGGGAATAATCTGGTTATAATCACCGGCGCATTATATACGATCAAGACGAGACATTTCTCTACAAATACGCTGGCACTTTATGGAATCACTGGAAAGCAAACTGGACCGATTGTCTCTTGATCAGCGCAGGGAAGTTGAAGACTTTGTAGATTTCCTGCTGTACCGGTCAGGATCTCTTCAGGGAGTGCCCGGTCCGACCTCAATAAACCCGTTGCTCTTAAATCCTGTCCCTCCGGTAATCCCCGTTATGACGCCAATAATACAAGATACCCCCCCAATCGTAGTGCCCGAACAGAATATCCGGCAGGCAGAATCCTCTTTAACAGGAATGTCAGAAGTGTCTTCACCCCTTATTCAAGAGATTACGGTAGAGGTGGAGGACCGGATCTCACGAGACTATATGGATTACGGGCAGTTTGAGCAGCAGTCTCCTGCTAACGAATCGGTAAAAAAGGTCAAAGCGAAGTTGATCCAGAAGGGCGAACAGGACAAGTCCCGCCACCTGCTTGACTGGATTGATTGAATAATACATCTATTCCGTGGCATTTTTTCAACCAGAGAACAATCCATCAGTGGATGATACTTCCAATACCCCAGAAAGAATCTTTTTGTTTCTCTTATAAAGTTTCGTCTTGGCACAACCTGCGTTTGTGAAATGAATGAAGATCGCGCTGCAACAACTATCAGAAAAACAATTGAGAGAAAAAGATGGACTCGACGGGATTTGAACCCGTGGCCTTCACGTTGCAAACGTGACGATCTACCCCTGATCTACGAGCCCGCTCTTTGCGGCATACTATTTTTCCGTCTATTCCATATAGTTGTTACTGATCATGAATCCGTAAGGCAGATGAAGAACGAAAATAGAATATTCCTGAATCATTATGGCTAAGCTGATCATTGAACCCAAAAAGGCAAAGGACGGGCAGATTGAGTATATCGTCAACTACCATGACCCAAAGAGTGACAACTCGTTTACCATCACCACAACAAACGATCTTAATGAAGCGGTGGAGAAGCTGAAATCCGCGCTGGAAGGCGAAGTTGCGTCTATGCAACCAAAAAAATAATTTTACGATCGTTTTTGCAATTGTAACGTGCTGTTTTATGACAATCCCATCGGGTTCCGGCTTAACCTGAACCTGCCGAAAGAAAACCCCCGGCAACGAATCTCCACGTGCATAATACTTGGCAGGTTTTGCACTCATCAGAATATTGATGGAATTATTGCAGGATAAAAACTTCAGACCGATCTTTAAAAAGGAAAATGGACCCGGCGGGATTTGAACCCGCGGCCTCTACGTTGCGAACGTAGCGATCTACCCCTGATCTACGAGCCCGTCATTTTGTGGCATACAATTTTCCAGCGCAGGGAATATAGTTGTTGCTATCCCAAATTCCCGTCGTTACAAGGTATAACGGGATTCATGTGAAAAAAATGATTGCGTATTAGAGAATGATCTCAATGTCGAGTTTCTCTGCCAGTTCCTTATACCGGTTGCGGATGGTGACCTCAGTGACTCCTGCCACTTCTGCCACTTCGCGCTGGGTGCGCCGCTCTCCTCCGAGAATCGAGGAGATGTAAATTGCGGCTGCTGCGACACCGGTCGGACCCCTGCCGCTGGTCAGCTCGCGTTCCCCGGCCTGCCGGAGAATCTCTACCGCACGGCTCTGGACTTCACCCTTAAGAGTCAGTCCCGAGCAGAAGCGCGGCACGTAATCGATAGGGGAAGTTGGGAGGAGCTTTAATCCCAGCTCTCGGGAGATAAAACGGTAGGTTCTGCCGATCTCTTTTCTGGAAACACGCGACACTTCGGCAATCTCATCAAGAGTTCTAGGCACATTGCACTGCCGGCAGGCTGCGTAGAGGGCTGCTGCTGCCACACCTTCGATGCTTCGTCCGCGGATCAGGTTCTTGTCAACCGCATCGCGGTAAACGACTGCTGCAGTCTCACGGACGTTTCGCGGGAGTCCGAGAGCCGATGCCATCCGGTCAAGTTCTGAAAGAGCAAATGCAAGGTTGCGCTCAGTTGCATTGCTCACACGGATACGGCGCTGCCACTTGCGGAGCCGGTAGAGCTGTGCCCGGTTCTTGGATGAGATTGCCCGGCCGTAGCTGTCACGGTTACGCCAGTCGATCATTGTCGAGAGACCCTTGTCGTGGATCGTAAAGGTCATCGGTGCGCCGACCCTTGAACGCTTCATGCGCTGGTCATGGTCGAATGCACGCCACTCGGGCCCCCGGTCGATGAAATCATCATCGAGAACAAGCCCGCAGCTCTGGCAGACCAGTTCAGCCCGTTCGTAGTCGTGGACAAGCTGTCGCCCGCCACACTCCGGGCAGACTGTCTCGGTATGGTTCTCGGCTTTCTTTTCCGTCTCTTTCTGCTTTGTTCGCGTTTTGAGCGCTTCCCTCTCATTCTGAAGGGTTTTTAACTTCTCAACTTCCGTCATCCACATTCCCCATTACTGCTTTTTTCTGATGGCACAAACCAGTGTATTTGTGTTGTTGCGATCTTATTTTGCGAAGAGTTTCTCATTGGGCAGAATTGCGCATTTTTCCCGGCAGAGAACCGCAGCGTACGGTGCTTTCACATTGCCAAAAAGATCCAGGATCTTTCCCACCGGTTTCATCCGCTTGTCAGTCACTTCGCTGTATAAAGCAGGGAGCTGGCCGGCATCGCACTGGATAATGAGCATCCGACTGCCAACTGTGCTCATCGCTCGACCAACAACCTTCATTCAAACAACCTCACAAACACAATAATACTGAAATAATTTAGTAATCTATATATATCTGACATCGCTGTATTTAAACGTTCCGTGAAAGTATAAATAGAATTTTCAGGAACCAAGGAATTTGTCGATATTTAAAGATATAACCTCTCTGCACTGAGCATCTGTCAGTCCGGCACCTTTTGCCACGACAAATTTTTCACTTTCGCTCAGGATATCATGTGGAGCATGCGCGTCAGAATCAACCACGAGCTGGCAGCCCGCTTCATGCGCAATCCGGGCTACATGCCCATTAGTCCGGTTGTGTCCGCCCCGTGAAGTGAGCTCAAGGGCGACACTGTTCTTTGCAGCGAGCCGCGCATCCTTAATCGTGACGAGTCCCGGGTGGGCAAGTACATTTACGTACCTGCACCCACAGGCGGCCTGGTTTGTGCCGGGTGCCACAGGTTCGACCGGTGTTTCACCGTGGACCACAACGATGTCTGCTCCTTGCTCCTTTGCAGATTTCGCAAGCTCCGCGATAAGTTCTGGTGGGACATGGGTTAGCTCAACACCACAAAGTAGTTTTACCCCGTAGATTTGTGCAGATTTCCGTACTTTGGCAAGGTTTGCAAGTATCTCTTCGGTATTGGAAGGATCAGCGTGATCGGTGATCGCAACTGTTGTGTAACCGATCACGGCCATACGGCGGATTAATTCTATAGGTAGCATCTCGCCGTCAGAGAGAATCGTGTGGGTGTGCAGATCGTACATGCTGTTTACCTCCCCTTATCCATCTTCTGGGCTACTTTTTTTATGAGCATCTCTTTTTTATCAGTCCACTCGGCAATAATCCGGCCTTCATGGCGTTCCCAGTGTGCGGGATGGTGTTGCTCTTCCACTCGGAATTTTACTCCCATTTTCCGCAGGGAGCGTTCAATATCCATGAGAACCGGTCCCTTGGCTGCCAGACTGCGCGGAACTCTCCTGCCTTCACCGCGTGAATATCCTGCATTGAAGTAGCAGGGATATAGTATGCACTCCCCTTCCACCATTGCAGGAGGGTTTGTGGGTCAAGGTATAAACAGTGTACGCTCCAACTTTGTTATATGCACCATATCGACGTCAGGATTGAGAAAGATGTATACGACGTCAACAACACACTGGCCAATCAGAATGCACAACACCTGAAGGCACACGGGGTCCGGGCGTTTGATCTCCTTGGAGCGATCGGTTCAGGTAAGACCGCGCTCATAGAACGCCTTGTCCCGCTGCTCAACAAAAAAGGGTTAAAAGCGGGTGCAATTGCCGGTGACGTATATGGGGATGATGACTTTAAGCGGATTGTCGCACTGGGAATTCCGGCATTCAATGCGAACACCGGCAAGGAATGTCATCTCGATGCCCATCTGGTTGAACACGCAATTGACCACCTCCCACTCGATGATATCGATGTGCTTTTCATCGAGAACGTGGGTAACATGGTCTGTCCCACTGATTTCCGGCTTGGCGCCGAGAAGCGGATCGTTGTTGTGAGTTCTACAGAAGGAGATGATGTCGTGAATAAACACCCGATGATGTTCCGGGACTGCACGATTGGCGTGATCAATAAAGTCGATCTCGCGCCGCTCGTAGGGGCAAATCTGGACAGGATGCAATCGGATATCAAGCGGTACAATCCTTCGATGCCCGTATTCCGGACAAATTTGAAAACCGGCGATGGCATAGCTGCCTTACTCGACAGCATCCTTACCTAAAAACTCAGCTACTAACCCTGACTGCAGGGTTATTTGAGGAAGGCCTGTTTCATCATCAGATTGTCTGGCAGCAGAAAAACATGCCATCGGGAAATACTATAAATAATTCTGAAGGGAATATATAGAGCACCATCTTCGGGAAGACTATTCCGGGAAGATTTTATAGAGAGTGACACCATGCAGTGGCAGGGAGAATCAGTACGTAAAGTAACCGGTGGCAGGCGCCGTCCGGCAGCGATGAAGCGGAGAGCGGAAATCGGTCTTGCACCGGCAGACACCCATATCGGGGAAGATCGCAGGACGATCATCCGCACGTATGGTGGAAACGACAAGGTCCGGGCGCTCCGGGCAGCCTTTGCAAATGTGACCAACCCAACAAACGGTGAAACCAAAAAAGTGAAGATCGAAAAGGTCGAGAAGAATGACGCAAACCCGAACTATGTCCGGCGGAACCTTCTCACAAAGGGCGCAGTTATTAAAACCGAGATCGGAAACGCCCGCATTATGAGTCGTCCGGGCCAGGATGGCGTTATCAACGCAGTGTTGCTCGCATAATCAATATCAGACCAGTAATCTTTTTTCTTTCAGACTTGCATATTTAGCTATGCGAAGGATCTGTTATCGTTTCCCCCAGAGGGTGGATCTCTCATTTGCGATGGGGATGCCTTTTAACGAGACGCTCAGGTATATTGCCGATCTGAATAATCACGAGTCGACAAAGACGACCGGAAAAGAGCTGGTCCGGGTCAAAACCCGAATAGAAATTGCTCTCGACCGGGCAACGTTTGGCGAGATCTCTCCTGAGGTTTTACGACCCGGTGTAATCACAGAAGCTGTAGACCTGAAATGTTCTGTGCTAGCGTTAGCCCTGCGCGGTGGGGGGAAGGTTCCCATAGCAAATGACGTCTTCTACCTTCGTCTTACCGATCAGGTGTCTCGCACGGACATCGATATTGCAAAGGAAGGCAGCGGCGAAGGGTTAGATGCGCTCGATATGAAAAATATTCTCTTAGGTACCGCTCAGTGACACTCCGGATCACGGTCGCTGCACCGTTCAAGCATACCCGCAAGACCGGGATGCGAAAAAATGAGTTGGTCTACTATTACGCACTCGACCGGAAGTGGATGAGTACCGATCAGGCAAATCTGATCCTGCGTCGTGCGGAAGAAGAGGGGCTTATGAGTCTTGAAAACGGGGTGTATACTCCCCGTTTTGATCTTGCAGCAATTACGATACCAATCGGGTTCAAGCCCACATCTGCCATTTTTGAGCGTAATGATCCGGCGCAGGTACTAATTGGGCGGATAGTAAAAGCCACAACTATGCAGGAGACCGATATCGTTGCTGAGATGAATCAGACAATCAGAGATGGATTTGACAGTCACCTTCTGCCACCCGCAGCACTTATTCTTCTCGCAAAAAAATACGGGGTCCCCTTTGAGGATTTATCCGATGTCCTTATACAGGGTGTGAAGAAAGGCTGAACCCTTTCGTTGAAACTCTATTGGCTTATATCAAATCCCAAATCAGCAGAGCACAAAGTATTTCGCCCATTTATTCAAAATCTATCCTTAATGAAGTCCGGTGATGACTTATGAGGAGAAGAAACGATCCGTGGGACAGGCCGTGGGTATCTATCGCGGCAATTGTAGGGGTCATCGCAGTTGTAATCATAGCGCTTGTGTTTTTTATGGGGGGTGGGAACACTGGCGGGCAGACTGCGCTAGGTCAAAGCACTTCAGTGCAGGTAACCCAGGCACCTTCGGGCACTTCTGCCCAGTTAACGGCTGTTTCAGGAACGGGAATAAACACCGTATCGATTAAAGAGGCACCAACTGAAGCCGTTCCGGGCACCGGGGCTTTTGTTAAAGTGAGCTATATAGGTGGATTTGCTGGAACCTATGGGATAAACGGAGAGATGGTGACGGTGAGAAATTCGGGAGAGCGCGTGCTCCCTCTCAATGCTACTTCAGGAGCGGTATCTGCAACATTCCACAAGGAAGATGGCTCTACCAATCACGAGATAGTTGTTGAGATCTACAAGGATGGAAAGGCACTCAAGTTTGCCAAGAACTCTTCTGCCTTTGGCGAAGTGAGCGTCAAATCTCAGATATAAAACCCTTTTTTAAACGTTTGATAAAATCTTAAAAAAGAATTAGTATCTTATCTTTTACCGCGGGCCTTTGCCGCAGCTTTTTCAGCCTTCTCGCCTTCAACTTTCGGGAAGAGCTCATCGAGAGTTTTCTCTCCATAGGCAGTCACGCTTGCATTTATCTGCACGAAATCCTGGGTAATCTCACTGGACCGGACAGTCTTTCTCCGGCGTTCTCCGTCCATAGTGGGGTGAAAACCAATTCCACCTGCAAGGAGCAGGTTCCTGCGCCCTGCACCGGGTATTCCCTTCTTTGCAGGAATGCCGGTCCTGTCCGATGCACCGGTGATCTTGATCTTGTATCCTGCAAGTCCGATCGGGGCCGCATCTAATTCATCGCCAATACGCTTACCAACGATCGACCCTGCCGCGCCACCACTGGCATCGACATTGTAGGCGCGACCGGTCTTGGGGTCTGATACTACGACTTTTAAGTCCACCATTCAAATCTCTCCTTATTGGTCTTTTTCTGGAAAAAACCCGGTTTTTAGGATTTTTCACGTCTCGAACTGCCGGCTCGATAGCCTACACATGAGAAGTACCCATTTTATTATACTAATACGCTATTAAACCCTCGTGTCATTCCGGGCAATCGCGTTTTTACTTCGCCCAGAAGGGTTCGGTTTTTCTTCGCATCGACGTGTACTCTTCCAGAATTTCCTGGGTACTCGTGTTCAATGACTTGAGCATTTCCTTCTCAAGCACTTTCACGTGCCGCTCAGGAACATCCACAAAAAGGTCATCTCCCACGTTTAACTGTCTTCCAATCGTTGCACCTTCAATTGAGATTGCAACTTCAAGTCCGGCATCCGCTTCCCGGATATTTTCCTGCCGGAGCTGCATTGACTTGAGGTGACCTACTTTCTTGCCATCCAGCTTGATCAGATTTACGTCATTGCGTAACTTCCCGCCCAAGACCCGGACCCCAACAACTGCCGGGTTGCTCTGCCGGAAGACACAGTCGGGCATAAGCCGGATCTTTGCCGGCATCACTACATGTTCGAACCGCAGTTTGTCCTGGAGACGCTTTTGTTCATCCCGCCATGCAACGTACTGGTCAATGAGCTGGTAGATGACCCGCCCCTCGAAAACTTTCACCTGGGTATATAGCGGGTTTTTGATCATATCCGCGACATCGGGAAGCAGGGGTGTATTGAATGAGAGCAGGACACGAAATACCGGATTTTTTATGGTCTCGGTCTCTATCAGATCATGCCTGCTCACCGGCCCGACTGCCGCCCGCATAACGCCAATGTCTTTTCCTTCCAGCTCTTTGCAGAGTGCTTCCAGTGCCCCTATGGTATCAGCCTTGATGACGATTCCCTCTTCAGCAAGATTGACATGTATCTCGGTCATCTCCTTTTTGATCCTGGCTTCGATCTCATCGCGGTTACCCCGGACTACAAAGAACGGAGAACCCGCGATCACGCCTTCCAGATCGGGTGCAGTGACTTTTACTCCAGCGGCTGCAACAACCGTCTTCTCGCGCTCGAACCGGTCCTCAACAAGAATCTCTTTCATGGGTCGTGGTTTTAGAAGCGACCGCACCTTGGTAAAGATCACGTCATCCTGTGTTGCAACAGCAATCTCATCGCCAATCGAGAGCGTACCGTCGTACAGGATTACATCCAGGGTCGTTCCCAGCCCGCGCTCTTCTTTCACTTCAAGAACGGTACCGGCACCCGGACCTTCGACTGCGAGAGTGAGAGCATCTCCCATGTAGCGCTGGGCAAGCCCGATCATGACCATCAGCAGGTCACAGATCCCCTCTCCTGTGTGTGCGCTAACCGGCACAATGGCAAGGTTGCGCTGGAAATCTGATACCCGGTCGAACCGATCTGCGGAGAAGTCCAGCTCTGATAGTTTGCCTACAACTTCGTAGGTCTTGGTCTCTACCGTGCTCTGCACCCTCTCATTCTGCTTGGCAAAGGATGACAGGAACGATTCGTTCTCAAAGATTCTCCAGCCATGGATACGATCGATCTTGGTTGCAGCAACGACAAACGGGGTCTTGCAGGCGCGTAGGATCTGGAGCGCTTCGATCGTCTGCGGCTGGAATCCCTGGTTGATATCAACGACAAGGATTGCCATGTCTGCGAGAGCACCACCGCGGGCTCGGAGCGTGGTGAATGCGTGATGACCCGGGGTATCAATGAATAGCAGGCCGGGGATATTGACCGGTATTTTTGCCATCGTTCCGCTCAGTGCGCGGATTGCATCGATGGGAACAATCGTCGCACCGATGTGCTGGGTGATCGCGCCTACCTCAGAGCTCACGACCGATGAGCCTCGTATCCGGTCAAGGAGCGAGGTTTTGCCGTGATCCACGTGCCCCATAACGCAGACAATCGGCGTCCTAATCTTCGGGTTTCCCGCCATATACCCTCACCTTACTTTTGTCTCTTTCAGCTCTGTACAGGAATAAAATAGAGTTCCTGCTTCCTTGTCATACGCGTGGTCGAGTTCTTACACCACACTGTTAAGGAATACCGTTCAGAGCCACCTGATATGTAATGGATGCCCGACCCTATTAATAGTCACCATAATGCATGGGGCGTGTGGACGAATAATCACCCCGGATGAAAACCGGGCCTGGACCGGTCTCCATTCCAGGGCATAATTCCGAAGGATCAATAAGGATAGATTAATCAAAGCGAAGTGCAAATTTAAAAGGGCAAATTGCCGGGGTGGGGTAGTTGGTCATCCTAGAGGATTGTGGATCCTCCGACCCGGGTTCGAATCTCGGCCCCGGCCTTGTTACTTTTCATCTGGTTACCCGGTTGTTGGGCAATGAGCTGTTAATTTACAATTAAGTCTTTCTTCTGTCGTTTCTGCGCTTACAATATTTGCGGATCCTCATCCTTCCAACCTTTGCTACAGTACATTTTTGTACAGCGACCAACAAAAAAGTACAATGTTCGATATGAGGCCCTGCGGTTGCAACAGGTCTCTTGAGGATTCTTAATGACACATCACAAGTATGTTCATGGCTACTCAGCACGCGAGTCGGAGCGGCTCGCGGATCAGGCACAGACCCTCACAGGGCTCCTGCATGATGACACCCGCTACCCTGCAGGATCACGGGTTCTCGAAGTCGGCTGCGGAATAGGTGCCCAAACTGTGATCTTAGCACGAAACAGCCCCAGTGCCCAGATCACATCGGTCGATATTTCGGAGGATTCGATAAAGCGGGCAGAAGAGAAGATCCGGCAGGAAGGGATCACCAACGTGACCTTTCGGCAGGGAGATATCTTCCATCTCCCGTTCCCCACGGCAAGCTTCGATCATATCTTTATCTGTTTTGTTCTGGAGCATCTGGCGGAACCTCAAACGGCACTGGAACAACTCCGCCCACTTCTCAAAGAAGGTGGGACGATAACAGTTATTGAAGGGGATCATGGGTCGACGTTCTTCCACCCGGAGAACCCGGATGCCCGGCGGGCAATTGGCTGTCTTGTAGAACTCCAGCAAAAAGTGGGCGGTAATGCCCTGATTGGGAGACAGCTCTATCCGCTGGTGGCTGGTGCGGGATATATAGATGTCAGGGTCTCACCGCGGATGGTCTATGTTGATGCCTCCCGCCCCGGGCTTGTTGAGGGATTTACGAAACTGACCTTCACCGCTATGGTTGAAGGGGTTGGCCCTGAAGTAATGAAAAATGGATTGATGAACCCAGGTTCATGGGAACGGGGAGTAGCTGCACTTTATCGTACTGCTGAACCGGATGGGGTCTTCTGCTATACCTTCTTCAAGGCAACAGCACGGAAATGAGGGAAATGATGAAGATCTCCGTTATCCTCGCTCATCCGCACAATGGTTCCTTTAACTACGCGATTGCGAATACGGCCGCCGCCACGCTTCGCGAGGCCGGTCATACTGTTTTTTTCCATGACCTGTATGCGGAGCGGTTCGATCCTCTCCTGCCTCATGGGGAGATTCCCCGCGATGCCCCTCTCCCCCCAGCCATTACTGCCCATTGTTCCGAGATCGCTGTTGCAGATGGCATCGTGATCGTGCATCCCAATTGGTGGGGGATGCCACCAGCGATCCTCACAGGCTGGATCGACCGGGTGATACGTGCCGGAGTTGCTTACCAGTTTGCCGAAACAGATTCCGGTGAAGGGGTCCCCATCGGGCTCCTGAAGGCAAAGGCAGTTATTGTCTTCAACACATCCAACACCCCGGTCCAGCGGGAGCAGGAGGTCTTTGGGGACCCGCTCGAACGGATCTGGAAGGATTGTATCTTCTCCCTCTGTGGAGTTTCGGTCTTTTATCGGAAGATGTTTGGTGTTGTTGTTACCAGCACGGAGGAACAGCGGAAGGAGTGGCTCGTTGAAGTGCGGGAACGCGTGCTAGAGATGTTTCCCCCGGAACCTCGTTGACGTTACGGATACCTTCACTCTCCGCACCTTTTCTTTTTACCTGTTCTCTTGTGCTATTATACTGGAGCAACTATGGACAACACGACACTCGAGCAGAAAATTGTAGATCTCATCAAGGCAATGAACCGTTGCTGGACAGCATCCTGGAATGAACCAGCGTTCCGGCAGTACATCCATCCTGAAGCTATTGCAATAGTCCCGACAATCCCCGGGAGACTCGAGGGACAAGATGCCTATGTTGCCGGATGGTGGGCATTTTGTGAAGCGGCAATCATCCATGAATGGCGGGAGACCGATCACAAGGTACAGATCTATACTGGCGGAAAAAGCGCTGTGGTTACGTACTTTTTTACCATCACATTTACGATGGGCGGGCAGAAGCTGACACTTCAGGGCAGGGATATGTTCTTCCTGGTAAAAGAAGGGCGGAAGTGGCTTGTTGTTGCCGACCAGTTTTCACCAGGACCGGTGCCGGCCTGATTCCGTCACACCTCATTTCACTCCCCCCATCTTTTTGGAGAAGAAAACGCGACCGGTATAAATGGTCGAATGAAAAATACTAATTGGAGAACAATTCATGGATACCATTGTAATGGTCGGTTATATCGCAGGTGTCCTCACTACGATCTCGTTTGTACCTCAGGTTATACGGGCATGGAAACTCAAAGAAACCCGGGACATCTCGCTCGCCATGCTCATTCTCTTTGCAGTCGGTATCTTTCTTTGGACTTGTTACGGGATCTGGACAGCGTCGCCGCCCATCATAATGGCAAACGTGATCACGTTTGTTTTAATTCTCGTCCTACTCGGCTTGAAGATCTGGTACAAATAACTCTTTTTCGGCGATCTAATTTCATAAATTGCCTAAAACTGTATTAAGTAGAAAAATAAGTGGGAAAAATGATTGGATACTTTTGGGGAATTATTCAGTCCTCAAGGAGTACGAGGCATCTACCAATCTTGTCATGAAGCCCCTGACGTTTTTTCGTAAAACCAATCATCAAAAATCCGATAAAGATGATCAGTGCGGAAATAAATTTCCCGAAGTGGCGGAGCGTAACCCTGGCAAAAGTGGGTTTGTTGCCCTCCATATCAGTTACCATAATGCGCATCAGAACTTTCCCGGGCGTTGCCTGGCTGCGGGAGGATTCAAACCCGGCAAAGTAGAGCCATGGGATTACGATGATGAGCATCCCGAACGCAGCAACGATGGGGGCGAGTGCTGCATCCGGTGTGCCAGCCTCAGTGAGTTGAGAAATCGGCGCTCCCTGGGCCGAGAGATAATACGCATATTTTATACCGTTTGTCAGCGAGAAAAACGTGATCGTTACAATTCCAATAAGAAGGATGAGGATCGCATCGACAATGAACGCGATAAACCTCCGACCGAGACCTGCATACACTCCGATTTCCGGTCCCTCTTCCTCTTCAGGAACCACGACGGGCTTTACCGGAATAGATGCGATATCAAACCCGCACCACTGGCAGAATTTTCCCGATGCATCGGTCTCTTTTCCACATTTAGGACAGAACATTCCCTGTTACTCCTGATACATAACGTTAATCCGGGTGTCCTTTTTAATTTAACTGTTCTTTCCT
>JBAZQT010000037.1:0-30624 GCA_041645055.1 Methanoregula sp. | reverse complement strand
CAGCCATTATCCAGATCTGATAACCCTATTTTTTTAAAGCAAGTTGGATTGCAACGCGGAGAGCATTATCCTCAAAAGGTTTTACAATAAAACCATCGGGTTTTGTCTCTTTGGCCCGCTCCAAAGTGGCACCATCCGAATGAGAAGTAACATAGATTACGGGGATATTGAACCCTTTTTTTATCATTTTTGCAGTCTCGATACCATCAATATCACCACGGATATTGATATCCATGAGAACAATATCGGGTTTGTGTTTCACGACCAGTTCCATGGCCTCCGCACCTGAAGTAGCCCGGCCGCAGACTGTATAACCAAGGTTCTTTAATCGCCAGTCTTCAACGCGTGCGATGATATCATCATCTTCAACAATAAGTACTGATTCGCCTGTCATTTTAGCACCTTTCAATATACCATGAATGTCAGTTCACGTAATATCTTTACTCATATGCACACACCTAGCGGATAAACCGGAACGTACCGCGGGGAATAAGGATTTCAAACCGGGCTCCTTTCCCATACATACCGTTTTCTACAATGGTAATTCCGGTAATACTCAAAATCTCACGTGTCAGGAACAAGCCCATACCTGTATTCCTTCCCACACCTCGTTCGAAGATTCGTGTCTTCTCCCCGGGAGGGATTCCTGCTCCGTCATCCTCACTGATAATTGACAAGCCTTTGTCAGATATTACGAAATAAAACTTTATTGTAGTGATAGTATCACCATAGCGGATCGCGTTATCCACAAGATTGTAAAATACTTTTTCAAGGAGAGGATCAGCATAAATTTCTGTATTTTCCAGCTCTACAAGAATTTCCAGGCTGGAATTTTTAAAATTGGGAATTATTCGGCCAATGACTTCGTTTACATTTTGCCATAATGGCAGGTGGACCCCAACTTCCTGGTACTCTTTGGTAAAGGCTATCTGGCGCTGGATAGTGCGGGTTAGATCCTTGATATCGTTAAGAAGACTCATCCTTTCTTCTGAAGAAGTTGTGGCATTCGCCATATCTACGCACCCTAAAAGTCCGGTGATCGTATTGAGGATATCGTGCCGGGTAATATTATTCATCAGGTTTAATTTTTTGTTGGCAAGCTCGATTGCATCTTCAGCACGCTTCCTTTCAGAGATATCAACAACAGCGGCAATACTATTGGTTGTTCCGGGGATCCTGACAACACTGACAAGACAATAATGAATATTTTTTGATATATCGATGAGCCTGAAAGAATATTCTCTTGGTATATGCGAGGATTCCTCTATCCGATCATAATGATATTTTTTCATCTTCTCAAGGTCTTCAGGATGGATAACTTCAGTCCAACTACGCCCTATGGCATTATCAATTGGGATCCCGGTAATACCAGTCCATCCGGGATTTGCCATAACGATAGAAGTATCCTTGGCAATAATGATCATGGCACTGCCAGTATTGTCAAAAATCGCCATGTACAGGTTTTTTAATTCCGTCAATGCTTCTTCAGCATGTTTCCGTTCAGAATCATCACGCAGCACCCCATAAATTCCAATAGGTTTTCCGGATTGATCGAGCCGCAGGGTACCTTTTTCATCAAACCAGTGGACATTTTCCCATTTATCAAGAATCCTGAATGTGGAATGGAACTGGGCACCCTTTTCGAGACCCTGTGATATATCGTTTTCAACCTGCTTGATATCTTCCGGATGAATGAAAATATGAATCGATTTTCCGATTACTTCGTCGGTAAGAAAACCATATTTGTTAATTTGCGGTGATATATAGGTAAAATTGCCCGCCATATCCATAGAGAAAAGAATATCACCGGTATTTTCCGTGAGTGCCCGGTATTTCCCCTCACTTTCCGCAAGGATCTCTTCAATATTCTTGCGTTCAGTTATATCAGTGATCGTTCCTACATGTCCCCGAATACTGCCGTCAAGGTTGTACACAGTCACCGATTGACTCAATACCCACACAGCCGATCCGTCAGGCCGGAATAATCTTGTTTCGGCGCTTGTTATTCCCTTTTCAGAATTCTGCGTTGTCATATCCTTTGCAAGATGAATCCTTTCATCCGGGGGGA
Source organism: Methanoregula sp. (assembly GCA_041645055.1). Lineage (GTDB taxonomy): Archaea > Halobacteriota > Methanomicrobia > Methanomicrobiales > Methanospirillaceae > Methanoregula. The sequence continues at coordinate 28,556 of JBAZQT010000037.1, read as the reverse complement.
ATACTTCTGTCCAGTGCCGCCCTTTCATTGTTTCAAACGGGTATCCTATGAATTGTTCCCAAAGATCACTGGCAAACGTAAGGTTGCCTGCCGGATCTGTTTCAAAGACCATAACCGGGGACACCCGGAAGATATTTTCCAGTCGTTCCCGGCTTTGCCACAATGCATCTTCTGCATGCACCCGGTCAGTCACATCACGAAGGATACCGATCATTCCCGTTGGGTTGCCTAGTTCATTGCGTTTGATGTTACTGTTCTCTTCAATCCAGTGGATAGTCCCTTGATTGTCAACAATCCTGAATGTTGAAGATATTGATAAACGGTCGTGTATCTCCTGACGGTAATTATTCAGGACATGTGCCTGATCATCCGGATAAATGAATTGCTGGAACTCTTTGCCTATCATTTCATGAGAAGAGTACCCGTACCGGGATACCTGGGGGGAAATATAGGTAAATATGCCATTAAGATCAATAGAGAAAAGTATATCTGCCGAATTCTCGGCAAGAGCACGATATTTTTCTTCACTCTCGGCAAGTTTCAGTTCGATTTGCTTACGGTAACTATTATCAATAAACGTTTCAAGCAGACAGGGTTTGCCATGAAGTGTCACTTGTGCAACATACTTTATGATAGATATCTCCCTTCCATCCAGGGTCAGTAGAGTACGTTCTGCATTATCCACTTTCTTGCTCAGATCGGTGATAGGACATTTTCCCACTTCAGCCGGGCAGATAACTTTGTGACATAACTTGTTGATAACAGCATCTTTTGTGGTGCCCATCATCTTAAGTGCCACAGGGTTTGCATCAATGATTATATGGGTATTTGCATCAATGACAAAGATGCCAACATGGATTGATTTAATAAGTGTCTGGAGGTATCCCTCACTCTTTATGAGCGCTTCCTCAAGTCGTATCCTTTCAGATATATCAAGAACAACTCCGCGGAATCCAATTACTTTACCTTCACGGTGAATGAGTGAAGTGAACACAATGGCCCGCATCATGTTACCGTTGAGTTGCTTTAACGTATAGATCTCTCCAGGAGATTTGGCCCCCGCCATCACTGCAGAAAGTCCGCGATGCATCTGTTCAATGTTATCAGGAGATAAATACTGTTGAATATTAACTCCCTGCGCAATGATTTGCTCAGAAATTCCGAACAGTTCCACGCCCACCTTATTCACATAGGTAAGATTGCCGGTTGTATCCATTTCAAAAATAATCAATGGCAGCAATTCTGTCAATTCCCTGAACCTTGCCTCACTTGTTATGACCTTATGCTGTGTCTGTTCGATAGTCTCCAGCATCCGGTTAATTTCTATAGCAAGCCCTGACAGCTCATCATCACCACCAATTTCAACATGATGAACAGTATGTCCATTTCTGCCAATCGTATTAACCTGATTAGCCAGGGAACGTATCCTGTTAAGCATCACACCATCCAGCAGAAAAATTACTAAAAGTCCTAAAAACAAACCTCCTGAAAGAATTATAAGGATGACCTGGACGGTTGTATTTATTCCCTGCTTGTAGATATCGCGGGCTTCAGTGATCTGGAGAATAAGCGCATCAGTCCCATAAATATCGCGAACAAGAGCATATCCTGCAACCTGATCCTTGTTAAGCTGCTGGATAATTCCGGGTTCTGACCCACGATCCTCCCGGATACCCGATATAATTTTGGGGGATAATGCCGGATCATCAGTACGGATGAGGGTAAGACTGGGTTGTGAGTGTTCTGCAAGCCGGGAGATTTCCTCCTTATTGAGGTAACGTCCCATGATTACCACACCCTGGGGCTGACCGGATAAATCGGAGTGGACAATGGGTTGTGATACTATGAGCATCGGATCGCCGGGGAGCATGAGGACTCCTGCAGTAATATGATGGGGATCCGACATATTCATCAGGGGATTTTTTGGATCCAGTGGCATGGAAAAGAAAGACGGGACCGGAACCATCACCTTTTTCTGAAGATCATATGCCCCTGAAAAAAGCATCTCACCCTTGGCATTGGTAATAATAATGAGGTTTAGGTGTTGAGTGTCGAATGCCGTGGCCTGAAGATTTGATTTGATATATCCGGGATAATTCCCGTTCACAAAATTATATGTATCATCCCAGGGACCCCAGACAGATACAAGAGCAGACATGGAATACAGTTCATCGTTAAGATTGTTGACAGCCTGGGTAAGGTCTTTTGCAACATATTGCTCTTCAAGAGCGCTGTAACTTGACAGGAGTATTGTTGAGAAAAAAATACTGATAACCAACAGGAATGTTATGAGCAGACTGACAAAAACCAAAAGTGATTTTTTCTGAAGTTTCATTAAGGATCACTCGGTATCATTCCGATTACTGTTGATGGAATATATAGTATCGGATTCACCAGCAGAATTGCATATTTTTCCAATGTTTTTTCCTCCTTCAGATAAACAAATATCAAACCGATCTGAAAAAACCATCAATCCCGGAATGCCAACGATTTATGGGGAAGCAGGACAAACGTATAATGATGAAGTGGAAAGACTGGGTGCATGTGACCAAACTGGATCCTGACAAGCAGTTAAAACCCGGGGATATCGATGCCATTGCCGCAAGTGGTACCGATGCGTTGATGCTCTCGGGGACGCTCAATGTAACAAAAGAAAATCTTGCTGCTTTGCAAAAACAGCTAAAGGCCTATAACCTGCCTCTTGTTATGGAGCCGGCAGGACCTGAGGCTGTACTCATGCAGGGTATTGACTATGTTTTTGTTCCCAGTGTATTGAATTCGATGGATGTCCAATGGATTGTGGGTAAACACCGGATGTGGATACAACAACAGAATAAAAATATCCCGTGGGAATATTTAGTTCCCGAGGCCTACATTGTGCTCAACCCGAACTCATCGGTAGGAAAGGTCACAAAAGCGGTCTGCAATTTGAAAGCCGACGAAGTTGCAGCCTATACAACTGTCGCTGACCACTACTTCCATTTCCCTATCGTATACCTTGAGTACAGTGGGATGTTTGGGGATCCGAATGTGGTAAAAGCGGCTTCAGAAGCTATCGATAATTCTATCCTTTATTATGGGGGCGGAATCAATTCTGCGGAGAAGGCTGCACAGATGAGTAAATACGCAGATACTATTGTTGTTGGAAATGCAGTCTACGATCAGGGCGCTGCGGTTTTGAAAGCAACCGTTGATGCTATCCAGTAATTTTTTATGCCCGACATTGACATCGTGCTGGTTGAACCCATCTATGAAGGTAATGTGGGATTTGCCGCACGGGTAATGAAGAATTTTGGGTTTCACCGCCTCGTGCTTATCAATCCCTGTAAGCTGGGTAATGAAGCAGATGCACGAGCCTCCCATGCATATGACGTGCTCCACAGCGCAGAAGTCTGCACGATTGAAGATGTATTTGCCCGGAGCAACATTGTCATTGCTGCAACGGGTACGGTGAGCAAATCTGTCTGCCGTGCTATGCGAATGCCATTTTATTCTCCAAAAGAGATCCGCGAGCGAATAAAGAATACTGATGGGCGAATCTCGATCCTGTTCGGGCGGGAGAACTGGGGGCTCAATAACGAAGAGGTAAAACGCAGCGATATGATCTGTACAATCCCGACCGCTGAAGATTACCCAATCCTCAACCTCTCGCATGCAGTTGGTGTCGTATGCTATGAACTCTCAGATATGCCGTTGCCCAGTTTTGCTCTCTGCCCACCCCATGATATGGCACATTTGTACCAACACATTGACCGGTACTTAGATGAGATACATCACCCGGAGTTCAAGCGGGAAAATACAATGATCCTCATCCGGAGGATTCTCGGACGGACGAACCTGACCATCCGCGAAGCGAGTACACTTCATGGATTGCTGCGCAGGAGTGAGTGGCATATCGACCCGGCGTTGCTGGACCGGGATAAGACGGGACGGCAGAATCTTGAGGATGATGAGTAGTGGGATATATAATCCTGTTTTGGTGGGAGCGGGTACTTTTGAATGTTGTACCAGCGCCAACCTTTTTGAAAATGAATTTAGTTATACCTTTTAAAAAAAATACTTGGAAACCAATCGCTTCACATCAAAGCAATAAAAATTTTGTTTCTTCATAAAAAAACCGGTTGTTTATCGAATCTGCGAATATTCTTAAAACCTTCATGACTGAATTATGAAACCATGCTTTTCCTCCTAAAAAACTTCAAGATATCTCAAGCAATATCAAAGCAAAAAGTAACTCATTTCTCACTTGAAAAAACCGAGTTAACGGCGATCGAGAAAACACATAATCCGGGCATTTAGCGGGCTTTGTTTTCCGTATCTCTCCAATATGGGCTCTGATTATGAGAAAATAGACCCATGTTCGATCGAAAACTCCTGGAGCATTTGCATGAACAGGAGGTCCGGAGCACATCAAAGAAATATAAGATTTGGAAAATTGCCTGCTACAAAAGATACACTATTCTGAGCCCCATACGGGCTCCGATTGCCAATTTCCTAATCCAGTTTTGGGATTTTTTGGAAGGGGTGTCAACATCTCAGAAAAATAACGATTAAATTGCGTATTTTCGAAAAATAAGCGTTTTAAAGCAAATAAAACATGTTAAAATAGCGGGCTTCTATTGGTCACTTTTTTTAAAACAAATTCCAGGGGGTTTATTAAGAGAAAACGATTACAAATGCCCTTGATTGCCCGCTATTGAGTTCACGTCGGAGAATCCAGTGATTTTGAGGAATTTTCCGGTTTTTTTAGTGTTGAATATTTCTGGTGTGAGGGGAAGAATGTGTACATTTTTTCAAAAATAATTTCCAATTTTTTTCGCACACCAAACATATTTTTCCGGATTTTCTGTAAGACATAAAAACAGTTTGGGATTATCCCGGTAATTCATGAGCGCAATTTTTTTCATAAATTATTTTTGCAGAATTTTTTTTAAGCGGTGTCTTTCGTTTTATAAAAAGATACTTCACCCTTTTTCCTGATGTTCTTGTCCAATGTCGAGAGGTGAATATTGAAGATAGATCAAGAATAATTCGTTGACCGAATCACCGGAGATAATTGTATACTGAAAATTGGTGAAAAAAAAACTTCTGAAAAAAGGTTACAATTTTGTCATACTGTTTTTTCCTCAAGCAGGATTTGTTTTTAGACCCCAGAGAACTAATGAGAGATTTTTTTTCGCAAGCATAATTTCGCTAAAGTTCAGCTGTGTGAAAAGTCGTTTGAGGGATCGGAGCGTTGTGAGCGATGCTAATAAAAAAATGCGGATGAATGATGAGTCGAATAGATAGGGGATCATACTCACACTTTTTTTATTGGGTAAGGATTCTTTACGATGTGCTATTGAACCGGTACGCCCCATTCGGCACCATCATCTCAAACCGGGCTCCCTTACCCGGTTCGCCAGTTTCGCGGATAGTGATACCCGTTATATCGAGAATCTCCCGTGAAAGGGCTAAACCTAAACCTGTGTTCTTCCCAAATCCCCGGTCAAAAATCTTCTCCTTCTCCCCAACAACGACACCAACACCATCGTCTTCACATACCATGACATTATTGCCATTGCGTTCTATAAACGCAAACCGGATAGTTGTGATCTTCCCGCCGTATCGCACCGCATTATCCATCAGGTTGTAACAAACCTTGGCAATCAGCGGATCGGCATAAACTTCAGTACCGGCAGGGATATCATTTTTTACCGTAACCTGCCCGAGCGGGGCTTCTTTTATCACCGTGTTTACAAGTGTGCTGATATCCTGCCAGGCAGGGACCGTAATTCCTATCTCCTCATATTCCCTAGCGAACCGGATCATGGAAGAGATCCGTTTTGCAGCGGCAATAACCTTTAAAAAATAATTATTGAGAACGGGATCCGGCTGAGTATTTTCCATCAATTCTAGATACCCAATAATCACCGTAAGCTGGTTGTTGATGTCGTGCCGGGTGATGCCGGAAATAAGTTTGAGTTTTTTATTTGCCATCCGGAAGGCAGTTGAGATCATTTCAAGCTCTGCTGCACGCTCAGTAAGCTTGTCTTCGAGTAATTTTCGCAGGGTAATATCAATGAGAAGCAGAAGGGTGGCAGGGGTATTGTTAAACTCGATCTGCGTACCTTTGACAAATACTAATCTTCGGAGCCCATCCTGTGCGAGAAGCTCAATTTCATAGATTGGAATTTCATCCATCTCTTTACGTGTCGCCATTTTGGCAGTCATAATCTCTCGGAATTCTTCTGCCACATACGAAAGTAAGGGAGTACCGATCATTGTTTCTGCATTATATCCAAGTACTCTCATCGCAGCCGGATTGATATAGAGAATTTTCCCATCCTGATCATAGACAAGAATATAATCCGTCAGGTTTTCCACTCGTTTTTTGTCAAACGGCTCACGACTGGAGTGCTGGGAATACACTCGTTTTTTCCCGGTAATATCATGAACAGTCCCAATAAAACCTTTAAGGGGACCATCCAGTTTTTTCTGGGGCACGATAGTAATGAGACCGTCAAGAATTGTCCCATCTTTTTTCTTGAATTGCAGGGGATGCTCTTTTACATATCCGTCCCGTTCAACCAGCTTGAGAAATTCAGACCGTTCCTCCGGGTGTGCATAGAACGAAGAGACAGGAACCCTAAAAACGTCTTCCCGACTTTCATAACCAAAAATCTCTACTAAAGCATCATTACAATCAACCCACTGATCATTGGCAGTTGTGATAAACACGCTGTCTAACGTTGTTTTGAAAAACTGATGGTACCGCTCTTCACTCTCGCGGAGTGCCAGTTCCTGCCGGGTAAGTTCGCTAAGATTGGCACGGAGTTCCTCTTCAGCTGCGGTCATTTGCTCATACGATGCGTTAAGTTCTTCATTTTTCCTTAAGAGTTCCTCTTCTGTTCTACGTTGTTTTACGACATTCCATAACCCACTCATCATGAGCGAGAGTTCCTGAATATCCCGTTCATCATAGTCTGAAGTTTTATTTCCGACTCCAGCAACCATCACAATATGGTCACCGTCAAATACCGGAATATTCATATGCCGGATAATGGGAACATGTCCTTTTGGGTATCCTTTTTTTAATGGATTTTCAGCTGCGTAATCATTAGTAATAACGGGACGACGCTGCCGTACAGCTTCTCCCCATAAGCCGGTTGAGTCGATAGGGTATTCAATGGGTTTTATATCCATCTTGCATTCTTTCATTGCCTGTACAGACCAGGCATACATGGTGAGCACGGTCTCATCATCAGACACAAAAGCGAGATATCCCATTGAACTTGCAGAAATTTCCACTGCTTTTTCTATGGCAAAATTCATCAGTTCTTTTAATGGCGCAGAGGTCATCAGGTAAAAATTCACAAGGGCCTGGAGCCGGCGATCATCCTGCCTATGCGCATCACCGGAACGTTTGCGTTCAACAGCGATTTTTATTTTATGACTGAGTTCGGCAAACTGTGATTTCGGCTCGCCTCCTTTCTGCATATAGAAATCAGCACCGTCATTAAGTGCCTGAATAACTATCTCTTCACGTCCCCTGCCGGTAAAGACAATGAATGGGGTTGTATCCCCGGATGCTTTGAGCTGCTTGAGAAATGTAATGCCATCCATATCCGGCATATGGTAATCGGATATAATCGCATCATACTTTTCAATATTCAGACGTTTGAGTGCGCCGATGGCGGATTCAAGGGTATCGACAGCAAATGCTCCACTTTTTTCCAGGAATAGTTTTCCTATCTCCAGCAGAGCGGGTTCATCATCAACATAAAGAACCCGGATTGTATCTGGCATCACACATTATTTCCTGTTGAACGCCACATACCTTTCGGCACAGCAATCTCGAATTGTGCTCCGTTACCTGGCTCGCCCGTTTCTTCTATGGAAATGCCGGTAATCTCAAGAATTTCCTGCGAGAGAGCTAATCCCAACCCGGTATTCTTCCCAAAGCCCCGCAAAAAGATCTTCTCCTTCTCCATTGCAGGGATTCCAACACCATCGTCTTTACAAATGATGATCTGATCTCCATTTCGATTTTCAACAGAGAACCATATAGTAGTAATCGTTTCACCATAACGTACCGCGTTGTCCATCAGATTGTAAAATACTTTAAAGATCAATGGTTCTGCAAATACTTCCATACCCGCAGGCAAATCGTTTTTCAGCTGGATCTTTCCAAATGAGATCTCCTTTGCCGCAGTTGTGACCTGTGTACGAATATCCTGCCAGGCTGGCAAGGTGATACCAATCTCATCATATTCTTTGGTGAACTGGATCATTGACGAGATACGTTTAGCTGAAGCGTCCATCTTCCTGATATAATCCATAAGAGAAGGATCCGACGGATTCATTTCAAGAAGGGAGAGGTAACCCAGCAAAACCGTCAGCTGGTTGTTGATGTCGTGCCGGGTGATGCCCGAGAGCAGGTTAAGTTTCCAGTTTGCCAGACGGAGCGTCTCTTCAGTCTGCTTACGTTCGGTAATATCAAGAATGATAGCAACAAAGACCGGTAAAACCTCATTTCCTGCAAACTGGATATGGGCTTCAATGGGATACAGAGATCCATCTTTTCGTTTATGGACGGTAAATGCTACCTGAATATCCTTCTCACCAGAACGCAATGGGGCAAGCAGGCTTTCAAATGACTCCTTGGTATATTCCGTAGCAATATCAAGCGGAGTCATGGTACGAAGCTCTTCCATGGAATAGCCAATATTTTCCCGTGCACCATGATTTACATCAACAAAACGAAGCGTTTCTGCATCAAAGAAAAAAATCTCGTTCAACGATGACTCTAATATGCGTCCGAACCGGGTTCTTATTTCATCTGCTTCCTTACGCTCGGTAATATCGCTGTTTGAGCCACGATACCCTTGAAAATTATTGAATGCATCAAAGATTGGCATCCCATTTGTAGACATCCAGACAACCTGCCCGTCTTTAGTTTGCATGGCGTTTATCAGATCGCATAAAACGGTCTTTTGTGCAAAAGCCTTAAGAGTAGATGTTTTGAATGCTTCACGTCCATCCTGAGGGTGCAAATCGTAAAAAAACTTTTTTCCTATGAGTTCCTTTGGCGAATAACCAATAATCGCAAGTGACGCAGGGCTGACATAAGTGAAGAGTCCATCGGGATCCACTTCCCAGATTATCTCACGGCCGTATCCGGAGATTTGTTCAAAACGATCATGATTCTCTGTCAGCGCCGCAACTGCCCGTTTCTGTTCGCTGATATCGATGATGGTTCCTTCAGCAATATCCTTTTCACGGTCGATTCTTGCAGAAAATTGTGCCCAGAACGGTAATCCCGTAGTATGGTTTTTGAACATGACAATATGATCATCAATATGCCCCTGCTCTCTGAGAATACGAATTATTTCTACGCGATCATCAACATTCGCATAAAGGTGGACAATATTCATTCCTATCGCATCATTTGCCGAAGAAAAACCTGCAAGGGTGGCATACCGATCGTTGCAGGCAATAACCGTCCCGTCTTTAAGACTTGTCTCAAACAATCCTACCTGGGCGTACTGGTACAGGTTCCGATATTTTCGTTCGCTATCCTGTATGGCGTGTTCAGCGAATTTCCTATCCGTAACATCAGAAATAATTGTTGTGAACTGACGGGGGGCATTCTGATACGTAGTTACTTCAAAGTACTTGTTCAGTACCCGGGAATAATTATCAAAACGATCCGGTATACCGGTTAATGCAACATGACCGTAACGCTCAATCCATGAAGATTCAGTTTCCGGCATCACTTCGAGCACTGTTTTTCCTATCAGGTTATCCTTGTGAAGTCCCGTCATATGTTCGAAGGCTTCATTGACTTCTAAGAACCGGTAATCGCGGGGTATGTCATTCTCATCGCAGATAATCTCATGGACTGCAAAACCATTGAGCATCTCGTGAAAGAGTGTGCGATAAAGATTCTCTTTCTCTGCCAGGGTTTTAAGTGCATTACGAAGGGAGTCAGATGTAGCAGTAAGTTCCTCGTATGAAGCCTCAAGTTCTTCATGAGATCTTTTCGCATCGTCTTCAGCTTTTATCCGGTCCGTGATGTCCATGGCAGCAGCATAAATCAGGTTCCCGATAGGGTACGATCGCCATTCGATATGACGATAGCTCCCGTCCCTGCACCGAAAACGATTCACAAAATTGATTGTCGTTTCACCGGCAGATAATTTTGCTACTACTTCCTGTGTAGAAGTAATGTCGTCAGGATGGACAAAATAAAAAAATGATTTTCCCTTCATATCAGAGCGCAAAAACCCTAATGTTGTTTCCCATTGCCGGCTGAGACGTCGCAGATTGCCTTTGGTATCTGCGATGCATAACAGATCAAGAGCATTTTCAAAAAAACGGTCCAGCTCCTCAGTCTTCTCGCGGATTTTTTGATCAGCCCGGTGACTCCCAATTGCGCTAAGTATCTTATGTCTGAGCTCGGCAAACTGGGCGACCGGATCACCACCTTTCTGGAGATAGAAATCAGCCCCGCTGTTTAAGGCTTCAATCACAATTTCCTCGCGCCCTCGCCCGGTAAAGATAATAAATGGTATATCATCCCCGGTGCTGCGGATTGTTTTTAATAATTCAATCCCATCCATTGCAGGCATCTGGTAATCAGAGATTACTGCATCAAATTGATCTTTTTTAAGAAGGGCAAGACCGGCCCGTGCAGAATCAATTATGGTGATGGAAAAATCTCCGGATTCTTCAAGGTAGAGTTTGCCAATCTCCAGCAGATCCGGTTCATCATCAACATAGAGCACGCGAATCATGGCAATTTCTCGTTTCTGATTTCCTGAATACATGCCGGGGGGAGCTGGGATTTTAGAGAGGCAGATAATGAGTCCACAAACCGGTAGGCACCTTTTGGTACCGTGATCTCAAACCGTGCCCCTTTTCCTGGATCGCCCACTTCATTGATGGTAATTTCTGTAATGGCAAGGATCTCCCGGACAAAGAAGAGTCCGAAACCTCCTGCCGGACGGATGTCCGGAGCAAAGATTGTATCCTTTTGATCAAGCGGGATACCTGAGCCATTATCTTCATACACAATAATAAGACCATGGGGAGATTCCCGGTAGATAAACCGGATCTCTGTTGCATTCTTTGCATGCAGACATGTATTCTTTACGAGATTAAAAAGCGCTTTTTCCAGCATAGGATCGGCAAACACCTGTATCGCGTCAATGTTTGTCTTCCGGGTGATGTTTCCAAGATCAAGGTGTGAGATTGCATACAGGAATACTTCGTTCAAATCCTGCCAGACCGGAGGGGATAGTCCCATGTTCTGGTAATTGCCGGTAAATGCAATGCGATCGCTAATCACCTGCATTGACCCTTCGATTTTATCGAGATAGGGGGATACATCCTCATCCGGTCTGAGATCTTTTGCTATCTGGAGGTACCCGAGAATCGTAAAGATCTGGTTGGTGATGTCATTACGGGTTATGGTAGAGAGGAGACTGAGTTTCCGGTTCACCCGCTCAAGTGCCTGCATTACCTGTTTACGTTCCGAAATGTTGTGTACGATGCAGAATATTCCTCCACTCTCAATCAGGCCTAAGGATATTTCCAGGGGGAAAGTGGTTGTGTCTCTACGGCTACCGGTAATTTCCCCACGCCACTGTCCATCACACTTCAGAGCCGGGAAGATCTCTTCTTTCAACCGTTTTAATTCAAATGCTGGAAAGAACTGATCAAACGAGAATCCGGGTTTCCACCGGGAATCAGGATAGCCAAACAAGCTATAGAACGCATCATTGAGATAGTAAGTCTCTCCGGTAGCGCTCAAAATAGCCATTCCATCTCTCGAGGTTTTCATTGCCGCAGCCTGTTGCTGTATGATTTCTTCTGAGCGCCGTCTCTCGGTAATATCCTGTAACAGTATGATTATATATTCACAAATTCCCCGTTCATCCGGGATACCGGAAAACGAGAGGCTCATATGAATTATCGTTCCGTCTTTTCTTAGTGCGGGTATCTCATGGGATTGCTGGACTACGGGGTTTTTCATAACAGTAAAATACGATCGTTCCAGTAGTTTCATATCATACTCGGTAAAAAATGTGGAAATGGGCATTCCTATAAGTTCTTCCGGGGTATATCCCAGGATATCTTCCGTATGCTGGTTTGCCTGTATTATGGTATGAGTTGTTGGATCACACAGAAAGATACCGGTATATGATTGTTCGAAAATCCGGTGATATTTCTGCTCCTCTTTTTTGATTCGCATTGATAGATACGATACAACAACACCGACCAGAACAAACATATAAAACCGGACTGATGCGGCGAAGAGATCATCAGGATACGCTGATCGGATGCCATACACCATGAGAAGGTATGCACCTGAAATGAAAAGAGCAAAAAAAGTTCCTTTCCGGGGATATGCGTACGCGGTAATAACGATCGGGATATAGAGGAGGTGGTTGCTCACCGCTGAATCCCCAAGATTCAGACTAAAAAAGTTAAATAACAGGGCAATTGCCGTAGTCACACCAATGAGGATCTGCCATCTGTATGGGGATTTGGTAATAAACGCAAAACGTTGTTGTTGGTTTTCCGGTTTACTGGCCATAATCTCCACCTCCATCCGGGTTATCTTTCCATGCACGGGTGCCCGCTGTATCCTGCATAAAAAAAGAGAATGTGAAAGATACAGCATCCATCGTTCAAGGGTGCTAGTGATTCAAATGATTAGCTGAAGGACATATAAATCCTCGTTGAGTATTTAGCATCAATAAAATGGCTGGTGAGTGATGTGGAAATAAAAAGGTATCAGTTCCAATTCGTGCAAATTGAAATAGCTTTCATTCGAATGGTTTGAAAGAGAAAATGAAATGTTCTTGAGCAATTGGCTAAAAACACCCGGGTATGTTAAATCCTCCCATAGGAAACTACTGGCAGGGTTCAGTGTTTTACCGAAACATTGGCAAGCGACTGGCGTATCAGCTCGTTGCAGCGTGACAGGACCGGACTGCCATGACCGGGATAGATAGCAGTAACATTAAGAGCTGCAATCCTCTCAAGAGAATCAATAAACGCATCTTCGTACGTGTTGTCCCGGGTCCGGATGATAATCGGTGTATCGCCGATAAAAAGAATCCCTTCCTGCTCGCAGTACAGGCAGAGGGAATCATTGCTGTGGCCGGGGGTTAAAATCACCGTGGCATCAAGATCAGCAACCCTGATTCGGTCACCATCTTTTAAGACCCGATCTGTTCCTTCAAAATTCGGAGAACATCCACGCACTACGGGGCCAAACTCTTTTTTGATTGCCTGCACCATAGACGCATGATCATAGTGGGAATGAGTCAGGATAACCTGATCGACTCTCCGCTTTCCCACGCCAGTAGGATAATTATGAATTGCCTCGATAATTTTTGGGTCCCTGCCCGTATCAACAAGTGTGTTCACATCAGGAATTGCATTCCAGGTACCAGTGAGCAGGTAAGCATTGGAGGTATAGATATCACTTCCCAGGGTAAGATTCGCAATCTTCATGTAAACCCGTTCACCTTCCGGAAAAGCTGTGCATAAGGTACAACCTGTTCAAAATGTCCCTGGAGTGACGCAGGCATTTTCTGGGTATGCTCAACTATCAAAAAACCGGATTCATTCAAAGCATGATAATACATTTTCAGAACATTGATCCTTTCTTCTTCAGAAAAATGGAGCAGTACATTCTTGCAGACTATCAGGCTCAAATCTTCCCGAACAGGCTTTAACAGCAAGAGATTATGCTGCTGGAATTCCACTCTTTTTCTAATCTCTTCATCTACCAAGAAGTGCCCCGGGTTAGTCGGATCTTCAGAAAAATATCGCTTGAAGATCTCTGGTGGGATACGCTCTAATTCTTTTGCCGGGTAGCTTCCATTTCGAATTATTGTCCCATACTGGTTATTCTCATCAATATCTGAAGCAAGGAGTTTCACATTCCTAAACAACATCGGGCCCATATTTTCCCGTAAAAGAATTGCAATGGTATAGGGTTCCTGTCCGGTTGAACACCCTGCACTCCAGACATTGATGTACCTTCGCAATCCAATTACGGGAAGTACATGTTCACGAATAAGATCAAGTGTCTGGAAATCCCTAAAGAAAAACGTAAACCCCATGTATTAATTCCACCTTTGATACGGCTCTCTTATAAAATTCCAGTATTTTTTACAATGGAGAGATTACAGATTTGCCGGTTTGCATATAGTTAGGGGGAAGGATACCATAAGATATTGCATAGCGGACTATTAGTTTTACAGAACAATCATGCCGGATTACTTCAGGGGGGTCCAAACTAAAGAAAGATGAAACACTTGCCGGATGTAAAGCCGATAGTTTTTAGAGCAATCCGGTATTTGTATAATGATACAGTGGCGGCCTTTAATGATCTCTGTACTCCTCATTGACGATGATCCTGAATTGTTAGAGATCATTAGTTTAGAAATCGGAAGGGATGGAGATTTTAGTATACAAATGTGTGATTCTCCATTTGCTGCACTTGAACTCGCGCAAATGCAGAAGTTCGATTCCATTGTATGCGACTTTTCTATGCCCGGAATGGATGGGGGTTCTCTTTTACAATTCCTGCGGTCCCATGGATGTACAGCGCAACTCATCCTGTATTCTGGAAACGAACTGGATGAAGAGTTAAAAAACTCGCTTACCGGTTGCGTGGATGCGTATGTCCAGCGTGAGGGAAATCCGGAAGCGGAGTTTTCTAAATTAAAAGAGATCATCCGCACCGCATCTACGGCAAAACAACAACATCCATTTTAGATAATTATCAGCACACCAGCGACAGTGATATCCAGGATAATTAATTGGAATCATTTCTCGTCAATCCAACGGATATGCCAAAAAACCATATCGTTTTTAAGCTTGCAGTTTTACCATTGAACCATGATTAAGCTGGTCGGACCATTCTTCCGTCGTCTCTGCATGCTGAGCGTAATATTCCCCGGCAGTGCATTGCCAACGATTGAAAATGCCCGGTACAGCAATGGGGAGAAATTAACGAACCATATCTGGAACTTTATTGTTGCTGATGGGTGGATGAAAGCGACCAGTAACCTAATCAAAGATTTTCTCTTGCGGGAGTACCTAATCGTTAACTCTCCAGTCACCTTAAAAAAAAGAAAAATTGATCTTTTGCTGATGGCACCGCTTGATTCAGGGAACTCATATATCCCAATCAACCGGATTCAGAATGGTGAATGCAAAAGAACCGTAATCCGGAATCTCGGAAGGTAATTTTCATGACAGTTTTTTCTTTGGATATGATCAATGCAGCCCGGGGTAATTCACCTGCGGATGTAATATTTTCAAACGCGAGTATTTTCAATCCGTTCACCTGCACATGGGACAAAGGTACGCTTGCGGTAAAAGATGGTATTGTCCTGGGAATTGGAGACTATACAGGAAAAAAAGAATATGATCTTTCCGGCAGGTACATCGTTCCCGGGCTGATTGATGCTCATGTTCATATCGAGAGCTCGCTTCTCACTCCCCGAGAGTATGCCCGGCTGGTCGCTCAGCACGGGACTGCAATGGTAATTGCCGATCCCCACGAGATTGCCAATGTTGCAGGTGCAGCGGGTATCGAGTTTATGCTCTCCCAGCGTGCAGAACTTCCCCTCGATATAAGGTATATGCTGCCGTCCTGCGTTCCGGCAACACCTATGGATGTTGGAGGGGCTGTATTGGACGCTCCCGATCTGGCACGGTTCAAAAACCGGGAGGGTGTATCAGGTCTTGGCGAAATGATGAACTTTCCCGGAGTTCTTGGCGGCAACACGGATATTGGAAAGAAACTGGAGATTTTTTCCCTAAGGGATGGACACGCCCCAATGCTTTTGGGAAAAGATCTGAATGCTTACATCCTTGCCGGACTCCAGAGCGATCACGAATGCACCCGTAAAGGAGAGGTAGAAGAAAAACTAAAGAAAGGGATGTACATCTATATCAGGGAAGGTTCGACGGAACACAATATTGAAGAACTCGCCTCACTTATCTCCCCGCTCACGGTCTCCCGCTGTTGCTTTGCTACTGACGATTGCCATGTGGATCTCCTGATGCAGGACGGACATATTGATCGCTGCATAAGAAAGGCAATTGCCTGTGGAGTTAAGCCGGAACTTGCAATACGTATGGCCACACTCTCAGCAGCAGAACGGTTCGGGCTTCAGGATCGCGGGGCACTTGCTCCCGGACGTCGTGCAGATTTCTGCGTAATCGATGATCCGCAGAAGTTTATTGTTGGTCAGGTGTTTGTTGCCGGAAAGATACTTACTGATATACCACCGGGCACGGAAACCACCCTGCAATCCACGTTCCGGTGTACGGTTCCTTCTGGTGATGCGATACGTATTCGAAGTATCGGAACTGTACGCGTGATTGGGATTATTCCACACCAGATCGTAACAGAATCACTGGTTCTGCCGGTTGAAAGTGCTGCACTTTTTAAAAATGATATTCTCAAAGTTGTTGTCTGCAACAGGTATGGCAACGGAGCCTGTGGCGTGGGACTGGTCCGGGGATTTAAGTTTGCTACAGGAGCAATAGCATCAAGTGTTGCCCATGATGCACATAACGTGATTGCTGTCGGAACCAGCGATGATGCGATCCTCCGGGCGATTAGAGCAGTGATCGGGATGCAGGGTGGGATGGCCGCTGTTTTTGGCGATGAAGAAACAAATCTCCCGCTGGACTGCGGCGGGTTGATGTCAACGTTGCCGTATCCGGACGTTGCCACCCGATTGCAGAAACTGCATGAGGTCACCGATAAAATGGGCGGTATTGAAGATCCGTTCATGTACCTCTCGTTCCTTTCATTAACGGTCATCCCCTCGCTCCGCATTACGGAACGGGGAGTGTTTGATGTCGGGGAGTTCCGGGATGTGCCACTGTTTATCGAGTAGCATAGCGGTTTTCAAGGGAACAGGAGAATCAGCACTGCACCAAAGAGCATCAGTCCGGCACCCGACAATCGCCGTATGACATCTTTCTCACGAAAAACAAATGCTCCGTAAACCACAATGAGAATGATACTCATCCGTTTAATTGCAATAACGTAAGGGACGATTTGTTGGGAATAAGCGGTATTGATAACAACCGCTTCTATAGTGATGACAATCCCGATAAACAAACCGGCATTTATTACATCCTGCCACCGGAATAAGGAACGATTTTTTGGCAATATCGATATAGCGGGCGAAACAGGTTGATGGAAACTTTCGTTCGACCGCAGATGACTTATCATGAAAATGATAACAAAAGCAATTCCCAGAAGGAGAAAAACGATACCTGATCCAAAGACAGTATCGGAATTCTGCATCACCATCTTATCAAAATTTATTGCAATTGCGTAGAGGAATGCCACTACCAGCATAGAAAGGACACCGGGATGAGAGATCATTGCCCGGAATGGATCAGTGATTCTCTCGTGTTCATCTGCCGTATTCAGGATATATGAACCGGCAACAATGATCACAATTCCGGCCATACCGATTAAAGACGGCATTTCATGGAGGATTAAAGCCGCAGTACCTACAAGAAAAAGCGGGGTAAATGAGAGCATCGGTATGGCAAGGGAAATATCGGTTGATGCAAGGGCACGGAATGTGAGAGTTGTGGCAAGAATATTTAAAAAAGTTGTAACCAGAACCGCAAGCAGAAACTGCGGTCCGATAGAAGGAACACCTTGAAAAAATGATATACCAAGAAGGATTGCTGAAGTAAAAATGAACCCGGTGGCCGCAAGTATATTGGGATCCATTACCTGCAGGAATTTTTTATTGGCAATATAATATGCTGCATTGGTGCACGCACCAATACCCGCAAGAATCACCCAGAACATGGTACAGATATCCGGATGGATATTTGTGAGCGATCACATATTGGGTTTCTTCTTCTTTTTTTTTAACGGGCAAACTCGATAGAGACATGGGGATATTATGAGGGTCGTGAAATTTGAGCAATCCATTCAGCGGTCATCAACACCTTGGAGAAACGCTGCTGCTGGGTCACGAGAATTGCACGATGGAGGTCTGCATCACTTATCATGCCGGCAGAATTTGTTATCGATAATGTCCCTGTTGCATCCGAAAGGAACTGCACTGCATAACCACGGTGAAAAGCCTGACGGGCAGTTGTGTCGCAACACATCTGGGTCATATACCCGGCAATGGTTATAGTGGAAATTTTCTTTTCCTTTAACCAAACATCCAGATTGGTGCCGGTAAAACTTCCGGGTAGGGTCTTTTCAATAATGACATCAGCAGTTCGCCGCTTGATCTCATCATGGAGTTCCCACATTGGTGAACCTTTCCTGAATGTGCTGGCGTCAGTCGATGGGTTTGTGTGCTGGATCACAATAACGGGTATGTTGTGCTTACGGGCGTGATCCATCGCGTTTAATATATTTTCAAAACTCCGTTGAGGATACGTAACCGGTAATTTACCGGTAAAATATTCATTCTGGACATCTATAACAAGTAAGGCTTCATTCATGTCGTGCTCACCATCTCAAATGTTTTTCTGTCGATCATCATAGTAAAGAATTCCACCATTCGGCCGTTGACAATAGACTTACTTTCACCGGTATGCCGGAACATGAGGTTTTCATACATTTTTCTGGCACGGGTATTATTCTTCCGCACAATCAGCCGGATTAAGGAAATATCCGGGTCGGAAAAGCCACGATAAAGAGTGAGAAGAGTCTGGGTCTTGCCCATTCCATTACCGATATTTCCGGGATGAAGGGCAATACGGAATTCCGCAGAATTGCCATCTTCTTTGGAGATTATAGAAAAACCGGCTATCCTGCCCTCATCCTCTGCAACAAAAATTTCAGTGCCGGCTTTTGTGCAATATTCATCAAGCCATCCACCGTCCCTCAGGGAATAATCCAGTTCTGAAAACTCAGGGGGATACGGGGGCCAGGATTTTATCCGGGGGATATCTTCAGGAATAAGATTCCGCAGGGTGATCATGAGTATAACGGAAAAAATGTATTTACATTAGTCCATAAATTCTTGTTTATCGGTGAGTCTCATTCCAGAAGACATGACTCATTGGAGTTGACCTTTCTATTCCGGACGCAGTTCCCGTATTGTACCAAACCCTAGCGAAACGGATTGGCCTATGCCGAAATAATCCGGAATCCGGAGATTTGTCTGGAACTTCCCCAAAAAGACCATGACACTTTCACGCTCGATCCAATCGATCCGGAATTTCATCTTTGCTTCACAGGAAATCGGGACAGGAATTTTGTAGTCCAGTGACTTTGAGAGCGTTGTTAAGTTACCTACAAGGATCTTTTTTATGAATGCGTCCCGTTCAGGTTTGCCTTTAAGATCATAGAACTTCTTAGCATTTTGCTGGTTTAACGCAAGCCATGGCGTCTGAAATTCATACGTATGGGTAATACCGGAAATCCCGAACTCTTCTTTACGGATAGTGGTATCACGTGTAAGAATTGTACACCTGTTCCTTCCCTCAGAAATTTCTTTCTGATTCACTGATAGTTGTTCGAGTAATGCTGCACCCTGACTGATGCCAATAATTATGAGCGTGTTTTTGATTTGTTTGCACTGCACAACCGGGTAGCGGTGTATAAATCCGGTGGCATTGCCCTTGTGAAGAGCAGTATACTCATCCAGTTTTCCGGCAAAGTAAGACCGGAACTCAGCGACAGAAAATTGTATCGGGTCAACGGGTTCAAGAGAGAGGGTAAATATTTCGAGGAGCATGGGATGTAATCTCTCACATTTTTGTGTCGGCCACCCTCATGGAGTTTTCCCTTGACCATTACCATTTACAAAAAAGGAAGCGGATTATGGTGGAGGTATGGGAAGTACGTTAAATCGCCTTAATGCTGTGGAGTTCAGGGAACCAGCCGAGATCATAATATAGTATTCCTTAGGATTTTTTACGTCGACATCAACAGACCATACATTTTCACCGCATATTCCTTCAGATACCCGCGTTGACAAGGGTTTTTCAGATCCCTGATTGAGATCTTTTGGTAGCGTTCCTGTAGGAAATACAAGATATCTGAGTTCTTCACCAACAGCCTGGTTCGTTGTCCCGCCAAGAGAGAATTTTATGTCGGCATACTGATCCTCAATCGGATTTATGCGAACCCATAACGATTCATTCTTTTTTTGGGGACACACTGTTGGCACCGGGGTCGGTGCAGGCCGGAGCAGGAATTCGCGATATACGCCACAATCCGATACGATGCGGTAACGGTTGGGCTCCCATCCATTGGTGACGAACCGGTACATTGTGGTGGATTTCCCGGGTTCGAGATAAGTTTTATTGGTCTCAACCGGTTTATCAGTTCCCACACGCGTAGCCCATTTACCACTGTCGGTCTGGAATTTTACCAAAAATGTCGGAGGATCGTTTGAACAGGCAAGTTTTCCCGTCCCTTCATTGAGTATATAAAATTCGACAACTTCTCCGATATTATACACATCGGTATCCATTTTGATGGATTTTGATGTGCTATCCGGTTGGGCAATAGTCACTTTGTAGCTTGCCGCGGACTGCTGCAGGGAGGGTGTGGCATTCCCGGTCTTGTTCATTTTATCAAAAAGTGATGTACAACCAGTCACTGCCAGCATCGCGAGCATTACGATGCATAAAATAACCGCTAAATGTACATGACTTCTTTTGCATTCTGGCGAAACCGGGCGTGCGGTCATTGGACAGAAAAATTCTGTGTGGTGTGGTAAATAGGTTGTGAAAGAATATCGGGATCTCCCCAATTTCACATCATTCAATGTATATTATTCAGCCGGTTTCATGAAATGTATAGGAGTCAACGAGAATACCCACTATATACAATTAAACCCTGCACCTATTCACAGCAATTTGGTTCCGGTTGCAAGAGCCAGGATGAAAATGATGATTGGCTGGTGAATCAGATATATCACCAGTGAATGCCTGCCGAAAAACGACAAGGGGCTGACAAGAAAATCCGGTAATTGCCGGAGGGAGAATTGCCGTTCACCGCCCGTGTAAAGATACTCGCCAATACCCATACCGATCAAAACTATGCCGAACCATGGGAAGAGCGGCGTATAATCAACTGAGGTGAAACCGGGCGGCATAATTCCCAGTGGCAGCAGAATTGCCGGACCACTCATGCCTGAAATTATCCATCCAATGAGAATGCAAGCGAGTCCGAGCGGAATATTCAGTTTCCTGAAACGGAAAAAGAGCGGGGATAGCAGAACAGAAATCCCGATAAGGTGCAGGATACCAAAGATCACAAATCCTTCCCGCAGGTACAACCAAGTCCCTAATGTGACTAAAAGTCCGAGCGCGAAGATAAAAACTCCGCGATAAACAAATTTTAGCGCGAGGGGAAATCCGGAGATTTTTTGTTGTGCCCTCGCATGGCTGACAATCAGCGATACTCCGACAATCAGAAGGAAGAGCGAAGCGGTTGCATAAGCAAAGATTCGCCAGAAACCAGTCGACACATTAAGGGGAGCAATCATAAAAAAACTAATATCAAATACCGTATGGAACAATACCATCATCAGGATCGCAATGCCTCTGAAAAAATCAATCTCCCAGAGTCGCGTACCGGTTCCCATACAAAAATATCAGCATTGTTGTCTGATAGTTATTCGTACACACTACAGTTGTATACAAACTTGATCAGTAACCGCGAATCTAAATATTAACGTTAAGTATTATCCTTAAGGACTTGTAGTCATGACAGCGAGTAAAGACGAGCATATCATCGAAGCGATTGGAAGATGTCGTGTAATTGTTCGTGACGGGAAAGTAGTCGAAGTCGGAAAACCGATCATTGGAGACTGCCCGCTTGCAAAACGATTTGCATTTCCCGTACCGGAAATTACGCCGGAAGCGGTAAAAGCAAACATCGAACACCGCATCCGTGGATTTGGGATGTGCACTCCCGCACGCGAAATACTGGATATGCGACCATTTGTAGGGTTTGGAGCCTCGGAACTGATCAGTTTTGGAATCCAGTCCGGTAAACTTGACGCAGCAGTTATCGCATGTGATGGCGCAGGCACCGTGGTTGCCACTACGCCGGAAATGGTACAGGGAATTGGGGGCAGAATGTCAGGTCTCGTGTCGACTTCCCCGCATCAGTCTGTCATCAACCGGATTGAAGAGAACGGGGGATACGTCCTTGACCGAAACAATGCACGGATCGATCAGCAATCAGGTGTTGCACTTTCTCATCTCAAAGGATTCCGTCGTATTGCTGTAACCGTTGCAGCACCAGCCGAAGCTGAAGCGATCCGCGCTGCATACCCGGACACGTTCATTGTGGCTGTGCATGTTAGTGGATTATCCAGAGTAGAAGCAGCCCGGCTTGTCGGAGCATCGGATCTGGTCACTGCATGTGCATCCAGACCCATCCGGGAGATCGCCGGGCCACTTGCACTGGTGCAGGCAGGGATCTCGATTCCGGTCTTTGCTATGACTCACAAGGGAAAAGATCTCATCATCGAAAAGATCCGGATATCAGATGAGCCCGTTCTCATCAAGCCAACAAAATTGCCCGTTGTTGGAGACCGCGAGCCATCACCATTGGTATAAAAACTGAGAAAAATTTTCTGATTTTTTCGAAGTCACTCTTTTTTTTAAAGGGGGATATCAAAAAAAGTGTGAAAATTTTTTCACCACGTGAGATTGATATTTCTTTTGCGTGTCGAAAAAATGATGTTTTTTTATTTGTGGAAACCAATGCGGCCCTTATTGTTGTGTAAAAACGGGATTATGATGAATTCCAAAGAATTATTTTTGTTTTAGAGGGCGCTCTCAAGTTTATGTTCAAGAACGTCTAATCCCCTCTTGATGTCTTCGAGGTTCTTGCCACCAGTGAGAATGATCTTTCCTGAAGAGAAGATTAAAACAACGATCTTGGGATCTTTTATCCTGTACACAAGCCCGGGGAACTGTTCGGGTTCGTACTCGATATTTTCGACATTGAGTGTGATAACTACCTTATTGAGATTGATGTATTTACCGAGATTGTACGAACAGACCATATTGGTGATCGCAACTTTGGGCTCCTTGAGGGTTTCAATACCTGCCCCTTTTACCGACTTCATGACGATCGCAAGTCCATCTGCTAACGCCTTATCGTTACGGATGCCGGTTAGCACGATTTTTCCTGTCGAAAAGATCAGGGCAGCAATCTTGGGATTCTCTATACGATATACTGCACCTGGAAATCTTTTCTTGTTGAGTTCGCAGTTCTTAACCTTTTCAGATAACGTAACAAGATCAATAGATTCTGCGATGACACCGGATGCAACAATATTTTCAATCTTCAATGATTCGTACTTTTTCTCAGTCATCTTCTATTCTATGATTTTCCCCGGACCATAATACTAATGGACAACCTTTATGTGATGTTCTTTTTATTGCGTTTTTGACAGTATCAGATCTGCATCTTTATTCAAACCAAAATGGTCTCAAAAGTTTGTAGATTTGTAACGGATAGGTACCATTTACTATAGCGCACAGGTAACAAAATGCAGTATTTAGTGCAACTAGTTGACAGTTAATGTAAAAGTGCATAATCCGCCGGGATTGGGAATGCTGCGCGATTAGTTTCAAACTTAGCGTTATATTCTGCAAACATCGTTACAACAGATATTTAGGGAGAATACAGAGGAAAATGATATCATATGATTGGATCTTCATTTTTTCTTTATCATATATGCACGGTCGTGTATGGTTACATAGTCTCCAAAATAGAACGGTAAGGATATGGATAATTTAACAAATCCATATACCCTCAATTGAGGGAAATATGGAAGAACACTAATCTGGTTTCTCGCCTTCTGAATAAAATAAACTACAAACCGATTTTGATTTGCACTTTTTGCTATCGGAAAATACCAGAATTTCATAACTCTTTTTGCAGATAACATCAAAAACACTGTATGATAAATGGTCAAGAATATCAATCCGGGTGCCAGACTAGTCCGGCACTGAAACTGATCACCGGGTTTTTCTTGGTGATCTTTGGGGCTGCGGCCGTACTCGCTCTGATGATCCTGCTTCTTCCGGATAAGTTTTTTCTTGCGATTAGTAATTACCTGCAGATTATTGCTGCAATCACCGGTGCACTGGTTTTCCTGTACTTTTGGTATCGATGTGGCAACCAGGAAACGCATCTCTATGTTGCAGGGGGGCTTGGGCTTTGGGGAATTTCGAATATTGCCTGGTATGTCAATGTCCTCATGGGCCAGCGAAACATGGTCTTTCCAAGCCTGATCGACATCGGTATGATCGCCTCTATACTCATTATGTCCGTAGCATTCCAAAAAGGCCTTCCTAAAAAACAGATTGCGCCACATATCCTTTTGGGACTACTTGTAATCTGCCTTATTATTCCCTTAGAGGTTATTGTCATTAACGGGATTAGTGCATCCACACTGATCACGCTGCTCTATTTCTTTGCCTGTGGATCCATGATTGTTATCGGTCTGAATCACTCGCTTCTAGCGTATCCGAAAATCCTTATTGGGACACTCCTCTTTGCTCTTACGTTCATGATCTATCCACTCCGGGAATTGTTTTTTATTAGTAACCCGGTATTACCCGTTATCGGTACGTTCGTATCTGCAGGTTTTTCGCTGATGGTTATTGGGTGGTTATCTATCTTTGAATCAACAAAAACCAGATGAATCCTTTGAATCCTTCTCTCTTTTTTTAAGATAACACAATGACTGAAATCATTTTGTCGATTACAGCACAGTATAGCGGTTTATATCCGGGAGGCTCTATTCTGATTAAAAAAGGGAGTTGCAATCGACCCGTTCATTTATCATCAGTTATGATATTTGACCGGGATGGTCCTTATGGAGCAGGAGTATTGCCAGCATCCTCAAGTTCCTCAAGGGAGCGTCCGGTCATATCAATACGGGTAAACCAGGTCACGACAAATGCAACGATACAGATAATTCCCATGAAGATGACGGTATTTCGTACACCATAAGATGCGGTCATCAACGGGACAAAGATAATCCCGCAGGCTGCCCCTACCTTGGCAAGCCCCGCCGCAAATCCGTGTGCAGTTGCACGGAGACGGGTAGAGAAGAGCTCTGCGGGAAGGAGAAACGTTGTTGCATTCGGCCCAAAGTTCTGGAGAAGGTTAAAAAGGCCAAACCCTACAAACGCGAGAGCGATGATAGTCTGTGAACCGGATTGCGATGCGGCAAGAATGAACATCCCCACTGCCATACCAATAAAACCGGCAAGCTGGAGTCGTATCCTGCCGATCCTCTCAATAAAGAGAATACTGAGAATAAACCCAATGACTAAAAATACATCAAGCAAGACTGTATATTCAGAAGAGTAGAAGTCCTGCGCTATGAAATTTAACCCGACACCTTGAGTGCCTATCATGGCTGTGATGAGGATCGGTGTGAATATCCCGACGCCATAAAAGGCAAAATCCATAAAAAACCACGGAACGGTAATAAGAATGGTCCTGCGCAGGTCCTTTTTTGAAAAAAGTTCAGCATACAAGCTCAGGTAAGAATGCCACGCCGGCACTGTTTCCTGCTTTTTCTGAACAATATCTTCAACCGGAGGTTTGAACGGTTTTTTCATCGTGAAATCCGGGATAAGGTAACGGACGACACCCATTGCAAGTTTCCATTCCTTCCGCTGGATATGCCACCGGGCGCTCTCAGGAATGGCCCGTCGCAGTACAAGGATTACAATCGCAGGGACAGCGCCGGCAACAAGCATCCATCGCCATGCCGATTCGGACGGGTGCATAGCAAGAATAAAAAGTCCGATAGCGGCTGCAACAAAAATACCGACTGCCTGGAAACTGAATGCAGCGATCAGCATCCGGCCCCGTATCCGTTTCGGCATGAATTCACTTACATATGATGCGCAGACCGGATAATCCGCACCGATACCTACACCGAGCAAGAACCGGAAGATAATGAGAGACTCAATACTCCAGGCAAAGGATGACAGGATGGCAAAAATAATGAATATAAGAAGATCGAATAAAAAGACCTTCTTCCGGCCGAAACGGTCGCAGAGTCTGCCCCCAATAAGTGCTCCGAAAATTGCCCCGATAACTGCTGCAGCACCGACAATGCCCTGTTCAAGTGGTGTTGCGGAAAACTGAACAATGATGAGCGGCAAAGCGATTGACATGACAAAAAGATCAAAACCGTCAAGGAAGATCCCCATCGCTGAGAGGAACCAGATATGAGCATGCTTCAAGGTAAATGGAGCATCATCCATCGCTTCTGTAATAACGGTGCAGGGCATAAAAAAACTCTAAAATGTCGCACAGCATCGTCTATCATCGAAAATGATATACTTTTCTCTTTCATGTCAGAATGCTGAAAATCCCGCGTGAAAAAACAAAATACCAGTATTTAGAAGATACGTTGATTCCCAGAATGCCGGCAATACATTGCTAAGCTATCCATGTCCGCACGATGACTAATGTATTTGAGACTCATAAAAACGAAAAACAAACCGATAGCCCTCTTTCTTTAATCTTTGTTATCCCTTGTCCGCAGAACACTTTTAAAAAAAATTACTTCCGTCCAGCGATAAGGACAAGGAGACCTAGCATCAGAACGAGAATTGCGATTCCCGGTGAAGCCTGCTGTTTGGGCGTAGCAGTTGTCACGGGAGTTTGCGGTTTCTGCTGATCATCCAGCCATTTCAGCGCATAGGTCAGCTGAACATCCTCCCCGGCTATTGACCGGGCAACTGTATCTTCATTGATGGGCACCCGTATTTGCGGCGCCACACCTCCACCGAGTTGGGCATTACTGTCAATCTGGATCATACGATTCTTATCCAGCGATACTCCGTCAGGGAAGAACACATACATGCCAAGCGGCAGGACGGCCTGAAGGCCATTCATGCCAAACGCCCCATTAGTACCATACCAGGAAATGATCTTTCCGGTTCCGGAGTTCGCAAAGACCATGGGGATGCCTTCACCGGAACTGATGGTGTCCGGGCTGACAAGCACAGCGACCGGTCCGCGATACCCATCCTTCCGTGGTTGCGTCCAGGCTTCCGATACTATGGTGAACTGCCGGGAACCAGGATCATATTTTGTCGCATATTCATAGAAGACCGGCTTGTCTACAAACCACCCGGAAAAACACGACGCGATATTGTCATCTCCACCGCTGTTGTACCGGAGGTCAATCACTATACCCGGTGCCTTTCTCACGATCGCGTCCAGCATTGCGGCCTTAAATGGCTGGTACACATCATACGATTCATCGTAGATCGCGATGTATGCGTACCCTCCCGGCAGCGTACGGTACGTGACTGTATCATTGCTGATCTGTGGCTTGATATCGGTTAAGATACTGACAGCCCCGATATCATTGATCTGCTTCCCGAGAAATGTTGTAGTCTTTACCAGGGTATCAGCTCCGTCATCGTAAGCGGTAAGGTTCACAGTTCGTAAGTCCGCGCCGGAACTTTGCGCAACGGTAACGATTACCGGCGCCCCAATCGGCGCTCTGGTCAGAAATCGTTGTTGATTGAGCAGGATGCCTTCAGCAGTTGAGGGTTTCTTCACTGCCCAGATATAGGAAGTTGCGTTGATGGCATCCATAACGGGTGTGCCATTCCATAGGGTCACTATATCCCCGGGCCGGATTCCTGCACGCTCAGCAGCACTCCCGTTTACTACATAGCTCACTATGACTTTCCCGGAATCCAGCCAGCTCACTGCAAAGCCATAGCTCCCGCCAATATCTGCATACTTTGCCCCGAAATCACCGGCCGTTGGCAGCACATCCACATGTCCGTCAGGGATAGCAAACAGGTATCCCCGGAGGGCTCGGTAATACGCGGTCTTGTCCTGTTTTTTCTCAGCGTCAGCTATCATTGGTGCATAGTTCTGGTAGAGGGCATCCAGGTCAACAGATTTCCACTGGGTAAAGGCATATCTCTCTTTGAAAAGATTATGCGTAGCAAGGAACGCATTACTCCATGACTGGTTGCTGAAATCCGCAACTGGGGTCTGGTTTGCTGCTATCGGAGAAAAGGAAGCCATAAGTTCTTCATTATACGCGTTTTCATTATTCCGATCGAACGGAACGCAGGTATCTTTCCACACCATCCCACAACCCGGACAGCTGACGGGATCTAATGCAACAGCGGTCGCCGGGGGGAAGATCATAGCGGCAAGGAAGATCAAAAATCCTGCGAGAATAAATATTCGGATATTTATGAATGCCATACAGATCTTTCCTTTCGTGAGCAGGCAGCGGATCTCATAGTACTTCCTCTATTTCATCAGACATCTATTTAGTGAATACTCTCATTGATGGATATTTGCACAGACAAATTAGGTTAAAATACCCGGGTTTTTTAGACCCCCGGAAAAACGACACTCATATTCGCATTCTGACAGGATTTAACAGCCCGTTTGGCCTAAACTTAATGAGGAAAAACACCTTGATTTAAGAGCCATTGGCGGTCGATAAGAGATGTGCAATTTCCCATTATTTTGACAATCAGAGCGATATTTAAACGTA
>JBAZQT010000107.1:0-5427 GCA_041645055.1 Methanoregula sp. | reverse complement strand
GGCCATCAGGGAATATTTCGAAGAGGGAAGCACTGAACGCTACCAGCGGTATACGGAGAACTATAAGACGCTCCGGTCGGGACTGCTCACCCTTGGATTTTCCCTGCTCCTCAAAGAAGAGCTTGAATCGCACATCCTCTTAACGGTCCTGGAGCCGGACGATCCTCATTTTGATTTCACCTGCATGCACGATTTTCTCTATTGCAGGGGATTTACCATCTACCCGGGAAAGATCCGGGAGCGATCGTTCCGGCTCTCGGTCATGGGCGCAATTTACCCGGAGGATATCCGGGCATTTTTGCAGGCTCTTCGCGAGTACCTTGCTGCGGCAAACGTGAAGTTATAATTGCGTACCCTGCACGATAGGTTTGGGGTACCCCGGTGCAAAATATTTTTTTGCACAGGCTTCGAAATCGGCGCCGGCATTATCGCTGTGGGGAATTCCTTCGGTGCATCTCGTTTTAGCGGGGGCCACTTGTATACGGTGCACGTTTGGGTTTTGGGCGGGATCTTTTTTGAAACGAGGGGGCGTGGATCTTATATTTTGAGGGGGCGGGAATAAGCAGGTAAGAAAACCCTGCCCTTCAGATGGTCCGGTACCGCAGCGGGGACTGTGCGATAACCTTCTCGCCTCTCCGGTCCGTCATGATGATAGAAATTTTCACGTCCGCATCGAAGGGGATGATGACCGGTAGGTCCGTTGCCTTGATCACAAAAGATCCCCGTTTGTTGAATTCAACGGGAATGGGAAACCGGTAATCCCCGGGATCGTCCCTGACGGTGATCCGCACACAATACTTCGGGTCCGCCCGCGGTATGATCCCCTGGCCATCGACCCGCAGGGATTCGCTGCAGGTTACCCCGGTTTTCCTTTGCTCGTATTGTGCAAGGATCCTTAGGCCATCGTTTTCCATCCGGCTCATGCCGGAGTATTAAGCTGCCAGGTCTTTTGAACTGCACGACAAAAACAGGAAACTTCCGATCTGCACAGTCAACGTAATGATACTATGGGGGGAATTTTGCCTGCTTTCACTAAGAAAACCCGGATGGTATGATGGGGGGTCAAAAGGGGATAAAAAATGATGAGAGTCCGGTATAATTTTACGACACACCAACGGACAGGATAGTATTAAACCAAGAGTTTGCGTACGTTAGGCCAATGAAAGAAGAGCTGAAGATCGGAATTCTCCTTACGTTGCTTCTTGTTGCAGTAATCGGGGGATCGCTGGTTTTCTTAAATCTCGGGAGCCTTGGATGGGGGTATCCGATAAATTCCACGGTTTATACAACCGTTGAGCGGACCATCATCCCGGTTCCTGTACCTGCCGGTTCAACTGCTCCTCTCCCGCACCAGGTCTCCAATTACTCCCCCAATGGGTATGGCCAGTGGCGGTTTGGGGAAGGACTTACGTATGAGAAACGGCTGGACCTGATGCCGGCAGGATATTCCAATTCTTCGGCAACAACGACTGCACGTCTCCTGAATTTCTTTACCCTGAGCGACATCCATATTGCTGACAAGGAGACCCCTGCCCAGGCAATTGTTTTTGGTTTTTGTGGGGGCAACCCATCAGCATATTCACCGGTTTCGCTTGTGACAACACAGACCCTTGATGCGGCAGTCCAGACAATAAACGTCCTCAACCTGCAAAAACCGTTTGATTTCGGTCTTGCCCTTGGCGATGCGATCAATAACAACCAGTACAACGAACTTCGCTGGTATATCGACGTCCTCGATGGAAAAACGATCAACCCGGATTCCGGTGCAAAGGATGACCCGGTCCCCGGGCCGCTCAATGATTACCAGGATATCTACAAAGCAGCAGGGCTGAATACAACCATTCCCTGGTACCAGGCGCTCGGCAACCACGATCAGTTCTGGATGGGGACAATTGTTCCGGATACGTACCTGAAAACGACTTTAACCGGTATGGAGATCCTCAACCAGGGAAATATCATCAACGACCCTCTCGGCGTCGATAGCCGGGGATTTTATATGGGTTCAATCGATGGCCGGACAAAATACGGGGATGTGATCGGTGCAGGTCCGGTCAGTGAATTTGCACAACCTCCCCGGGTCCCTGTAGCAGATCCGAACCGCCGGGCCCTTTCGAGGTCTGAGTGGATGGGTGAATTTTTCAATTCATCAACACGTCCGAAAGGACATGGCTTCAACCAATCTGACGTTGCTTCAGGATTTGCTTCCTACTCATTCGAACCGAAACCGGATATCCCGGTAAAGGTGATTGTGCTCGATGACACCCAGAAGGACACCGATCCCAATACCCGGCTCTTTATGTTTGCCTCTCTTGACACTGCCCGGTATACCTGGCTTGTCCACGAACTGGACACGGGCCAGAAAGAAGGCAAACTCATGATCATCGCTGCCCATATCCCCATCCGTAACGAGCCCGGAAATTCCTCACGGCTCTGGACGCCCGCATCTCCCATACCCGAGCAGGTGCTGGTTGAAAAACTTCACACCTACCCCAATCTCCTCCTGTGGCTCTCAGGACACGCCCACCGGAATACCATCACCGCATTCCCCTCACCGGACCCCGGCCATCCCGAGCTCGGCTTCTGGGAAGTCGAGACCGCGTCCTTACGCGATTTCCCCCAGCAGTTCCGCACATTCGAGATCGTCCGCAACAGCGACAATACGGTCTCAGTCTTTGCAACCGATGTTGACCCGTCAGTCAGCGATGGATCGCTAGCCGCGTTGTCCCGCTCATATGCTGTTGCGACCCTGCAGACATACAACTCTACGGTAACTCCTGGGCCGTCCGGTGCGGTCAATGCAGAGCTGGTCAAGCAGTTAAGTCCGGAGATGCAGGTGAAGATCCAGAACTACGGGACTCCGACCGGCAGGTAAACGGTACCGGATTATTTCCGTTTTTCCGATGTGTCATAAGAACCGGGATAAACCCGGTTTTTTCTTTTAGTGCATAAAAAAGCAGATTCGCGATCAGGGCAACATCCACCCGGAACTCGGGTCCGCGGGAAACTCAACCATTAAATGAGTTCATGCTGAAGATTCGTATCATGGCACCAGATTCCCGGGAGCATCGAATCCCCGTAGCGCTGCAGATTTTTCTGGGAGTCTGTATTCTCTGTGCTCTCATACTGACACCCATCGTAGTGTCCTGGTACCTGCCCGTAGCTGCCCTCACGGCCCGGACCGATGCAACCGTTCATGTAAAAATTCTCGCGATCAATGATTTCCATGGACAACTGACACCCGGGCAGACCCTGACTGCGCATCCGGTCGGGAGTGCACCGGTTCTGGTGTCGTACCTGAAATCAGCGATGGCATCGGGGACTGCTGACAGCACCATCATTGCCCTGCCAGGCGATGTTGTCGGTGTATCGCCCCCGGAATCCGGGTTACTTCTAGACGAACCGACACTGCTGTTCTTCAACACCCTGGCAAATCCGTATTGTACGATTGTCCCAAATCCCCCGGATGCTTCCTGCAATATGGTTGCCACGCTCGGCAACCATGAATTCGACTACGGGGTACCTGAGCTGATGAGAAAAATGCAGGGGGGGAACGGGACAACAGACATCCCCCATCTCGTTGATCCGTATCCCGGCACGAAAACACCCTATGTCAGTGCAAATGTTGTCTGGAAAGCCAACAATACACCGATCGTTCCTCCCTACATCCTGCGGAATGTCAGCGGCGTCCGTATCGCGTTCATTGGTGCGGATACCACAAAAACGCCCGGCATCGTGATGGCTGACAATATTGAGAATGTAACGTTCCTGGATGAAGCCGAATCCATCAACCGGTATATTCCGGAGATCCAGGCACAGGGCGTACACGCGATCGTTATCCTTCTTCATGAGGGTGGGAGCCAGTCACCCTATGACGGCCCTACGAGGCACAACGAGACCGTGACCGGGCGGGTGACAGAAATTGTTCCCCGGCTTGACCGTGATGTCGATGTTGTGCTGTCAGGCCATACGCACCAGTTTACCAACGCGTACCTGACAAATGCCGGCGGGAACTCCGTGCTTGTCACCCAGGCATACAGTCACGGCCAGGGATTCGCTGATATTGATCTCACGATCGACCGGACAACCGGGGAGATCACCGGAAAATCTGCACAGATCGTCCCGGCCTATGCAGATCTGCCTCCCGGCACCAGCCCGGACCCCGCCACCGCGGGGATCCTTGCTGTTGACGAAAAGGTCACGGCAACCCGGATAGATCGCCAGATCAGTGTTGCGGCCCTGGATATTACCCGCGGGCAGGACCCTGCCGGGGAATCGGCTCTGGGAGACCTGGTCGTGGACAGCCAGCGGGCCGCGATGAAAACAGATGTGGGGTTCCTGAGTGCCGGATCCGTACGGGCAGACCTGTCACAGGGAAAAATTACATGGGGCAACCTGTATTCTATCCAGCCGTTTGACGGGACCGTCCTTTCGATGACCCTGACCGGCGAACAGATTGAGCGGGTTCTTGAACAGCAGTGGCAGGAGCCGCTTCCCCCGCACAACCTCATGGTCTCCGGGCTTGTGTACAGCTATGATGCAGCCCGGCCGACCGGGAGCAGGGTGACCGGTGTAAAGATACACGGTCTCCCGCTGGACAAAAAAGCGACTTACACCGTGTCCATGGTTGATTTCCTTGCCGGGGGTGGCGACGGGTACACGACATTTAAGGAGGGACTGAGCATAACCAGCGGGCCGGTCGATGTCGATGCACTGATTGCATACATTGAATCATTGCCGCAACCGGTGAATGTCACGGCGGATGGGAGAATACAGAGGAGTCACTGAACGGGAATCTTTTTTTTTCCATCCTCAAACACTGGGTAATGGCCGACAGGATCACCAGTGCCGGTCATCTGACCGAATATCTTGCCCCGGCACCATGAACTAACCAGTAACCAGCGAAGAGACGAAAAGAGCGGATGCACGAAGCCATTGAGATGCATTTTCAGGAACTGATTAATGTCAGACTCCTGGCGCTCGTTCACCGGGCTGGACTGGCTAAAGGAAATATACAAAGAAACAGATGCCGATGCGGAACGGCACATTATCTGCTGATGGATCTCTCCAAAGAAGGGAAATAATTATTGTGAGGTACACCAGATAGGAACTGGAGGGCACCATGACAAGCCGTGATGAGATCCTTGATCTGCTCAGATCATTACAGAGCGATCTTACCGCACGGTATAAGGTTCAGAGGATTGGTGTGTTCGGTTCGGTTGCCCGTAGAGAGGCACGGGCTGACAGTGACGTAGACATTCTTGTCGATTTTAAGGACGGGGCGGATCTCTTTGACCTCATCGAGCTCTCCCAGTATCTTGAAGAAAAGATCGGGAGACATGTGGATCTTGCTACCCCTCATGCGCTACGACCGGAGATCCGGGATGGCGTTTACCGGGATGTCGTGTACGCATGAGGGAATATCGTCTT
>JBAZQT010000036.1:0-31424 GCA_041645055.1 Methanoregula sp. | reverse complement strand
CTGGGACTGCAACGGGTTCCGGGGGATTGTCGTACACCGGGGAACGGGCGGGTTGTGGGGGTTTCTGCACGACTGGAGGTTCAGGTGTGCCGGGTCTCATTGGATCGGCAGGCACCTTAACCGATGAGCGTTCCATGAGCGGTTCGACAGATTGAATTTCCCGGTCGATAGGGCGTGGCGCTGGTGCCCGGTAAACAGGAGCAGCAGGTGCTACAGGAGTAGTACTGCCGGGTGGAATGATCGAAGAACCGCAGCGGTTGCAAAAGCCAGAACCCTCCGGCACTTTGTTGCCACACCGGGAACAGAACGTACCAAATCCAGGTGACGGTGCAACCGGCTCTTTTGCTGCTGTCGGGGCACCAGATGGTGCATTCTCGATGATCTTTTTTATGGGGTGGATAGTATCTACTTCTTTTTTTTGCGAAGGACGGGCGACAACCGGTTTAACCGGAGCTCCGGTCACGTCAATCCGTGGAGACCGAACGGGTTCGGGTTTTTTATGGGGCTGATCAAATCCGGGTGTTCCTTTTCGGATTACCTGTTCAAACGAGGAAGAGACATTCTCTTTTAAGGTTTTTACCCATTCATCCCGTTCCTTGTTCCTGTTACCTCCTGCGGTGCGGGAAAAGGTAAGAACCATTTGCCGGGTCTCACCGCCCCTTGTGATCACCGTGATCGTGACAATCGGATCACGGATTGCATTCTCTCCCCCCTCAATATCCTTGATTGTGGCAAGCGGGATTTCTTTTGGAGGCAGGAGATTTTTTGCCCGGTCTACCAGAACAATCCGTTTGTTGGTGAGAATGCCTTCAAACGGGATCGACTTGACAAATACCCCCGGCGTCCGCACGAGCACCGTCTCATCACTGCGCAGATCTGGTTCACCCATGATACCACTCCATAAGTCAGTCTTCGTTCCCAAATTGTATGTATTGCGAGAAATAGATATTTATCAACATTTTCGCTATTTTCCCAGGTACATTTATAGGTGAACCGCTTTCACGCATTCACCTTAAGAGATACAGGGAACTGATGATTATTTGATAAATACTACCGTGTCCGGAAGTGCCCCATGTCGCGCGAGTGCTTCCTTGAACTGCTTTGAGGCGAGCATATGCTTTTTTATTTCGGAGGAGATCGTGATCCCGCACATCATTGATTCGGGATCATCCGGCGTGCAGTCACAGAGTTCCCCGGACATGCCCTGGTCGAAAATGTACTTGATGATATGATTCTGGACAAATGTCAGTTCGGTCATCATCTGCTGACCGGGCATCTTAGCGCATGCGAACGTGAACCGGATCACATCTTCAAGCGGATGCGGGAAATTCTCGACAGATAACTTTATGAAACACTCGACTTCAAACCGTTCATTCTCGACTTTTTTTATCGCCGAGTGTTCAATACTCATCATGAGCACACGTTCACCGGGGATCAGGTGGATATGATGATCCTTGTCAAGCATGGCAATGCTGGTTTTTGTCAAACAACTCACCGTATGTTGATCTTCTGCTGCCCTCAATAAAGCGCTTGTGCTCAGCAGGGTGTTTCAATGCAGGCCCGGTAAGATTTTAAATCCACCCGGTCATGGAGTACGAGTATGTATATCCGGTTCATTGCAATCATTCTTGTCATGCAACTGGCGATTAGTTCTGCAGGTTGCCTCTCTCCGGCCCCGATCCCGGCTTCTCCGGCTCCGCAGACACCGGTGCCTGCAACCCTCCCGACACCCAAGAGCACAAGTACCACCGTTACACCGGGCAGTATGGCACTCCAGTTAACAGATGTGCCTCCGGATTACCTGATCAAAGACCGCACGGTGATTGCCTACAGCGAAATGTCCCAGATCGCGCACGATCTTGGCTGGCAGCAGGGATACCGGGTCACATTCTACCGGTTGAACAAGGAAACAGATGATCTCACCGGTATCCGCCAGGCCATCAGTGTTTACCCACCAGAGAACATGAACAAAGTCTATGCTATTGAGACTGAAGGGATCATTTCCGTTGTAAACGGCACAACCCGGTATGAGATCCCGTTCCCTGCAATTGGCGACAAGAGTATAGCATTCCGCGAAACCCGGGTTGGGGATCCCCTGGATCTCGCGGTGTATACGGTAATTTTCAAAAAGAAGAACGTGCTTGAAACAATTACCATGGGGGGCACAACAACAGATTATGAAACGTTAAAGGATGTGGTACGTAAAGCGGCAGATAAGATCCAGTAATTTTTTCCCATACGGAAACATTCTCCCGTGTTTTTTCGCGGCATATACAATCCAGACTCACTTTTTTTTAAGTATCGCATCATATTGAGATGTGCGAAGGTGATTTTCTGGTATTTTCCTGCCGGCAGTGCGGTACGTGCTGTATGTATCTGGGTGACTACATTGTGATCGAACGACAACTCGGGCCATTTTCATTTGCGGCTGAATCAGTCTCTACCGGTACACCGTTTATTACTGAAATCGATGAAGACAAGCGGCACTTATTTGTTGATCATACATTTCCGGACCAGCACCCGACGGCGTGCCGGTTTCTCCGGCCGGATGGGGATCTTATCCGCTGTACTATACACCGGGACAGCCCGACACAGTGCAAGTTCTACCGTTGCGTGGTGATGAGGGTTTTCGAGAGATCCGGTCGGCAGCTTGGGCATGTTACCGGTACCCTCGCACTGCACTCGGATAATCCGGAACTCCGGGCAATCTGGGACGAAATTGAACGCAAACGGCCAAAAGATGACTCATATGCCGAATCGTGGATTGCAGATTTCTTAACAGCGAAAGGATACCGGGTAGAGTAACCGGCTATTCACATAAACGAAAAATCGGGATTTATTTTCCCTGATACGTTGTTGCAACACTCGCGACAGATATATTCCCGTTTGCCAGTGCGATTGGCTTATCAGCTGGACCTTGGTAGATACCGGAACCGAGCCACCACGTTGGATCGACACTCATCGCGTAGCCGAGTTTCTGCTCTACGGTATTGTTGTGGACTGGGTTGATGTAATAGTACGTGGCAAAACCCGTGCCGTTAATCGCAGCTTGCCGGAGATCCTGGATGAACAGGTTGCCTTCCGCATCCTTCTCGTTGAGGCGATTGACACCGATTTTCTCCGGGTTTACCGGGTGAGCGATGGTAGTCCCGTTGATGTCATATGCGTAGATGTACAACACGCCACGGAAGAACGATCCATTTTTGTTAGAGAACTCCGCGAGGGATTTTTCCTTACTGTTCTGCCGGGCATAAGTAACAGCTTCTTTTACGAAAGCGACCATCCCTTCTTTTGTCGCCACCGTTGGGGCGACAGTAATCGCAACCGGAGTAACGGGTTCCATTACCTGTGGAACTGTGGGTGCCGGTACCTGTACCGGAGTTGTAGCCTTATCCTGCGTGCAGCCGGCGCTGATCAGGAACACAATTATAAGAATGCCCGATATAGCGAAAGAACGCAGATTCAACGTCATGCCAAACAAATTAGATACAAATGCAGATAAACACCGCAGAGTGTGCCCAGCAATAATAAGGCAGACCTAGGATCAATCCCTCGCTATCACTATTTCAGGAAACAAAGAACCAGCATTTAATTGGTTGCCCATCGAAATTCCGAATATGAAGCTGCAATATTTGTTCCCGATCCTGCTCGTGATCATCATAACTATCATAACCGCTGGATGCAGCCAGTCACAAGGACAGAAAGATTCCGGCCAGGTTACTCCGGTAAATGCAGTCCCCCCACCGAAGGGATCGTCCGTTGGTACTACTCCGGTAGAACTGACGACCCTTGTGAACCGCGCAGTCGCTTACGCCCGCGAGAACGGAAAGGAGAAGGCGATTGCTACGTTTAATGATCCGAATGGGCCGTTTGTACAGGGAGAAGTCTATGTGTTTTCCGAAGCCTACAACGGTACAGCACTTGCCGAACCGTTCCATCACGAGCTTGTTGGCACAAATATCCGGAACCTGACCGATCGCTTCGGCATCCCCATTGTCCGGAACATCGAAGAGACTGCCAGGTACGGCATCGGATATGTCAGTTATGATTATCCCAACCCGAAGAACAACAACCGCGTTGAATCGAAACTATCGGTTGTATCTGATGTTGACGGGACGTATTATGTCGGGGCAGGTACCTACGCGGGATCCGGGATGATTTACCCGTCAGCCGCAATCGGTCCGGCTACCAGGGCGTACACGGTTGCTGACCTCACGGCATTTGTGAAGGATGCTGTGGTATATGCCCAGGCAAACGGGAAGGAAAAAGCTATTGTCGCATTCAATGATCCTGCAGGCCAGTTTGCCGATGGGGAATTGACGATTATTGCGCTGGATTACAATGGCACGATGATCGCGAGTTCCCTGTCACAGGAAACGGCAAAGAACCGTATCAACCTGATCAACTACCATGACCCGGACGGAGTCCCTACAATTCGGGAGATGCGGGATCTTTCCGTGAATGGCGGGGGATATTCGTACACGGTCGCAGCAGTAAAGAAGAACGGAAAAACATACTATGCTCCAAAAATCGACTACGCAGAGCCGGTGGATGGCTCGTACTGGATCTTCTCCGGGATCATCATCCCCGAATATGAGCAGCTCCGGGCAGGTAATCTTACCGGAATCACCGTGCGGAACCATACCCGTACTGAGATGTACGACCTTGTCGACAGTGCAGTCACCTACGCGAAGGTAAATGGAAAGGAAAAGACCCTTGCAGAGATCAACAACCCGGTGGGGCAGTTCGTGAACAATGATCTCTTTGTCTGGGCCGAGACCTTTGACGGGACTATCCTTGCCGATCCGTTCTGGAAAGATGGGGTTGGGAATAATTACATAAACTACACGGATTCGTACGGTGCAAAAACTACGGCTGTCGGCATCAATGCCATCCACAACGGGACCGGGTTCTCCCATGCGATGTTCCCGGACACTGCGGCAAACCACACAGCGTCGGTACCAAAACTGGTGTACATGAAACCGGTGGATGATACTTGGTGGATCGGCAGCGGAGTCTATGGTGTGCAGGTTGTGTGAAATTTCTTATTATTTCGTTTTTCTTCGGATGAATTCACGGTATTGATCAGGAGACACATCGACCTGATCTCAACCCACATTCCTAAAATCCCCTCTTCTGACATATTTTGCAATATAACCAAAAGATTTTCCCCTCAAACAATAATCGTCACCCCATGAAACCTGTTCATATACTCGGAATCCTTGTTATTGCAATTGCCCTGATCTTTTGCGCGGGGTGTACCAACTCACCATCTGCACCTCCACAATCTGCACCTGCTGCTACCATCGTCCCTACGGTGCCCACAACCATCGCAACGCCAGTCCCCACGGCCACGCCCTTCCCCAATGCCCTTGCCATGAACCAGCTGGCAACATTCGGAAAAACTGATCGGACCGGCACAGCAACTGTGTACAAGGTCAATCTCGTGCCGGATTACAGTTATTCGGACCCCACGTTCAACAGCCCCCACGTCCAGTCGCAGGCCGGCGATGCACTTGGTATCCAGAAGGGATACAACACCCAGAAACCTACAGCAGGCAACGCATTCCTGTTCGTCTATGTCCGGCTCGCTAATACCGGGACAAAGGGCCTTGTTGCCCCATCTCCCGGGCAGTTCATCGTGAATTATGATGGAAAGAGTTATTCGTACAGTTCCGTCATCGACTCTACCGTCACGCTCGCAAATATCCGTGTACCCCAGTATGATTATACGATCGGGAGAGGCGGCGTGTCCGGAAATATCAATCCAGGCGACAGTAATTCAGCGGACGGGTTCCTGATTTACGAAGTGCCGGCCAGCATCGATCTCACGACGGCTGCTCTCGTAGTCCAGCTCGACACAGATAACCGGGCTGCCTGGGCCTTGGGATGAGTGGCGGGCGATAATTTCCCTGAACAGTTCCTTTTTTACACGCTCTTTTTAGGGGATCCCTCTCACGGGTCCGGGAAAACCTGACGGGAATTACAATCAATCCCAATTTTACAATTTCTGAATATTCTGACAACCATTTTTGGGACGGGATATACCCCAGCGATGTTACTCTGGAGATTTTTCCGGGGGGCCGGAAAAAACCGGCAGTGCATTAAAAGGCTGGGCAATACATCATAGTGTCAACTTCCAGCCATGACAGCAGCAACCAGTTTGCCTTTTAAAATAATACAGAATATTCAAGAACTCCCGTAAGAGGTCCCAAGGGCAAAAAGATATCTTTAAACAAGAGAGAAAAACTCATAAAAATCGTAGCAACGCCCAGGTCGGAATTCGAATCCGAGTCGATTGCGTGACAGGCTCGACAATTCAGACTCATATAACGTTTGTTTTTCCCTAGAGGAGTTGAACAGTTTTGTAAAATATCGCTCTAGAGGAATTAACAGAAACACTGTGAATATCATTAAGAAAGTAGGTGTAGAGATTTGGTCTACTCTTAATGGAGTAATCAATACAACAACCCTTGGGAATTTATCAGACTTCTTCATCACTAAATGCAAGAGCACTTCCGCTTTAGAGAAGTGTTTCAATTACACACGCGCGTTTTTCAATTACCTCTATAAACTCACGATGAATCCCAAGATTCTATCATACCACTCCATTTTTGAGAGACCCAAGAACAGACAGACAATTAAGTTACTGACATCGCGCATTATCGTTCAAGAGGACATCGAGAGCGCACTAAATACGATAAATAGTGATTCAGAACTATCAGAGACAAGAAAACTGAACTTTCAAACTGCGATACTCTTCCTTTCGTATTCAGGTCAAAGAACTATAACAGCATCCCGCTTAACAGTAAGTCAATTCAAAACAGCATTGGCACGAGAACTACCAGTGCTCACAGTTACAGCAGAACAGGATAAGATCAGAATGGAGCATTATGTGCCATTACATCCAGTGCTTATTCCACTCATTGAGAAAGTCATCACAGGAAAACAGGATGATGATTTGGTTTTTGACTATCTTGGCTTACAGAGATGGTTCAAGTATCATCCAATCTCCATGAAACACACAGCAGGGAATCTTCAACAAAGAGACTTAAGGAAGTTCTTCGAACAAAAGAGCGATGAGATAGGATTCAACGATGCAAATAAGAATTTCATCATGTCTCATGGGTGTTCGTCAATTAACTGGACTTCATACAAGCAATTCCTACCTGAAAATGTGTATGCTCGTTATATGGAATATTGGGGCAATGTGGAGATTGTTTAAATCAATTCTAACTCTCCCAACAACATTGAACTAAATTCTAAATCAACATAACAACTCGTTTTTGTATATTTCCCCAGTCTGCATAAGTCACATCAATTTCTATTTACAATTAAAATGAAAGACACGGTTTGTTAGACTGTTCAATCAATTGGACTTCTTACAAGCAATTTCTGCAAGAGAATGTCAATAAGAGAAATATGGAGTATTGGAGGAAACGTTAAGATTGTTTATTTTTTTATTCGATATTCCTTTTTAAAATCATAAATTGTTGCCATATACGGAAATGCAATCTTTTTCGAGATTAATTCTGAAAATTGATCAATATACTTTCCTCCATCAACAACACGTAGCCCTAAAGCTGCTAATAATCCCAGTGAGGGACTACCAAGACAATATCCTACCGTTCCGCAAGTAATGTCAATACTACCTCTAATTCCGGTTGCAAACCTTTTAATCGTCCTATCTTCCCAGATGTTATCCAAAATATCATTCATTGCATCTTTTTTCTCCAAAATTATAGACTCATTACGAGCAATTACAGCATTATTTAAGGCAGAATATACATCATAAAGATCATTTTCTTTATATTGATCAATCAACCGCTTACACGCCTCAAGACTTTCAGGATAGTAAGTGCATTTTTTCATCAGATAACTTCCAATTTCAGGATAGACTAATCTTTTTAGTGATGAATGAGTAGTAAGACTATAATCCCGTGCTCTTTGTATTGTATCACTGCTGAATGACGGATTCGCCTTTAAAGGATCAATTATTGGATGACACAATAAATTATATGCAGTTTGAATATAGTCTCCAGAAAATTCTGGATCTGTTAAAAAGTGCTCAATATAAGTATCCGCAATGTCATTGAAACCCAAATGGCGTAATACGGCATAACTTCGGATATCACTTATATGACAATATCTGCCACTAGGACTTCTGATCCATCTTTTATAATCTGGTGAAAATTGTGTTAAAAGATTTATCTCATCTTCACATTTTTTTTTCAGATCAAAAAAATCTTTACTTTCAACTCTCGTACACGTCGGGGGTAAAAACTCTTTTAAAATAGGTTCCAAATATTCAAGCGATTCGTATTCAGAAGGTGAATGAGTTAAGACGAATTGAATCTTTTTTGTCTCTTTTACAAATTGAATTAAATCCGATATCTCTTTTGTTGAATTCTTCCCACCCCCCCCAAAAAAACTTGTAGGATACGGATATAATGGAAAAATTAGTGTCCCTGAAAAGGCAATTTGACTCCAGATTAAATCGTGTCTATCAGGGACAACATAAGATATGGGAGGTTTTAACTGACCAACTCTTTTATCTAACCCAATACTTCGTTCAAGTGCATCATATTCGCGTGCATCATATTCTTTAAAAAAATCAGAATCCATACTAAAGCATCCACTTCTCCTTGTTATGTTCTGAATAAGTGGTTTCTAACTTCAGTTACCTTAAAGGTAAGTATCCCCCTTCGTATTTAGTGAACGTTTAAATATTTTCATTTTACCAATCGCTCCATTTTTCTATTGTAGATTCCCTCTTCTCATCCCCAACAACATGCTTAATCAATCTGTAGAACATGTTTTGACAAATGATGTTGTGAATCCACACAGACCATTTCTAAACTTTTTTATAAAAGAAAATGGAGACTTAAAATTAAACCATTTATTTTGAAACGAAAGAATAATTCAATATACACAAATAGTCGGATTACCCAATTCCTTTTATATGCCATCAAAGGTTAACTCGGTCGAAAATAATTCTGATGCGCAATCTCGACGTGTAATAAGTGGCAATGAATTTGAACGTGAAATTTTTGAGTATATCAAAAATGAGATCGGAGACAATGGGGATATAGCCATACTCAAACCAAAAACGCACGTATACCCTCCGGGATCAGATCGGGACTATGAATTTTCTTGCATGCAAATTAAGACACCCCATGGAGATGTTATTGGGGATACCGATATCGTTGTTTTTGATAGAAAGAGAAATAAACCATTGATATTAGTGAGCTGCAAAATCTCTCTTCGAGAAAGGATGTCCCAATCTCTTTTTCATTGGTTCCTCTATAAAGCAGAAAAAGACCCCGAAATAAAACTCTTTTTTGTTACAAAAGATCCTGACCTCGAGTTTGGGACTAGAGAAAACCCGCGAAAATGGGGGGTTCTTGCAGCTCATCTTGGTGTATATTGTTATTCCCAGAATCCAGAAACGGAAAGTTGGGGGACAATATATCCATTTGGAAACATGATTCGAGACCTTAAAAGAATGTCTAGGATTAGTAAAAAGAAAAACATGAAACGGAAATAACACTTTCACTGTGCGCTATTGGGACTATATCATATCATCAACTAGAAATGAGATCATGAGGTGGAATTATGAGTGAAGAGAAAATATATTTCCAAGATAAAGACCATCGAATACTTATTATCAACGATAGTGTCTTCGATACAAAACTAATAGATCCCAGATCTGTTGATCTAATCATAACTTCACCGCCATATAATGTTGATATTGAATACAATACACACGACGACACAATTAGTTATCCAGAATATAAAAAGTTCAGTAAAAAATGGATGGCACAGTGCTATGAATGGCTAAAAGATGACGGGAGATTTTGTCTGAATATCCCACT
This sequence comes from Methanoregula sp., assembly GCA_041645055.1. Classification (GTDB taxonomy): domain Archaea; phylum Halobacteriota; class Methanomicrobia; order Methanomicrobiales; family Methanospirillaceae; genus Methanoregula. The sequence continues at coordinate 21,549 of JBAZQT010000036.1, read as the reverse complement.
TGATAAAAATAAAGGGGGTCATCAGAGCGTTGGTGCTGATTTAACACAAATTGCACAAGAGGTTGGATTTAAATATCATACAACAATTGTTTGGAATGAAGGGAATATCTCTAAACGAACTGCTTGGGGATCATGGCAAAGTGCATCAGCACCACATGTAATCAGTCCTGTCGAATTAATCATTGTCTTATACAAATCAGAGTGGAAAAAAACTAGTGGATCTAAAATATCAGATATTGAAAAACAGGATTTTTTAGATTGTACAAACGGACTCTGGAAATTCAATGGAGAGAAGAAGAAGAGAATTGGACACCCTGCACCATTCCCTGTCGAATTGCCTAGACGGTGTATGAAACTTTTTAGTTTTAAAGATGACATCGTCCTCGATCCGTTCCTTGGTAGTGGAACCACTCTTGTTGCATCCTACGTTAATGACCGAAAGGGCATTGGTATTGATATAGATGCTCATTATTGCCAAATTGCTCTTAATAGGTTAAAGAAAGAAACGACTCTCGATTCAGAAGGCTATATAGAACCTCGCCCATTGTCTAAAAAAGAAGCATCTAAAAAATATTTGCTAACTCAATCCGATCTTGTTTTACAACACTTCAAGGATTATCCACGACAACAGATGACTTATAGGGATGTTAGAGATTGGATTAAAGAAGAGGTAGCAAAAGGATGTTTCAAGGATATCAAGGCTTATGAAAAAATTATGCGCACACTAGTGAAAGAAAAACAAATCAAAAGATTACCCGATGGACGATTTGTTTACAAATAATTTATCCTATAAAAATTTTCAAATCTAAATATACTAAAAATATTGATGGCAGACCTTAACAAAATGTCATCTCGATACAGAGATATCCCTAATGTATGACGTGTTTTTAACATTGCACCACTAAAAAAGAGATGTGTGTATAAGAATTTTATAACGGTAACTGTCCATTTTGTAATCAAAATTGAATTGATTATTAGCCTCTTTTCCTAATTCATGCGATTGTGCATGACAGACCAGTAATCTGATTTTAATAAACAAATAGAAGTGATTGGAAGATTTCTGTTGAATATGGATGGAGATACCAACTTCCATAGATGGAATTACAAATCTCCCTATCCCACAAATTTTTTTAACCTGAATGATATGGTGGTATCCGAAGATCCTTTATCAGACTTGGAAATTTGTTCTCTTCACACCATTTAAAAAACTCAATGGAGTTCTCATATTTAGATTCTACACCCTTTCGAATAGAATGAGGAGATAATAATTGTGATAGATTTACAAATCCAGTATTGCCATTCTGATTCAGTATCCAAAAATAAAAGGGCCAGTTTATTACATACATTTTTTTCTTCCTTTGATGTAATGGAACCTCATATTCAAAACTCCATGAATCAGTGTTAATCTTCGTCTCATTCTTCATTACTACATTATCCAAGAGTGTAGCCAAATATATTTGACAATGAGGAGTTAAGACAACACCAAACCAATCGGCCTCTCCTGACCATGCATGTGCATCTGCAACAGCGGGACCAAGAATAGTGCTACCGTCAGCCAAATATTCTCCAACAGATACGGCTCCACGCAATAATATCCCATATTTTATACCTAAAGCAACAGCATTCCCAAGCCACACCGCTATTCCAGGAAACATAACCGATGGCCCTTTATCCTTACCCGTTGGCCAACAGATAATTATTGTATCTCCAAATGTAGCAAGGGTCATTTTTGGATACTTCGGTAAACTACCAGAAGATCTTGTATCAAACCCTGTAGATAAATCGGTATTCAAATTCATTAGTTCGGTTAATAACGCATCTCTCTGTAAAACAAACTGATTAGATTCATCAATTTTATAATTCGAAACTCCTAACGCATCTAACATCGCAACGATACCAAATTGAGTTTCCATAAGATCTCCAGAAGTTCAAAGAGTATATTTGAAATAAATATATTTTATTCTGCTGATGATACAACACTTCTAGTAAAAGTTATACAACAAAGTGATACAAAAGGTATCGAAAAGCGTCTATCAGACCTTGAAACAGACATTAGAGAGATGATAGAAACTATTTTAACAAAATCTCTTCAAATCACTGAAAAATCCCTAAAAGGAGAACGCCCAGGTCGGAATTCGAATCCGAGTCGATTGCGTGACAGGCAATCATGATAGGCCACTACACTACCTGGGCACATTCTAACAGTAAATCCCGCCTCCCAGATTCGAACCGGGGACATCGCGGTAGCCGCACAGTTACCTCAAACGGTAAACCAATCTACAGCCGCGCACTCTACCGAGCTGAGTTAAGGCGGGGCACTGCGCTATTAATGTAGGGATAATAGAGTATTAAACATATCGCTAATTGCATCAATTTTACGGCGAAATTGCTACAGATTTTTCCCGGGTTTGGGGCTTCTTTAAATAATACACACTCCAATAAAAAAAGTATGACAGCTCGCAAGGATTTTGCGGGGGATCGTCATCTTCTCCGATAGCTCGGCGAAGAAAGACGTGACCATTTTCGACACTACGCTCCGGGATGGAGAACAGACCCCGGGAATTGCGTTCACTTTTGAACAAAAACTCCAGATCGCACGTCAGCTCTCTGACATCGGTGTTCATGCGATTGAAGCAGGATTTCCTGCATCGTCAAAGGCCGAGAAAGAGACGGTTGCCGCTATCAAAAAACTGGATCTCGAGTCTACCATCTGCGGACTCGCACGATCGGTCCGCCCCGACGTTGATGCATGTCTTGACTGTGATGTCGACATGGTACACGTGTTCATTCCGACATCCGATATCCAGCGGGAAAACACGATCAACAAGAGCCGGGAAGAAGTGCTCACCATTACCGCTGATATCATCGGCTATATCCGTGAGCATACGGACAAGTGCATGTTCTCGGCTATGGACGCGACGCGGACTGACTGGGACTATCTTATAGAAGTCTTCCGGACCGCTGCTGATGCAGGTGCAACCATCATCAATGTACCCGACACCGTAGGTGTCATCTCACCCTCGGGTATGAAGACCCTCATCGGCCGTATTCATCGGGATGTAGATTGCCCGATTGACGTGCACTGCCACAATGATTTCGGTCTTGCTGTTGCAAACACGATTGCCGCAGTGGAGTCCGGTGCCTCGCAGGTACAGGTTACCGTAAACGGACTTGGTGAGCGGGCAGGAAATGCCGATCTTGCGCAGACAACGATGATCCTGGAAGCGATCTACCGGATCAATACCGGCATCAAAAAGGAACGGCTCGTTGAAACCTCACGCCTTGTATCCCGGTTCAGTGGTATCACCATACCGCCAACCCAACCGGTTGTCGGCGAGAATGTCTTCTCCCACGAAAGCGGCATACACTCGCACGGGGTCATGAAAAATGCCGCCACGTTCGAACCGGGCATCATGACGCCGGAGATGGTAGGACACCGGCGCAGGCTGACTCTTGGAAAACATGTCGGCAGGCACGCGGTGCACCAGATGCTTTCCGATGTCCATCTCAACCCCAACGACATCCAGCTGGATGCTATTGTGGAGAAAGTCAAGGCAATCGCCAACAAGGGCAAACGGGTGACCGATGCAGATCTCTACGAGATCGCGCAAACCGTTATGGAGATCGAACTCGATCACAAGATGCTCAGGTTGATGGATATCGCCATCATGACCGGCAACCACATGATCCCCACTGCAAGTGTAAAGGCGATGGTAAACGGCAAAGAGCATGTCTTTTCTGCCGTGGGAAATGGCCCGGTTGATGCAGCGTTAAAGGCGATCTTCGGGATTGTGCCGGCGCGGGTCCAGTTGAAAGAGTTCAACATCGAAGCGATTGCCGGGGGTTCAGACTCGATGTGCCATGTCACCATTGCCGTAGAAGATGAACACGGGAAGATCTTCGATGCAAGCGGAAGTGGGGATGACATTGTACTCTCATCTGTTGAAGCACTTGTCAACGCGATTAATCTGACCAGCCGGAAATAATCCTTTACTCAATTTTTGGAGAGGCATTCCGGATCTCTTTGAGCGTATTCATGGCCTTTTCGTACCCGTAAAAATCTGCACGCACGGAGAGCCGGCTTATGATCTCATCCGTTGAAACGAGATACCGTTTCCTCACGCGCCCATCACGACAGGCAGTATCTAAAAAATTATCAATCCTATCACAGATCTTGACTAACGTTGCTTCGGGCGGGGCATCAAGAATCCGGCTGATGCTGTCCGAAAGCCGGTCTGATTTCAGCGGGATGGTGTTCTTTTTTGTCAGGGCATCGACAATTGCGGATATCTCCTGCTGTTCATCTTCCGGCAGAGGAAGGGCTGCAATGAACGAATCCGTCAGCGAGATCCATTCCGGCGTACAATCCTCGTACACATCATGGAGCCAGGCAGAGATGATCGCCACATGTGACCCGCCAAACATACTAACATATCCCGCAACCCGGGCGGGGTGGACTATGTAAGGGGTTCTCCCGTCCTTACGGTATTGTCCTTTATGGGCACGGGAGGCATGGTCAGCCGCAGATTTTATCGAAAAAAAACGCTGATGTGCGGAAACCATATCCATACATGCTGTTTCGTATTCTGATACAAAAAACCTGCCGGAACCAGCACGTAGCGTAAAAGAATATACTAAAAAAGGTGGTTGTTTATGCAGCTGACGGAGCGCCTTTGCCTTCGAGAGCTGCCTTGATCTGTGCCTGCAACTGCTCGAACTTGCCCTGCAGCATCTTTTCCTGTTTTTCTAATGACTTGATGCGCAGCTCAAGGGTCTCTGCTTTTTCGGTAAGCTTTGCATTCACTACGTCTTTCTTCTTCTGCATCATGACGGTGCCGACACTCATGTACATGACTGCATCCTCAGCAGCGTCACTGATCTCTTCCTGGGCACGCTTTGCCTCACGCACTGCCATTTCGTACTGGGCTTTCTGCTGGAGGATAGTCTGGAGCTGTTGCTGGATCTGCTGGAGCATGCCCAGCTGATTCTGTACTTTGGGTGATATATTGTTCATGATTGTACTCCCTCTATATTTCTGACAGTAAAGGTATTGAGGATTGCGCCCGAGAAAAGCAAAATGCTTCACCTGCTCACGGTAGTGTTGATCATTGTACAAAATAAAGAGTCGTAAAGACGATCAGTGGTATTATTGTCAGAATCTCCACCCGGTGTTGGCGGGATTATTGCGTTACAATCTGCTGCATCTCATCGGCCACATTCACGAGACGCAATGCCATATTGAGTGCTGCCCGGAGTGCTGCGGTATCTTCCGCTTCAATTTTGAGCAGGAGCGTGTTTTCTCCTTCAAGCCAGCAGCTCGTCTTTGAACGCGGGTTCACTTCATCTGATAGTTCCGGTAACAGGGCCTTATGGATTAAAACAGCATGTTCCGTTGAAAACCGGAAGATCGCTTCATTGTGCGGCATACAAAAGAATCCCACTGCAAAGTAGGGGGAAAAAGAAGATAAAGTATGTTGATTCAGGCAATCAGCCTGAATGCGCGTTGGTTACCTGGCTTTCAGTTCTTTGATAGCCGCGCCACGTTCTTTAAAAAGAATCCGGTGACCACAGTATGGGCACCGTACGTTGACATCGACCTCAACTTTCTGCTTGCACCGTGCACATTTGTAAGAACTTGCCATATACGATCCGTTTATTTAATCCTGAGTTCAGCGACGGTTCTCTCAATTGCCCGCTTGGCAATCTTCATCGCCGGTGTCTGCGGAACGTATGACCCACCGGCAAACTTGAACCCGCACTTGCGGCATTCCCAGATACCGGTTCCCCGGCGCTGGACAGATAACATGTCACATTTCGGACAGGTGTGAAGTGCTTTTGAAACAGCTTCGATATCTGCTACTCGCTTACGTACAAATCTACCGTACCGGCACCCAAAGCGCCCGGCACTTCTTGTCACTTTTCCTTTTGCTTTATGTGTGGAGCTTGCCATAATGGATATTCCCCGATCTGTCTTGTTGTATTTGTCGTCAGAATTAATATACCTGATTGAGGATTTTTACCTGACCCTCTCCTTTGGAGAGTTTATTGATGAGATCATAGAAATCAGTCTGTATCCCGGCAGGAATACGCACCACGCACACCCAGGAGCCATCCTTCTGCCACTCATCCTTTTCCATGACGCTCCCGGCAGCAATATCGCCGTACGCTTTTGCAGCATAATCCGCAGGAATTCGGATAGCGAGCCGGAGTTCCTCGAACCTGATCGGCAGGATTGGGCGCAGTGCTTTTACCGTCTCTTTAACCTGTTCATCGAGATGCTTGAACGGGTCGATGTTCACCCGTGCCTCTTCCATTGCCATCTCGATACGGTGTGGAGGATGTGGGTGCCCGGTCTGCGGGTTGACGGCATTGCGCGCGATGAAGTTGACTACCTGGCGGCGCTTCTCCTCAATCATATGTTTACGCTGTTCAGACGTGAGATGGATCTCACCTTTTTCTATGATACGGCGCGCGATTGTCTCGAAGTCTGTGGTGTGAAAGACTTTTATGAGTGCCTCGTCGGGAGCACGGGTCGCCTTGGAGGTATTGCTGAACACATTGAGTGCTGCGACTACATCCTCAATATCTATGGCTTGTCCCTGCCTTACCAACGCAGCCTTGTCGGGGTCAACGAGAATTTCGAAGCGCTCCCCGAAACTTTCGAGACGCGCAACGGTGGACTTTTCGAGCGGTATCATATCATGTCAGGTTGATCACTGTTTGAACTGTTCTACATACACGGCGACTTCTTCCCGGCTCATCTTCTTAAAGAGGGCGGTTTCCCGCCAGGTGACACCGATCTCAACAGTATCCATATCAAACTTGCCTTCCGTTGCGGAGTGGAGTGCTTTTAAGCCCAGAAGGATTGCATCCTTGATCTCGATTTCAGGTTTGTATTCCTCTTCAAAGACCTTCATCGCGGCCGGACGGCCGATGCCGATTCCCGTTGCCTTGTATTCGAGCAGGGTGCCGGAGGGGTCGGTTTCAAAAAGACGGCAGTCCCCGTCACTTACTCCCGCAATGAGCAGGGCAGTACCATACGGGCGGATGCCACCGTACTGCGTGAGTGTCTGCATGTGATCGCAGAGTTTTTTGGAGAGCGCTTCGACTTCGATCGGTTCATCGTAGGAAACACGGTTGATCTGGCACTCGACCCGTGCCCGGTCAACAAGGGCCCGTGCATCGCCGACAAGACCGGAAGATGCAACGCCGATGTGCTCATCAATCTTGAAAATTTTCTCAATCGATGACGCTTCAAGGAGTTTGGAGCTCACCCGCTTGTCAACGATCAGGACAACGCCGTCCTTTGCCTTGATACCTACTGCGGTGGTTCCCCGCTTTACAGCTTCTCTGGCATACTCTACCTGGTAGAGCCTGCCATCGGGGGAAAAAACAGTAATCGCCCGATCATATCCTGTCTGATATTGTGGTTGCATTCAAATCCTCCAGATCTTCTTTTGTTAAGAACAATCGGTTTGTATTTTTAAATCCCTTTTCAATCACATCAACCTTCTGACCGTTACATTGCTCAATGAAGAAGGTCTTTTTTGCAAACGTGCATTCCGGCAGGGTGTGTTCTTCAACCGCGCCCGTCTCTGTTGCAAATTTTTCAACTTCCGGTTCAGTCCCGGATTCGTGCCCGGGTTGTGTTTTTGATTTAGGACTTTTCTTCGGCCTGAAACGCGAACGCAGGCTCTCGATTGTACCTGATGCTGCGATGATACGCAGACAGATACGCACGTCACGACATGCGGTGACGGTAGACACGGCAATCGCCAGCTCCCGTTCGGTTCCCCGACGGCACCGGATGACCACATGCCCGTGTTCAAGCGCAACAACTGCCGGTGTGATAATTGCTGTCGTTGCATCGCCCCAGAGCGAAGTGGTTGCATCCGATATCGCGTAATACAACTCTTTCTGCTCAAGCACCGTTCCGGCAGGCTCAATCCGTGCAAGGATATACCGGCGCTTCTCGCGCAGGGTCGGCGGGCGGGGGCTCATGCAATCACCTTCACAGCCGGTTCCCGGGGTGTCAGGACGGTCCCGACACCGGAAAGCGCTCGTTCCACATCCGGCACATCCATGCCGATAAGACTGCAGAGCCCGGCGATGTCCCGGACATTCCGCATGTCGAGAAGAGAGCGGGCGTGGGTGGACAGGGTAATGGGGAACTCAAAACGCTGTTCAAGCACCATGATATCCATATACCGGTGGATAGCGCGTTGTCGTACAACACTCCGTCCCATGATGATAGAGGAGAGATCGATATCCACGGCCACCCGGTTATCGGCTGCCATTTTCGCTGCCACATGATCGAATGCGGTTTTGTCCGCTGACTGGATACCACGCAGGATGTGCACACCTTTGATTCCGATCACGGCACGGTTGAAATTGTTATTTGCCGCATTGACCGAGATCACCCTGCCGGAATCTTTTGCACGTTTCACCGCAGAGATGACATCCTTTACCGGGACATCCCGGATCATCAACCCCGAGCGCACCTCAACTCCACCATACACGCCAGATGGTGTGTCCGCAGCAACAATGCTGTCAAACCCCAACGCTTCTGCTTCGAGCGCCAGCCTGCGCACCGATGTATCTCCAAGAGGGTACGGGTATACAGCGGCATCGGTGATCTTCATGAAGATACCTTTGCGTAAAAAGAGGATAAGATTATTTGCCCTGGTTCGCGTGGGAACGGATGCTCGGGCGGGTCTTTTCGGTACCGATACCCTTCTCTCTCATACCGCGTCCCTTGCGTCCTGCTGAGGTCTTTCCGCGCTCTGCACGACCGCGGTGGGTGGCGTTTGCCATCCATGCAAGGTTCTTGTCGGCACGGATTGAGGGGTGGTGACCGTCGACCATGATGACTTCGTAGTATTTGAGCTTCCCGTCCTGTCCTACCCAGTAGGAGTTGAGCACTTCCATGTTGGGGAATTTCTTGGACGCGCGCTCTTCTGCAATACGCTGGATGCTTTTTCCCATCGTCTTGCTGTTCTTGCCCATCGCGGCTGTGCGGCGTGCACGGACATACCTTGATGCCCTGCGGCCACCGCGGCGGACCTGAACACGGCAGACGGCAATGCCCTGCTTGGCCTTGTAGCCAAGGGTGCGTGCACGGTCGATACGGGTTGGGCGTTCGACGCGGACAACGCTGCCTTCACGGCGCCATTCCTGCATTCTGTTCCAGAGGAGTTCTTTAACTCCACTCTTTGCGGGTACTTTCCATGCCTCCCTTACGAAGGCGTACATCGATTTTACCATGGTAATCACCTAAGGTTCGGCTCATTGCTGAGCTACATTCCTTTTCATCGGGACGGATCCCGTATGCCTGTATACATAGGGTGGACGGATATTAAAGAACTGCGGCACTGGCACTGACTGGATTTTCCATAACAGTTTTTGAATTATCCCTTGCGTTTCTCAATAACATGGATATCTTCAATCCGGGTGACCGGATATTGTCCGTTTTCATCCTTCTCGGCAGACTTCACCATGTCCCAGATTGTAAGCAGGGCAATCGACACTCCGGTCAGGGCCTCCATCTCAACGCCGGTCTTTCCAGCACACTTTACCCGCACGCTGGCCTCAATGAACCCTTCCCCATCCGAGAAATCTACGCTAATCGCGCTGATGGGAATGGAATGGCACATCGGGATCAGGTTAGGTGTATTCTTGACAGAGAGCGTTGCTGCAACCCGGGCCGTTGCGAGCACATTACCTTTGACAACCGTCCCCTCACGTATCGCTGTAAGTGTAGCCGGCCGCAGGTAAATCTTACCGGCTGCTACTGCTTCCCGCACTACATCGCCCTTGCCGCTGATATCCACCATCTGTGCCTTATCGTTCTGAATATGGGTAAACTCGACCATGTACTCACTCTGCCTGCATGCCATTTTTGAATAATTCTGCCGGGATCCTGTCCACAAGATCCGATGCCAGCATCCCGCCCCCGCGTTCAGCTGCAACCCATTCGCCGGTCCTGCCATTCACGTATGCGGCAATGCACGCAGCATCAAACGCGGGCAGGTGACAGAGAAGAGCGCCGGCGATTCCCGCAAGCACATCGCCCGTGCCCCCTACCGTCATCGCGGGATTGCCGGTCCGGTTGAACCGCACCTGCGTGCCATCGGTGATCACATCGATATGACCTTTGAGCAAAACCGTGCCCCTGATTCCTGCACTTCGGGCAATAGTTGCACGCCCGATCGTATCGGCAGGCAGGGTCTTTCCCGTGATCCGGGTAAACTCACCGGCATGCGGGGTATAGATCGTTGCTTCCTGCGCAACCGGAAGAGGAAGCCGGAGGGCCTCGGCGTCAAAGACGGCACGCTTGCAGTGCGGGGCAACAGCTGTCACCACTGCATGGCTATCAGTCCCAAGCCCGTTCCCGCAGACAACCACGTCAGCCCGCTTCGCAAGGGCAATCAGCCGTTCAATATGCTCCTCGCCAATCTTCTTTCCGTCAAGACGTTCATAAATGAGGTCCGGTATAGGTTCAAAGACCGGCGACGCAATCCGGACAATATCGGCACCGGCCCGCAGTGCCCCCAGCCCGGCAAGGTAGGGAGCGCCCTGGTACGGCCCGCCGCCTATCACCAGCACTTCTCCCCCGATTCCTTTATGCGCTTTGCTCTTTCGTGGCTGAATAAGGGTGAGATCCCCGGGCCCGACACAACACTCCGCTTCAATCGGAATCCCGATATCGATAACGGTTGAACCTGCAACTTTTGCCCGGTGGAAAGCGCAGATCCGGTCCGCACGCATACCCGGCGTCGGAATATCAGTGGCAATGATCTTCGCATGCGAAGCATTTGCCATCATTATGCAGGTCTTCAACGGTTCCTGGAGTTCGCCGTATGCGCCGATACCCAACAGGGCATCGACAATTACATCGGCCTTTTCGAACCGGGGTCGTAGCGCTTCAAGATCGTCCCGGCAGGTGAAGGGGTGCAAACCGACCCGGCAGCGCTTTAGCGTAGCGAGCTGGTGCCCGCAGGAAGCGCTCCGCTTCCCGTTGTCAAGATAACAGACATCGGTATCCACACCGTGCTGGAGGTGCCGGGCGGCTACCATCCCGTCACCACCATTATTACCCTTACCGCAGAGCACAAGCACCCGGGCGGGAGAGTTGGCGCGGGCCATATCCGCAAGCGCCCGGCCGGCGCTCTCCATCAGCTGGAGCTCAGTCACCCCGAGCGCTATGGCGTTTTTATCCACGGCACGCATCCGGGCAGGGCTGATGATGCCATCCTCCGGATACCCATCGATTGCAAACGGTCTCATATCCCTGCACTATTCCCCGTACAATTCATGTGTAGGTAGTCCCTAATAATATGCAATGGGTTTTTGCGATGATGTGAAAGCAGCCGCAGAGCAGATCGCGGATGCGTCCGGGATTACCATCATCTCGCACATCGACGCGGACGGTATCTCGTGCGAGGCGATCCTCTCGCAGGCAATTTCCCGGCAGGGAATTAATGTAAAATCGGTGTTTGTCCGGCAACTCGAACCGCTGACCATGCCACAGGTGCCGTCAGACAGCACGCTCAAGGTTTTTTCCGATCTCGGCGCTGGACAGCAGAACCTGTTTCTCGAACGCGGTTTTTCCGAAAAAGAGGTTCTTATCATAGACCACCACGTGAGCCAGCCCTGCGAGCGGGAGTACACGCAGGTCAACTGTCTCCCCTACGGTCATGACCGGATGAGCGCTGCCGGGGTCTCGTACCTGATCGCAAAGCAGCTGGACCCGGCCAACACCGATCTCGCCAAGCTCGCAATTGTCGGCAACGTGGGCGACATGATGGCCCGGGAGAAGTGCGGGCTGGTCGGTCTGGCGCGCGATATCATTGTCGAGGATGGCGTGCAGCACAAGAACGTCGAGGTGCGCAAAAAAGATCTCAACTGCTACGGCACCGCCACGCGCCCGGTGCACTTGTCGCTTGCCTACAATGACGATCCGTTTATCATGGGTATTAGCAATAATCCCGAAGGCGCCCGCCAGTTCTTAAAAAAACTCGGCATACAGCAACAGACAGAAAGCCGGCGCTGGTATGTATGGGAAGAGATTTCGCAGGAAGAGAAGCGGATAATTATCTCCGCACTTGCCGAGCAGCTGATCGCAAACGGCGATACCGTGGACCGGCTCTTTGCCGAGACCTATGGGTTCCCCGATGAGATCCCCCGCACACCGCTGCGCAATGCACAGGAATACGCAACCATGCTCAATGCCTGCGGGCGCTGGTCAAAGCCACAGATTGGGGGAGCCATCCTGCGCGGGGATCGGGGTCCTGCATACCGGGAAGCAGAGCACATGCTGAAAAACCACCGGGCAATCATCAGGAACCTGCTCGAGTATATCATCGATACCGGGGTTAAGGAACTTGAAAATCTCCAGTACCTCCATGTGGGCGGGCGCTACCCGGACACCATTGTGGGTATTGGCGCTGGCATGGCACTCTCGAAACTCAATGCCAAAAAACCGATCCTGATCCTCTGCGAAGTTCCTGAGGATACCAACCTCACCAAAGTGTCCATGCGGACTACCGAGCGGGTTGTGGAACAGGGAGTTGATCTCCAGCAGGCGCTTAACTGCGCTTCGGCGGAGTATGGCGGCGGGGGCGGGGGCCACAAGATCGCGGCGGGCGCGTATATCCCGAAAACAGCAGAAGAGGAGTTTGTTAGTCGTGTCAACAGGATACTCGGAGAACAGTTCGCTGCGGCGGGTTCAGGCAATCGCTGATCACCAGTTCGGGGGGCTTGCAGGAACGGGACTCTTTCCCGAAGGCTGTGCGTTCATCTACTCTACCACCGGGCGTATCCGACAGATCGGGTTTGAGGGTGTGCGCCTTGCAACTGTCCGGGCCTCGGATGGCCGGCTGACACTCGGCATCGAGGGGGCAAAACGCCTTCAGGCGCACCTGCCCGCCCCGGCATACCGGGTGGTCATCAGGGAGGATGTCGCGGAGTTTGTTGCAAAGGGCAAGAATGCGTTTGCAAAACATGTGGTCGCAGCTGACCCCACAATCCGCGCGGGCGATGATGTAATGGTCGTTGCAAGCGAAGATCGGCTGATTGCCTGCGGCGCTGCGGTAGTTTCAGGCACAGAGATGCTTGCATTTAATTATGGAGTAGCGGTAAGAGTACGGCAGGGTAGTGAGAAAGATGCTTCCGGGAAATATCAATCCACGCCAGATGAAGGCGATGATGAAGAAGCTCGGCATGAATGTCGAGCAGATTGAAGACGTGCAGAGTATTGTCATCAAGACACCAAAGGGCAACTATATCTTTGACTCTGCAGAAGTCCAGGCAATGACCATGCAGGGTGCCACCTCGTACCAGATTACCGGGGATATCCGTTTTGAACCGGCAGAAGCCGAGATCTTAAAAGAGGATATCACGATGGTGGCGGCCTCGGCAAACGTATCTGAAGAGAAGGCAAAAGAAGCCCTCGTTGCGACCAAAGGCGATATCGCCGAAGCGATCATGCGCCTCTCCAGCTCATGATTGAGCCGGGCAATAGAGTACTTCTCGTTGGGGAAGGAAGGGAATTCTGGGTCAAGGCAGGGCCGGGAAAACTCGGTACTGACAAGGGCCAGATCGAACTCGAATCCATTGTAGGTAAATCCGGCGGGGATATCATCACCACCCACAGCGGTGCAGAGTTTACCGTCCGTATCCCGCGTCCAACAGATTTTTTTGCCTATGGCAAACGGTCAGGCGCCCCGATGCTCCCGAAAGACATCGGACTTGTCATTGCCTATACCGGTATGAACCATAACGATGATGTGCTCGATGCCGGCACCGGCAGCGGAATTGCCGCGATCTACTTTGGTGGCGTGGCAAAGACCGTAAAAACCTACGAGATCCGGCCGGAGTTCTCCACGCTCGCGATGAAGAACATCACCGAGTCGAAACTCACCAATGTCGAAGCAGTGGCAAAGGATTTCCTTGACGCTGAAGGGAGCTATGATGTGGTGCACCTCGATCTCCAGATCCAGCCCGAGCATGTGAAGCATGCATTTTCCCTCTTGCGATCCGGGGGGTATCTCGCGTGCTACACCCCATTTCTGGAGCAGATGGCAATTGTCGTAGACGAGGCCACCCCGCTGTTCCGCGAGGTGCATACCCATGAACTGATCGAGCGGGAGATGACCCGGTCCAAGCGGGGGACCCGGCCTTCGACGAGCGTGAGTCACTCGGGGTATGTGACGATTGCGAGGAAATAAGAAAATGTCAATTATTCAAAACGTAAAACGTAGATCATTTATAGAGATGAAAAATGAAAAAATGTCCATATTGTGATTGGCCGAATACAGATGACGCTTCGATATGCTGCAATTGCCGACATTTTTTAGAGATTAATTCAACTTGTGAAAAACCTAAAGATCCTGAACCCGAAAAGGATTATGCTCTTCGAGCATTTTTATTAAAAAATCAAAAATTATTTGCGATTATGGGCGTTTTTTTAATTATCGCTCTCTTTTTTAATAATCTCTCTCTTCTCAATTTTTCTACCACGCCAGCAAATTCAATGCCCAATTCTAACATTCAAACAATATGTAATAACCAAAATTTTGAGCAAAATTGTTATGGAAAATTTTCCTTGATCGATAATACAACAGATAAACCAACAAATATTACCAATCGTTCATTTCAAATTTCTTGCGAAAGGGCGATTTCTGATCTAAACTGCACAAGCAATCTTACTAGCGCTGAAAGCGGAAAAACACAAAATCAATCGATAACTGAAGAACAAGTGAAATTTTTCTCGTTTTTGTCGATGATTTTATTCCTTGTAATCGCATTCGTTGTTTTGATTGATGCTTTTACGTTTATTCGAATTTATGAACATGCAAAAGATAAAGATAAAAGAAAGGGAACTATAAAAGTTTTAAAAGATTCAACAATATTTCTATTCATAATTCCCTTCGTCTATCTGTTAGTTTTCTTCCTCAACTTAGCAGCTAATGGATTTGGAAAATTTATCCCATTAGGATTTTTAATTGGCTCAATATCCATTTATGTAGCTGAAATCATCCTAGTGATGTATCTTGTATTGCGATACCTGAATAGTCTAGAAGGAAACAGAAGCAAAGAATATAATCTCGTTATAATTTGTCTTTTGATCGGAATATTATCTGGCCTCTTTTTTTGGTTCATTTTGCCAGATTCATTTATTTATACCTCAACGATTAGTTTAGCCTTTATACTAATGGCTATTATTGCGTACATTAGGCCACATATTGAAAAATGATTTTTTCTATCAATCATTTCAATTAATAAACAACCATTTAACCCACCGCTCCCGACACTGATCAATGGATCGGAAAGAACACGTCCACATTATCAGCGCCGGTGAAAACATCCACACCGCGTACCCCGCCATCTTCCGCACCCTCCCCACCATCACCCGGACATACGTCCTTGCAGACAGCACGATCTTCGAACAGTCGTCCAACCCGGATATAGAAAAGGAACGGCTCGCAGTCCGAAACGCAGTAACAGCAGTAAAGGAGATCTCCACATCGCTCGCCATCCCGTTCTCCCGCGAGACGGTCTTCACGCCGGCCTACCCTTCCATCCGCATCATCCTCACGAAGATTCACCGCGAATATATCGGAGCACGCTTCACGTTCGACCTCTCGGGCGGCTCAAAAGCACTCTGCATGGCGCTCCTCTCGTTCGCGCCCTGGCTTGGCGGTGAAGTCTATTCTGCTTTTGATGAGAAGACGTCGCGGAACGTCCCGCTGCCGGAGCGGTCGGTGCGAAGCATGCTGGAAAATCCCAACTACCAGATGATCCTTGCCCTGCTCCTCCGGACCAACCGGAAGGATCCGGCTGCAGGATTGCACGAATGGACGTCCCGAGAGTATATTTACAAGCAACTCTGGACATTCTACGTCCCATCCCGCACTAAAAAGGCTAAAACCGGTGATCCTCCGGTTCAGCCCGTCCACTATAAGCGGGGGAGGAAACCGGCTGCCGAACTGACGCACGGGACACTCTCGACCCTGATGCGGACACTTGAAGGAGCTGGGCTCGTTCTTGAACGGGTATCGGAGGAGACCAAACGGGAAAAATCCTACCAGATAACCGATAGTGGTGAGATCGCGTTCCGGTTTTTTGCGAATCCGGCAACCAATACGCTTGTCCAGACTATGCTCCAGAGAGCATGAGCGAACCGGATTTTTACATCAGGGTCTGCTTGAAACTTTTCAATCGCGTACAGAGGGTGTTAGTAAACATGCCAACAGTTGGATAATTATCCAACTGTTGGATAATTATGTCACAGTTAATCTTTTTCTCCGGCGTGAAGGTCCGGACAATGAAATTAAAAGTCGATTCAAAAATTTTGAGCGGGGGGTGAAGGGTCGATTAAAAAATTTGCCGGAGATCGAATTGCGTTTTTATTTTGCAAATCAGATCTTGATTTTGTGCCAGGAAATTACGGGCAAATGATCTGAATGCGTCAATCATCAGATCATAAGCATCGTGTAAATCGCGAATCGTACGGATGCTTCCCCGCATCAGGGCCTCTCGGAGGCACGGCGGGGCAATGAAGGTTCAACATATTTGTCATTAAAACCGCCGCGGGGGCGCCCCGTCGGGGGCGGCGGCGTTCATCATATCTGGACGGGATGGCACATGCTTTACCCATTAAAACCAGTGAACAAAAAAGGAATACCGGAAAGTCCGGTAAATATTCGGCATAACGACTATCAGTTCTTCTGATTGAGCGCTGCACTCCGCTCAATCTTCTTTTTTACCGTGTCCCAAGTCTTTGTAATCAGGAAACTTTCCTCCATGTACCCGATAACCCGGGCAAATTTCTTCATGGGAAATGCCATCGTCAGGATATCGGGCGGGACACAGGGACGGGCTGAAGGATCGAACATGCCCAATACGACCTTGGGATCTTCCTTCTGCTGTTCGAGCCACGGGTAATATATGATGGAACTGCACCCGGCTCCCATAGGGCAGATGACCCCGTTGGGATCGCTCTGGTCGAAGTTTGCAAGCGTGAAAAGTCCGCTCATGACTTCGGGCCGGGCAAAGAAGATCACGACATCGGGATTGTCCACTTCAGTCAGCTGGTCCCAGCGGGTAACAACGAGGTCCTTTCCCTTTGAGGCAAATGCCGGGATACGTTTCTCCCAGGCATCGACAATCTCCGGCGTCTGTTTGTACCGCTCTCCTTCCACACCGCCCGGTTTCCCGTGCGACAGGAAGTACCGGAAATCCGGTGGCCGCTCGTTGGAATATCCCGTGTACATGAGTCCCCCTCTGCAGGTAACGGATTGGGCATCCAGTATGAGCGGAGTTCCGTTCCTGGCACGGCCAATCTGGCAGATGATACAGCGCCAGCCATCCGGATGGGGAACTTTTTTGGCGGAGGCTGACGCGTTCCGGAATTCAAAGGTGATCGGCAGTTCTGTGCCGGGAAAATAGTTCTGCCATAAGGCTATGAAACGATCGCGAAGATCGGGGTCCATATATGCCAATGTTTCTTTTTGGGATTTAAGGTGATCTGCAGGAAATGATGCAAATGAAAGCGAAGGAGCATTTTAGCTCCATCTCTCCAGGTTATAACAACTGACTCAACGCGATAGGAAAAAAGTTCATTCCACAATCGCGTGCCCGTTCTTATCCCCACGCCCTATCCCCTTGTACACGAAGCCTTCCCGGATATAGGCATCAGGGTCGATCATGTTACGCCCGTCAACAATGACCGGGTGTTTTTTGCCGGACAGTTGTTTAAGCACTTTCGCGTTCAGGGTCCGGTACTGGTGATGGCCGGCAAAGATCGCAATCGCATCAGCATCCTGCAGGGCTTCTTCGACAAAGGGAACGATCGGCACACCGGGATAGTCCGCTACGTAGGGATCGTGGACCGAGACAACCGCGCCCTCATGAAGAATGAGGTCCCGATATGGTTCTGCGGGTGTGTTGCGCGTATCATCGGAATTGGCAAGGAATGACCAGCCGAGGAGAGCAACCTTTGCGCCTTTTAATGGGACTCCCGTTCGCTGCAGGGCATCTTTTGTGAGCCTGAACATATGAACAGGCATGAAATCATTGATGTGCCGGGCCAGAACGTAAAGTGACGGCTCGTTTGCCGGGTAATCAAGCGTCCCTTTCCCAAGCTGCTGGACCCCCCGTTCGAGATGGTAGGTATCCTTGGTCAGGCAGTGCCCCCCGACACCGGCACCGGGCCAGAGCATGGCACGGGTGATCCCTTCACCCTTGAGGCTGTCAATCCCGTTCCGGACATCATAGACATTGATGCCCATCGCCTCGCAATAGAGTGCCAGCTCGTTGATCGCTGCTATCTGGAGATCCCGGAAGGTGTTTTCCGCAGTCTTGGTCACTTCGGCTGCCGTAGCAGACATCGGGATAACTTTTCCTATGGTCAGTACCGGGGAGTACAGCTCGGTTGCCCTCTGCGTACTCACCTCATCAATTCCCCCGACAATCCGGTCATACTCCCGGATATTCCGCAACAGTCTTCCGACCATCACCCGTTCGGGTGCATGCGCAAAGGCGAAATCAACGCCAGCCTTCAGACCTGACTCTTTTTCAAGGAGATCACGGGCGATCCCTATCGTAGTACCGGGCGTAATTGTGGATTCAAGCACTACAAGCATACCGGGCTTAAGGTACCGGCCGACATTTTTCACCCCCTCCATCAGGGCAGAGAAATCCGGAAGCAGGTCTTCCTTGTTTAAAAACGGCGTCTGTATCGACAGGGTGACGGCATCGCATTCGCCGATCCGGGAAAAGTCAGAAGTGCAGACAAACTTCTGGGCAGCGGTCACTTTCTGCAACAGTTCTTCAAGCCCCGGTTCCACACCCTTGAGCGGGCTCTCGCCCCGGTTGAGCATTGCAATCTTGTAACCGGATGAGGATGAATCCCGCTGGAACCCCAAGACCTGCTCGTACTGCGGTACATCGGCAAAGAGAGCGGCAGCAGGGATACCCACATATCCCATACCAAGTACCCCAATCGTTTTGATCGGTCCTTTTTCTTTAAGAATAGCATCAAGTGTCATAGACTTTCGCACCTGGCATACCTATTTTGCAAGTCCTGCCTGTATCTCTTCGCAGATGCGCAGGTTATGAATTGCCTGTTCCGGTGTAATGGGGAAAGGACGTCCATGTTCCACACATTCGATAAATGTTGCAAGCTCACGTTTGAGCGGTTCGAGCTTGTTGACCATAACTTTCTCGATAATATTTTCCTGCACGTACCGTTCCGCCTCAAACGTATACTGACCGGGTTTGCGGTAGATGGTCACTTCCTGTGTCATGAAGTCCCCTTCAATAGTGAAATCCTCTTCCTCAACATAGATCATGCGGATCTTCTTAGACGATTTCCGGCTCGCTGACAGTGAAACGGGGACATTTCCGCATTTCATCAGCACGCTGCACACATCAGCGGTGCCGGCACTGCAGATATCGCCTGGAGAGGAGAAGAAGAGGTTAAGCAGGATATCGATATCGTGAATCATCAGATCCTCAATAACCGTGCTGCCGGTGACGCGGGCTGATGCGGGATTGTGCCGCTTCATCTCAACATACAGCGGTTTTTTCACGATCTTCCTGATCTCTTCGACAATCGGGTTGAACCGCTCGATATGACCAACACCTATAGTGATCCCTTCCGGGGCAGTCCGCATGAGTTGTGTTGCTTCATCAGCAGTGGCACAGATCGGTTTTTCGATCAACACAGATTTACGGGCAGAAAAAACCTGCCCGACAACATTCTTATGGAACGGTGTGGGAACACAGACACTTACCGCATCGGAATTCGCAAGCAGTTCCGCAACAGAACCATACACCGTTGCACCGTGTTTTTCCCCAATCTCCTTTGCACCCGCGGTGTTCAGGTCAAAAACGCCCACAGAATCCACGCTTTTAAGTTCGGAATAGACCCTGACGTGGTTCTTTCCCATCGTCCCGACACCGATTACACCAACATCCATTCACTTCACCCGGTTGATCGTATCACAGATAAAAGCGATCTCTTTCTGATCGAGAAGCGGATGCACCGGCAGGCTCAGCACAGATGAGGAGAGCTGGGTTGAGACCGGGCAGGGATCCGGATAATTCGTCAGCCCGAACATAGGTTGCCGGTGGATAGGAATGGGATAATGCACTGCAGAACCGATCCCTTTGGATGTTAAGTAATCGATGAACGCATCGCGTTTCATCGGGAACTCGTCAGTGAGACGGATGACATACTGGTGGTAGACATGGTGCATACCAGGAGCGACATAGGGGGTGATGAGTCCTTTTACCGAGAGGTTCGCATTATAGAAATCGGCATTCTTACGCCGCCGCAGGTTGAACTTCTCTAACTTTTTTAATTGCACAATCCCCAGTGCCGCTGCCATATCAGTCATCCGGTAGTTGTAGCCAAGCCGGGTATGGACATATTTTTCACTCTGGCCATGACTGATGATCAGGCGCAGGCGTTCATTGTACGCCTTCTCGCTGGTAGTGACCATCCCCCCTTCACCGGTGATCATATTTTTGGTGGCATAGAAAGAGAAGCACCCGAAGTGCCCGAAACTTCCGACTTTACTGCCATTGTAAAGTGCGCCATGAGCCTGTGCCGCATCCTCAATTAACTTGAGGTTATGCAACTCGCACACTTTCTGTACTCCCTGGATATCAAATGGCTGGCCATAGAGATGCACCCCAATAACCGCCCGGGTCCGCGGGGTTACCCGCTCTTCGAGCTGTCCGGTATCTATTGTATAGGTCTGGTCACTGACATCACAGAAGATCGGCTTTGCCCCGCACATCAGGACTGCTGAAGCGGTGGCAATGAAGGAAAATGACGGTACAATTACTTCATCGCCATGACCAATATCTGCGGCAAGGAGCGCTGCATGGAGTGCCGCAGTCCCGTTGTTGATCGCAACCCCGTACGTAACGCCACAGTAATCAGCAAATTTCGTTTCAAGTTCGGTTACCTTGTCACCGGATGCGAGCATACCGGATTCGAGCACCGCCGTGACTGCCGAGATCTCTTCCTGACCGATTGCCGGTCGCGCAATGGGTATGTTGACCACACTTCACTCTCACAAATTCTGGATAATCCGGATAAAAAATGCGTAAGCATCCAATAATATCATTCCTGTCTGACAAAATCGCAGGAACAATCCCTCATATTGAGGCTTTTTCCCTGTATCAGTCCGGCAATTGTTCCGACACCCGCGAAAGAAGAGCTAATTAGTAGAAGACGATCATATAATCGTACGAATGATACATGGAGGGGTGGCAACGCGACATATCATTTCAATCGGGGATTTTGACAGAAGCGGAATCGACCGCCTGCTGGATCATGCAAAGCAGATCGACAGCAAAAAGTATGACAGGAATGCACTCAATGGTAAGATCCTTGCGGTACTCTTTTTTGAACCCAGCACCCGGACGAGGATGTCCTTTGAATCGGCTATTGCACGACTCGGGGGAACATCTCTCTCTGTGGGGAGTGTCGATGCCTGTTCCATGGCAAAAGGCGAGACGCTCGCAGACACT
>JBAZQT010000035.1:0-31947 GCA_041645055.1 Methanoregula sp. | reverse complement strand
CATCGGGATGATTGCGAGGTCTTGGAAGATCAGGATCCCAAGCAGTGTACGGCCCTGAATAGTATCTACTTCTCCGCGTTCCTGCAGGATCTTCATCACGATTGCCGTACTTGAGAGAGAGACGATAAACCCGAAGACCAATGCTTCGTTGAAGGGCATTTTAAAGTACGTGGTAACGAGGGTGATGGCAACAATCGTCGTGCAAACCTGTACGAGACCGCCGATGATTACGATCCTCCATGAACGGAGAAGTTTTTCAAAAGAGAATTCAAGACCAATGGTAAAGAGCAGCAGGATGATACCGATCTGCCCTACCATCTCTATGGCTGACTGGTTTGTGATGAGTGCAAAGCCAAACGGGCCAACGAGAATCCCAATGATAAGGAATGAGACGATGCTGGGGAGTTTGAAATGCTGGCCGATGTAAAGAAGAGCAATTGCTAAGGAGATTAGTATCACAATTGCTAGCATCATTTCCATGGGGGCACGTTTCCGTTTTTAGTACACTTTTCTGGTACTTTTATGATAATACTATGACGGAGTGGTTAATAGGAATTCGCCCATCCGGTTATCAGGAATATCGCCACTTTTTGTAATAGGCATTAATGTCAGAGAAAATATTTCTGAAAACGCAGGGAAAAAGAGTGCCCCAGGCCTGATTTGAACAGGCGACAACTAGATCTTCAGTCTAGCGCTCTCCCGAGCTGAGCTACTAGGGCAGGAGTACAAATGTTGTTCCTTGTGACTAATAAATGATCCGTTCATTTTCCCAAATAGTGTGTATGACCGCTCATTTTTATACGCTGCAATGACAGTATTAACCAATGTCACTCCCGAATGCAGGTGCTGGTGGAGAAAACAGCGGTCTTTTAAATGCTGTAAAGAGCCGCACCGCACATGTTATCCACCTGACTCATAATGATCTTGATGCCGTAGGAGCTGATGCCATACACCGCATGAAGTACGGCAATGAAGGCGTATTTACAATCTGGAGCTCGGTAGGTAAATTTTCCCAACTGTTTTCCCTTGTTGCTTCCTGCGAGGGGAAAGGAGATCTTCTCTCCATCTCGGATCTCGGGTATCACCGGGATACTGAATCGATTGCAAACAAGGCCAAGGCAAATGGCTGGATCATAGAATGGCGGGATCATCACCGCTGGCGGGATGACGAGATTAAAAAGATTGAGCGGATAGTTACCCTGCTCCATATCGACACATCAGTCTGCGGCACCGGCATCGTTGCCCGCGATCTTGCACCGGATAATCCAACAGCAGTTGAAGTTGCCCGTGTAGTCTGCGATTACGATCTCTGGAAACATGCAGACCCACGCTCAGCGGTACTCGGGCAGGTACTCCAGCGAAAGAAGAACCGCGAGCATGTCCGCGATTGCCTCATTACCGGGATCTTCTCCGATACCCTGATCGAACAGGAATACGCAGAGATCAAAGCAGAGATGGATGAAAATATGCAGCGCAGCCTGAAACAGGCAACGTTCCTTGGGAAAAAATACCGGATTGCATTTGCACCACTTTACGGCTACCCGAGTGAGACTGCCCATTTCATCCGGGATGAGAAAAAGACCGATATCGAAGTGATTATTGGAAAAGACGGCAAGTTTTCGGTGCGCTCCGTTCCCCCGATCAGCCACATTATCGCCCGCGAATTTGGTGGAGGCGGGCACCCGAATGCAGCGGGAGGTTCGTTTAATTTTTCCGTGATCGAACGATTTACGTGGTGGCTTTTCAAGAAGAGCCGGCACTTCGACGAATTTGTGAAAGCGGCAGAAGCGAACTGATCTCAGCGGGTGTATACCGCAGAATCAACAAGATTCTTCCAGTACCTCTCGCATTCGTCCAGGCAGTACCCTCCGACACTCACCTGATCCGGATCGAGATGTGAAAGAGCGAGCGTGATCGCAGCTGCATCCGCGTCCACAATAATGATCTTCCGCAGGTCATACTCATTCGTGAGATCAAAAACCGTTTCAAGTTGTTTAGGGCGCACCGCAATCTGGCGCTGGTGCTCCATCAGGCACTCCAGGCTTTTTCTATCAGCATCCGGCTGGAAGAAAAAAACTTTCTGCCCTGCGAATGCTACCGTCTCCATCTCTTCAGCCTTATCACCGATCAGCACATGTCCTGCGATACCAATATCCCGCATTGCCCGCATCATTAAGCAGTATGCATCGGTGACTGCATCGCTCCACTCCTCGTCATCATGATAGTAACCATCGATAAGCCCGAGCACATGCGGCGCTGGCAGCGCACACCAGCTGTTGCGCTTCTGCACTACAATACCTGCCGCATCTTCTATGAGCGCTTCAGGGTTCACTGCGATCTCATCGATTGCACACCCATCCACAACACCCAGAAGTGATGAACGTATCCGGTCAGCACAGAACTTCCCCCCGGCGCAGGGATGCTCGATCGCTGCCGCCAGTTGTGGAGAAAGTGACTGGAACAGCTGGTATGTCGTGAGGTCGGCCAACGTGCCGCGATGCTCTGCTATCCATCCAGTGAGTTGGGCAACATCTGGTATACCGGGTTCGGCCCCGAACGCCCGCGTGGTGAGTTTGTGCAGCTTGGCCATGGTCATATCTTATTACGGTTAACAATCAAAAAATGTAGTCATGACACCGCCACCGCTGTTGGTCACGTGCGGGCTGCCGTACACGAACGGCCCCTGCCATCTTGGACACCTGCGAACGTACGTTCCCGCTGACGCGTACGTCCGCTATATGCGGCGGATGGGAGAAGAAGTTGTATTCGTCTGCGGTTCGGACAATCACGGGACACCCATCGTAGTTTCTGCTGAAGAGACCGGCATCACCCCGCGGGCTATGTCCGAACGCTATCATGCGCACTTCGATGAGACATTCAAGCGGATGAACGTCATGTTCGATCACTTCGGCATGACGGACAACCCGGCAAACCACCACCGTACGCAGGCTATTGTGGCAGAACTCGAAAAGAACGGGTACATCTACAAGCAAATCGTGCACCAGGCGTACTGTACTAAATGCAAACGCTTCCTCCCGGACCGGTACGTTGAGGGCACCTGCCCCCACTGCGGGAAACCGGCTCGCGGGGATGAGTGTGACCAGGGGTGCGGCAAGCACCTGGAACCCGGCGAGATCAAGGACCCGCTCTGCAAGGTCTGCGGGACAAAAGCTGAGTTCCGCGACCAGGAACATTACTTCTTCAAACTCTCGGAGTTCAAGGAGTTCCTGCTCCCCTACCTCGACACATTGAGAGGGACAAGCAACGCGAAAAACTATGCAATCGGCTGGATAAAAGACGAACTCCATGACTGGTGCATTACCCGCACTCTTGAATGGGGCGTGAAGTTCCCGGGCCGCGATGATCTCGTGGTCTATGTCTGGGTCGATGCCCCGATCGGCTACATTGCCTTTACCGAAGAGTGGGCAGAGAAGACGGGTAACGACTGGAAACGGTTCTGGTGCGGGGAGAACCGGGTCACGCATTTCATTGGCGGCGACATCATCTACCACCACTGCATCTTCTGGCCTGCGCTCCTCAAAGGCGCAGGCTACGGGGTCCCGCACGCGATTGTTGCAAGCGGAATGGTCAAGGTTGACGACCACAAGTTTTCGAAATCCCGGGGCTATGTGGTCTGGACAAATGACGATTACCTTGACAAAGGGCTGCCTGCAGATTACCTGCGCTACTACCTGCTCGCGTACACGAGCCACACCAAGGAACTCAACTTCTCGTGGAAGATATTTGCTGAGCGGATCAACAACGAGGTGGTCAACATCTTTGGCAACTTCGTGTACCGTACGCTCTACTTCGCCCAGAAAGAATGGGAGGGAGTCCCAGGAGGAGTCGTTGATCCGGCGATCACTGCCGAGATTGAAAAGTGCCTTACCACCGTGAATGGATTCATGCAGGATTACGAGTTCAAGGGAGCGGTCGATGCGATCATGGCACTTGCCGCGTTCGGCAATACGTATATCCAGACCAATGCCCCGTGGAAACTGATCAAGACCGATCGGGCAGCGGCTGCACAGGTCATTAAGAACTGTATCCAGATAACAAAAGCCCTCGCACTGCTCCTCGAACCCGTGATGCCCGCTACTGCACAGGAATGCTGGAAGCAACTGGGGTATACCGATCAGGTTGCAAGCCATCCAATCAGCGATGCAATTCTTCCGGTACCGGAAGGTTGTATCAAAGCCCCCACCCCGCTCTTTGTAAAGATGGAAGAGGAACAGGTAAAAGATCTCGATGCCCTGCTCCAGAAGCGTGTGGCAGAAGCAGACAAAAAGACGGAGAAGATTCCCATGGTTACATTCGAGGAATTCCAGAAATTAGATATCAGGACCGGTAAAGTGCTGTCCGCAGAACCGGTACCGAAATCAAACAAACTCTTAAAGTTGCAAGTCGATATCGGGAGCGAGACCCGTCAGATCGTTGCGGGTATGCAGCAGTTCTACAAGCCTGAGGAACTGGTGGGAAAAGATGTGGTAGTTGTCACCAACCTTGCTCCTGCAAAAATCTTTGGCGTAGAGAGTAATGGTATGGTGCTCGCTGCCGGGGATACTGCATCATTGTTAGTGCCGTTCCGGCCGGTGGAGCCGGGGAGTAAGATCCGGTAATTTTTTAATTGTCCTTGCCGGTCATTGGACATAATCTTTTTTTTTTAAATGTTTATAACTGGAAATTATTTTTTGAAAAGTTGTGAACACCTTTTTTTCCATTCCGAATAATTATTCCGGTAAGCTTGTGAAAATCCCCACCAAAACATCAATCAGACCTCCCCCGGATATACCCCATTTTCCTCTTAAAAAAAGGAGTTAACTGCGATCGAAAAAACCCCTAATCCGGGCATTTTACGGGCTTTGTTTTCTATATCTCTCCAAAATGGGCTTCATTTTTGTGAAAATAGACCCCTGTTCGATCGAAAACTCCTGGAGTATTTGCATGAACAGGGGGTCCGGAGTACGTCAGACAAAGTAGGTCTTAGGCAGTTCCTGCAGATCTAAAAGATGATCTATTTGGAGTTCATTTTGGGCTCCGATTGTCTTTTTCCGGACCCGGTTTTCCAATTTTTGCGAAGGGGTGTCCACCACCACAAAAAATACGGTTTAAAATGGTTATCTCTCCAAAATAATCGATTTAATCGCGATTTGATCCTGCAATTTAACGGGTTTCTGGGGGTCACTTTTTTTGGCACATATCTCGGGTGGTTTTTTAAGAGAAATGCTGCCGGATGCCCCGCTATTGCCCGCTATTGCGATCACGTCGGAGAATTGAGCGTTTTGTGAGGTTTTATCCGGTTTTTGAATAGTTGGGGATAATTCTGGGTTGTGGGGAGGGGTGTACACAGAATTTGCCAAAAAAAATATTTCCGGGATTTTTTTACTCCTAGGGGGAATTGTCATGGTGTATCTGAATAACGATTGGGGAAACGACTGGATCCTTCTGGCGAGCGGCGGTTGCATTTTTGCAGGGATATTTGTAATAATCAGTGCGTAGTGGCGGGAGTCATGACCGGGCTCCGGGTTCACAACCGGGGCTTTTCCCCGAGGAATCTATAAAATCCCGGTGTGGGATCTCCTCCGCTCCCTTAGGTTTCCGGGCCCTTATCCGCAAATTCCCCGGCGCGTTTCCCGTTCTCTTTCCGTAAAAATACCGCTTTAACAGCGTTTAAATTCCCGCACAGGGAGAAAGCGTATATGCCGGCGCCGGAAGAATATGAATACGTGGAAAATACCACGATACACAATAAAACGCTGAAAAGGAAGTGATAACCACGTCAAACAAAGCAAAGAAAGTAGTTGCCCCCGCAGCAAAGACCGCTCCCGTAGCAGCAAAGACCACAGCCGGAGCCAAGAAAGGCAGCGGAAAACGCGGATAATCCCATTCTCATTTCTCATATTTTTGTTCGTATTCTCTCTTCTGGAGTGGCAGTTTTCACCCGGGCTCTTTTTGATTGTGGAGCAATATGATTTTCTTACATTAAATATGCTCAAAAAGATCACGGTTTGTATAGACCGTCAGAATATTCTGCCTGAGAAAATGCCGGTCTTCTGTCCATATGCCCGGGATCCCAAGCGCAAGACCAACCGCTAAAAATGGAGAATCGTTTTCATCAATGGGTTTCATGATCTGAATCGCATGATCGTACTCGTGTTCAAAGTCCTCAAAAGGAACCGGGATTACTTTGTCGAGCAGAGTGCTCATGAGGACATTAAAATCCGGTTCAGGGATTTTTGCCTTTTTCACCAGATACAACCGGTGCTTCAACAACTCGGTCTCAATATAATCCGGAGCGTAAAAAGAAAATGAATCATGCAGTATAATTTTCCGCGTGCCTGAATCCTTTAGAAGACCCGCCATGATCCGGTTGGTATCTATGACAAGTTTCAAAAGTTTTCAGCCTGTTGTAACAATGGTATTCTGACCGCCGTCTATCTGGACTGGTCTGTTTTCCTGCCGGCTTTTTGGGATGCTTTCCCCTTGTAATGCTTATGGATTCCTGTCTTTACCTTGTTATCGAGCGTCATGATATCATCTAGGGTAAGATCGCTCTCCAGGGTCATGGCATTGAGTAATGCAATTTTTTTGGCATATTCCTCAATTGCCCGCCGTGCAATTTCACTCCACCGGACTTCATTGTGAGCTTTTACAATCTTATAGACATCTTCCGGTATGGACAACGTCATGTTTGGCATTAGTTCACCACACATATCTATGTGTATTCACATATTTAAGGAATTGTCAGACCTATTTTTCTCTCCCCTTTTTTCGTTCCTGCTGAACGTTCCGAAAGGTTCCTGAAACAACCGGGCACTCGTACGCGAACTCTTGTGGATCCTGCCGGAGCGAAGGGCCGTGCGGGAAGTAATAAGGCACCAGCTCTTTTCGTTTGATGGCGTGGTGATGGACAGTGCCTGATTATCCGGTTACACAATTGCTCCAGGCACCCACATTAAAAACGTAGTACCTCACCGGAATAACATGGATTAATTCTTGACAGACGTGCAAAACGAAATGATTAAATGGTGAAAATTTAACCCACATGATATGAAAATTACATCAGGAATTCTTCTCGTTTTTCTTTGTATTGCCGTTGTTTTTACTGCAGGTTGTGCCAGTAATAGCTCGGATCCGGCTGTCGGAACGTACACGGAAAAAATTACCGGGAAGTCCACTTTTTCTTTAAACGGTGACGGAACATTCAACTGGAAATTCCCTTATTATACGGTCAATGGTCGTTGGGAACGGGTTGATCAGACCACGATCAAGCTTGAAGGAAAAGTGGACAGTTCCGGTGGAAATATTCCCGTTCCTGCAACCATAACCTTCAATCCCACCGACAAAACGCTGCAGATCGGGAGCATGATGTATGACAGCAAAGGGGTGAGTGGGGGAATAAAACAATCTAAGATCGTTTCTTTTAATGCTCAAAGTATTGGTAATATGTCGGAAATCCATAAGATCCGTGTGATCAATATGGGAGGACAAAATGTCCCGGATCTGGTCAGTTATCAAATAAAAATTGATAACAAAACCACCGTGGTGGTCAACGACAAAACAATAGGAAAGGAAACTGAAATTCCCAACATGAGCCCCGGTAGCCACATTGTTGTTATAACGGCAACATTTACTGATGGTACAACACAGTTTATGTTCGGTCACAGTGCGTAATTTTTTTTTATAATCAAACCTTTTCAAAGATCCGCAATGATTTTTCTCACAATCTTTTCAAAATCGTCGTTTGAACAATCGATGGTTATGCCGGCATACTTCTCATACAGCGGGATCCTCCGGGTATACATGTCACGAAGGCTCTGGCCCGCGATTAACACAATTCCCCGTGTCGTGATGTTCCTGAGTCTCCTTTCCATCTCGTCAAAGGAGATCTCCAGGTAAACAACAACGCCATCCCGGGTGAGATGCTCCATTGCCCGCTCGGAAAAAACCACACTGCCCCCCGTGGCGATAACCGCATGGCGACAATGAAGGGACAGGACCGTTTCTTCCTCGATGGTTTTGAACGCATCGGGCCCGTCCGTGTCAATGATTTCCTGTAAGAGCCTCCCGCTCTTTTCCTGTATCGCGATATCGGTATCAATAAATTTCATTCCCAATGTTTTTGCAAGAATCACTCCCACGGTGCTCTTGCCCGCGCCGGGCATGCCGATGAGGATGATGTTTTTCATGGAGGCTCCTTGTGGCTGAGGGAGTGTATTTCCGTTGAAGGATATGAAAGGGAGGGGTTGTGGATTTGACGCTCAACGGGGCTCTGCCCCTTGCCGCGTGGGCTTGCCCCGGGGGTTGTGTGGATTTTTACTCGGAGTGAGATATTAGTCCGTCCGTTATTCCCATCGATAAATTACATAGCCTTCATTTCAACCACAAAGGATGTTCACGTTCCCGTAAATCTTCATTAAGAAATATGACACCACCTTGGCCGTACGGAAATCCCAAATCAATAACAGGTATTCTTCGTTTTATTGATGAGGATAGTTGGAAAACAGAGGTGATATGTAAGGATGATATTGACAAAGAAAAAATCGAACAAACAACATTGAACTGTCTTCTATCAGACCTTTTAGAGATCTACAGTGTTGATAAACTGGAAGTAAAAATTACCGTGGAAGTCGTCAATCCCCCGTTCAGGGAACCGAGATATTATCTGAATGATGAGGAGATGCTAAATAAACTGTTAAAAGATCTCGACGAAATCCGAAAATCAGATGATTTTATTCCTTGGGAAGAGGCAAAAAAACAATTTGGATTAACCTCCTCAACGTTCGGAATTTTAAAAGACAAAGGACTTTCGATATTCGAGAGAGACGAGGAAGACGATCCATACCGTTACCCTGATGAGAAAAGCCGAATGGGATCAACCATTCACCCTCAATAAACATGTTATGACACGTCTTAATCACTAGGATCAATCCGTTGATCAACGTGGATCAACGGTTGATGGGATGGATTGATCAATAAATAAATTTTCGCCTTTTAATTAAAAAATAAAAACGATACTATTTTTGTTATCAAAACAAGAAATTGCTTCAATGGCAATTATAAAAGAAAATGCACCTCTTAAAAGCAAATCCGGAGGGGGATATCACTTCGAGCATAAAGTTGGGGCATATTTTCTTTCTTATCTTCTTGCAAACAAAAATTTTGACGAATCTATTGGAGAAATTACAAGAATCGATTTTCAGATGCGTGGTGATGGTTTTCAAATAGATGATTTATGCATTACTTTTAATTTTCAGGGACAGAATAGGCGCTTATTTCTTTCAGTAAAAAGTAGCTCACAATTCACAAAAAATGGTGCTCCGAAGGATTTTGTTGAGGCGGTATGGATCGACTTCACAGGATTCTCGGAATCATTAAAATTTGACAAAAATAAGGATATGCTAGGATTAGCATGTGCACCGTTTGGGCATGAAAATGAAACCGATCTTTATGAACTTTTAAAACTTGCATCTTCTCAAGATTCAAAGGACTTAAACACCAGACTCCCAACTCATAAAAATACATCCGATCGGGTTAGGACTTTTTTTTCAAGTTTTAAATGTCCTAAAGAAATCGCTGAAAAATTTTCAATTACTGATAACGATATTGGTGAACTTTTAAAATGCATCAAAGTATACACTTTTGATTTCGATTACGATCCATCTGAAAAGAAAAATATAGGCATCTCGAATTGTCAGAGCATCCTTTCGAGCGGTTCTCAAGTCGAAGCGGAAAAATTGTGGGTAGATTTAATCGAGTTTGCACAAGATAGAGATGAGACAAATGGATATGTTGATCTTAAGGTCTTATTAAAAAAATTCAGTCGTAGATACAAATTGAAAAATTTCCCAATTTACGAACAAGACCTAGAAAAACTTGATATTATTTCAAAAAATTTTGTCGATGCAATTCCTGATAAGATTGGTGGAAAATTATCCCTCTCGCGGGACAAACAAATTAAAAAAATATTGTCAACATCTCAAACTGTCAATCTTATACTCGGTATTTCCGGCAGTGGAAAAAGTGTAGTAGCAAAACGAATCGCTGAACAAATACGAATTGATCGAAAACTTATCTGGTTTGATGCAGGATGGTTCAATGATCAAAGCATTTCCCAGCTGGAAAATGATTGGCGATTATCTCATTCAATATCGGAATTATTTACAAGTATTTCAGATAGTGAATGCTGGGTAATTATTGATGGACTCGATAGAATTGTTACGGAAAATGGGTTCCATCAACTTTTTCAGATCATTAATTCTTGTACCATAAACGATGAATCAACGCCATGGAAGATAATATTCACATCCCAAACTGAAGAGTGGAATAACAGAATTCTGTTTCAATTTTTAAAACATGAGAATAATCCCACAAACTGGAACATAACTGATATTGAATTGTTTGATGATGACGAAATAAAGCAAATTATCAAAGACTTCCCTTCATTAAGAGATATCTTCAAACATCCTCACTTGAAATCACTTCTATTACGACCAAAAATTATTGATCTTCTTGCCACCTATGGAACACCAGATGCATCAAAGTGGGTTGGAGAATCTGATCTCATTAACTGGTTTTGGTTAAATGAAGTCATTAATCAAAAAAATGGAATGGCGAAATCAAGTTTTCTCCAAAATATTGCGGAGAGGCAAGCAGAAAAATGGCAAAGCTCAGTACCCATTTCGGAAATCTCTCCGTCTGATTTAGTATTATATGATGATCTAAAAAAAACCGGTCTCTGTACTAGTAATCAAAACCGGATTCAATTTTCTCACGATCTTTATGGTGACTGGTCGCGTCAGCAATGTCTGATCAGTCATATTTCAGATGTTTCGATATACCTAAAATCCAGGTATGATTCTCCTCTTTGGCACCGAGGAATTAGATTATTTGGATTGTATCTGCTAGAACAATACCAAGATCCAGCAGAGTTCCTGAAGGTCTTTTTCAGTATACAAAAGGATAAAAAAGAATTTACCACGATTCATGATTTGCTTCTTGAATCAATAATTTTTGCAGTGAATCCTCTCCCGATATTAGAGAAACTATGGCCCGAATTTAAAAAGGATAATGGAATTTTGCTTAAGCGCTTTCTTAAAAGGTTCCTAATTATTGCCTCTATCCCGAATAGGCAAATACTGGTTATTGGGAAAATTTATGGGTTGAGTGAGAATGAAGCTGCACTTATTGATAGAATTCCCGTGTATCAATATTGGATTCCAATCCTCCAATTTATAATTCATCATAAGGAGGAACTGGGAGATCTTGCACCAGAAATAATCGCGGATATTGCAAAAAGTTGGTTGAATCACACTCCTGTAAACTCAATTCATAGAAGGGAAATTGCTAACCTAACATTAACCATTGCTGAAAAAATTAAAAATAATAATTCCCGTTGGCATTACGACGACAAAGAATTAGGAAAGAAAGCATACTCCGCTGCAATAGCTGCAATAAATGAAGATCCGGAAAGAGTTGCAAAACTGCTCATAAGTTTATCTGGAAAAGGAGAAATTGATCCTTCTGAAGAAATTCCAGACACGAGTATCCCCCCGGATTATATTGTAAAATTGCTCCCCCCATGGCCAGATGGACCATACAAGCATGTCGATGAACTCTTTCAGAAGATGTGTATTCAGGAAAATGAGTTAACTCCAGTAATTGTGAAAAATCCTAACCTCGCAACAGAAATTTTATTTAGTTTAATTATTGAAGAACCACGAAGTGTTAATCCTAATTATGATGATGATTATCGCGAGAGAGAATTTGGACTTGTGGATTTTCACGGAATTATCCCGGCATTACCTCGTAGCGGCCCATTTTTCGTTTTTCTTCAGATGCATCCTTCCGAAGGAATAGATCTCATAACCCGAATTGTGAATTTTGCAACGGAGAGATACCTTGAAAGAAAAGTCAAATTGCAAAAAACATATCCGGACTCCGGTACCGATTGCTTCTCAAACTTTGATCCTGTAAATAGCGTTGAAATTTTATTATCCGGTTCTCCTAAAATCCTGAAAGGCGATCACGAAGTGTATTATTGGTATAGAGATTCCGGAGTCACCTGTTGTCCGAGAATTATAAGCTCAATGTTGATGGCCTTAGAAAAATTCCTTTATGAGAAGATAGATGAAAAGGAATCAATTGACACCTATATTCAAACGATCTATGAAAAAACCAGTTCTGTCGCAATGTTGGGTGTTTTAACTTCCGTTGGAAAATATAAGCTCTCGCTCTTCGAAGGCCCGTTACTGAATTTGTTTAGTGTGTCTGAAATCTATCAATGGGATCTAATTTTTAATGAACGCAGTTTATCCGGGATACAACTTCCAATTCTCGATGATGATTCCAAGAAACAGTTATCCAAATGGCATCCGATGCCACACAGAAAAATTCCATTTTATGATTTGGCGATCACCCTCTTCCTTAATAATTCCAATATGCGTTCTGAATTTGATTGTTATCGTGAAAAATGGGAAAACCATTTAGCTACAATGGATCCAGATTCTCAAGATTATCTGTTTCTGTATCGCTTAATTCAACAATGCAAATTAGAAAATTACACGATTAAGGAGGTCAACGGAGAAGAGGGTTGGCTTTTTAATGAACCTGAAGAACTTCAGCGGTTACTCCAAAAGGGGGAGAATGAATATATCAAATCTCAAGAAGGCGTGCAATATCTGAATTTCCTAATATACTGTTCAAATGCGTTAAAGAAAGGAGAATTATTTGATCAGGCACGATTAGAAGAGATCTGGACATATATTCAAAAACTGTCTCTTTCAACAACTCCCAATTCAGATCCCTCCAGACCCTTCCGAGACGAAGATGTCATCGCTGGTGGAATCGCAGTTTTTTTTGTATTAGGAAAAAGTTGGCTTGATAAAAATCCCGTTAAAAAACAATGGTGTATTGATCAAGTTTTCAAATTTGTTTCTAATCCGCCACCACCTTGTCAATTTGATTCGTCTCGGAATATTAATGATATGGGGTGGGACTCATTTTGTGCATGGGCAGCCCCACACATATGGACGGATGATCTAAAATCAACAAAAAATCGTGAAATTGTCCTCAGTCTTGCCATTTCTCGCCATTACAAAACCATCGAAATATTATTCAATAGCAGTTTTAAGATTAGGGCCGGAATTCGAGATGAATTCTATCAGTTAGTCCACCTTACAGTTGTCAATTCTTTTTCAAGAACATTCTGCCAATTTTGCGTTCGTGATCCAGGCATTCAAAAAACGCATAAAGATTTTGTATATTGGATTAACCAACAATTTCAAAATTTTATCGATGGGAAGCTTTCTTCGGAGATCCCCGATCTACTTCAAGTAATCGAAAAAATCGGTAAATTTATCCCCCCAAAACAATTTGGAGGCCGAAAATGGAATGCCCCGGGATTCCAAAATCGACTTATACTTCAGTCGTCATTCCAGTGGCTATCTTCATTAAACCAAGCACTCGACGAATCGGAACGAGAATGTTGGATAAACTTAGTTAAAAACATTAATGCGTACGAAATTTATTCGATTAACGATACCGCGCGACCAAAAAATGACACTCACCTTCCTGACGACTTTGACCGATGGTACTTCCTTGTTGCAGCGACATTCATCACTGAAATGACAGATCCTCAACTATCACGGGAGATCTGGCAGCCATTTTTGGATTTAGAGACCACAAGAAATTACTGGACAAAGGATTTCTTATCGTTTTGGTTCATTCGGATGTACGATTGTTTAAAAAATCCAGAATCATTCCTTCGCGAATGGCAAAAAATGATTGGCTATGCATTAACCGCGCCTCTTTGGAATTACCCGCTATCAAAAAATCATTCACTGGAAGAGAGATGGTGTCAATTAATTGGAATTGAACGTGAATTGCCCAATCAATGGAGTCTGGAAATGAGGCAGATCGTGACCACTATGGAATCCTTTTACGAGAAATGGGCAGTGCATAATCTCTCTCGCTTCCATTGCTTGGAGAGTTTCACTCACTTTTTAACAATGCCGGCAAGTTCAGATATTCGTGTCCCCGCGTTGAAATGGTTAGAACAATATGGTAATTCTTTACAATCAGGAGAATTTTGGAAAGGTAGTAAACAAAATAAAAAACTTGCTGAATTATTGAATCTATGTTGGGAAAATAATCGCCAATTGCTCGTTAGTGATGTTGATATTTTTAACACGTTTAAACGATTACTAAAAGGACTTACAGATCATCAGGTTCCGCTTGCGATGGAATTGACAGAAAAGATACGAACAATTTTGTAAATTTTTGCATGTCAGGTTTTGAAAAACGCGCCGTTTTTTAAGTAACTTTTCAGAACCGTGTGAGATTACTTGAAGAGTTCAAAATTTACGAGATATCTATTACCCAAAAAAGTGCGAGGAGCCGTATTTGAACCACTATTAAGGCCTCCTCAGTTCTGGTACGCAGCTATCGCCCGGCACCTGCGTCACTTGCGTCACATTGCATGCCATTTCCGTAATCTTTTTTTATGTACAATTTTCTCGTAAGAGATCCCGGAAAATGGGTACATAGTGACGCAACTGACGCACCACTCTTTCCCTGCATCATGAAACCGCAGGAAGCACATCCTGATATCCTCCATTTCGTTCTGCGTCAACTCTCTCGTCATGATTTTTCCACCGGATGCCAGACCAGAACCGGTCATTGCCGGATCTCCCCCCTTCATGCACGCCCCGTTCTTTGAGGGCAAGGGCAATCCTTCGTCCCGAAGGCACAAGCCGGACACCTTCTTCTTCGCACCATTTCACAAACATTTCTTTGAACGCTGTCCGTGTCATTCTCGCATCCAGTTCCAACACACACTCCGTCGCGAGAAACAGCCCCACCGTATCACTCACCGTCCGGAGATTCGCCGTAGCCTGCGACACCTTCCGGGGCTGCACCAGCCGGTTCCCGTTCGCATAATACCGGGAAAGTCCCGCGAGACACCAGTTCAGAATCCCCGACGACTCCGCCAGCAGCTTCGCCGCAATATCCGGATCGCACTTCTCCTCCGGGATCTGGACACTGAATGGCACCATCCAGATCCTGCGCCAGATGCCGTCATCGGTCCCGGGGATGACGGGCTCGTGGTTGGTCGTCATCCAGATCTTGGCAACGGGCGTGAACTCGAATTCGTTTTCATAGAGTTTCCGGACCGTAATCACATACTCGCCGGTGATCTGCTTGATGATCGCTTCGTCCATCCGGGCGCCTTCTGCTCCTTCGGCTGCGGTGGCAAGGCGGGCTCCAGCGAGGCGTGCGAGATCCGAGCGGGCGTTCTCGAAGCGCTTGGCCATGAGCGAGTCGGCGGCGATGTTTACCGCGTAGTCGGCAAAGAGCCGGGCAAGGACTTCGATCGTCTTGGACTTGCCGTTTCTCCCGCGGCCGTAGAGGATGAACATGATCTGCTGTGGGTTGGTGCCGAGCAGGGTGTACCCGCACATGGACTGGAAGCCCGATAGGTAATCGCTGTCGCTGCCGAAGATCAGGTTGAGGTGGGCGAGCCACTGGGGGCATTGTGCTTTCTCATCGTAATCGACTGCGGCCTTTTTGGTGAGCATCTCTTCCTTCCGGTGCTCGCGGAAGGTCATGGTCGCAAGTTCGAGGGTGCCGTTCCGGCAGTTGAAGAGTTCCGGCCTTGCGTCAAACTCGCAGGGCAGAACCGGGATGTGCGGAGCGGCGGAATCGATCATCGCCTTTCTCGCGTGCAGGCTTTCGGAGATGATTGCCCAGCGGGACAGCGCCCGGGAACGGTCGGCGGTCGATGCCACGGCAGCTTCCCGGTGGATCGAGCGGGCGACATCGGTTGCAATCAGCAGCATCTTTCCCGCATCGTCCCGAACCCAGACGTTGCCGTTCCAGAGATACCAGGCATTGAAGGCTGCACAGTACCGGGCCCGGTCGCAATACGCTGCGATCAGGCGCTCGGCGTTGCCGGCATCGGTTGTGGCGTACTCCGGGAGAGTCTCCGTGTCTGCATCCTGTTGTGCCGGGTTTTCGTTGCTCATGGAACCGGTCGGAGCATATACCGGTGAACCTTCACGGAATCCATCCGGACGTGCCGTGTTTTCGTTGTTCACGGTACCGGTCGAAGAATATACCGGTGAATCATCGCGGTGTCCATCCGGACGTGCCGGATTTTCCTTGTTCGCGGAACCGGTCGGAGCATAAACCGGTGAACTTTCACGGTGTCCATCCTGCCGTGCCGGGTTTTTGTTGTTCACGGAACCGGCCTGAGCATACACTGGGCAACTTTCACGGTGTCTATCCGGACGTGTCACGTTTGCATCTTTCCAAAGATCCCGGAAATAATCTCGCGGTTTTTCGCCGGCAGGAGTTTCAAAAAAAGAAACTTCCGGACGAACACTGGTAAGCCGTTTTTCTGTACCAGCAGGACTTTCAAAAAAAGAAACTGCTGGATGAACACCGGTTAGCCGCTTCTCTGCACCAGCAGGAGTTTCTAAAAAAGAAACAACTGAACGATCACCGGCGAGCGACTTCCCTGTTCCGGCACCTTCCGCTGCAACCTTTGCCCTCGCCCATTCCCGTTTCCCGGCAATCAACCGTTCATCCCGGTTCTTCTGCTTCTCCTCCGTTGTCTCGTGCATCTCCCGCAGTTCCTTCCACCGTTGCTTCCCGCCGCCGCACGATGCATGATGGCAGCCCGCATGAATCGCACCGTTAGAGAACTGGATCGCGTACGCCCCGTCCTTGTGAGCAGAGGAAAACGGGCACGACTCAAGGAGGTAGATTCTCCCGTTTTGATACGGTTTTTCGACATTCACCGAAATATGGTGCGCGCGAAGCCAAACTGACAAGTTTACAGCGTTCTTATACCCCTTTGTTTCTACTGGAGATTCAGACGGTAAACTGCTGGCAGCGGGCAGAACATTACCCAGTTTGTCCAGCAGTTCCGCACGTACCACATCAAGCCGATCTGGTACAGAAATGATCCGGCTCCTGCGGTGCGGGCGCTCAGGAATGTGGTCTCCTTTTTTTGCAACCGTACCGTAGAGTTTCCAGATCCGACCGGCATTGTAGTTCGCCGTATCAACAGAGACTGCGGTATCGGAAAACAGCAAATCCAGGGTACCAAGAACCGATTTTACGAGTTTCGTTGAGAGTTCATCGTTGGGCAGATCGATCCGGTACAGCAGGTGAGCACCGTTACCGGAATCACCGGTTACCGGTTCGGGAAATCCGAATTGGGAAAGCCAGTGGGCAATCTCTTCTGCTTTTACACGGGCGAGTTCGTGCTCCGCATCCGTACTCGATACGCCGCCCGGTCGCACCGGGTCAATATCGATCGGGAGCCAGCGGCGCCTTATAATATCCGCATCGGATGTTGTCGTATCCGACCGCGAGAGATGCATTTTGATCCGGTTTGCCCGCCGTGCAAGGAGAGCCGGGTTCACCACGTTCAGCGTTACATAGCAGCCGTGAACGGAAGGGTCGCAGTCCAGCACTTCGGCAAACCGGGCACATGCTGCATAATCGTTAAAGTACCCGCTGTGTATCGCCGTATCGGCAAGCGCCCGCAGTTCGACAACCTGCCCCGGCTCTGCAAGGATTGAAATTGCCCGTGCAATCCCATTCGCAGGAATAACTACCGGGGATGGAGTCATGCTCCATCACCGCACGTTGAAGATAGCGTAATGGTATGAGCAGACAATCCAGTAGTCCCCTCGTATAGCAATGAGGTGGCATCTCCCGTGAGGAGCCCTTGAATGATCTCCATCTCATCTGTATCCTGGTTTGCGATTCCCTGGAAGCCGATCGCCATATTGATTGTCTCGATCTCTTCCCCGATCCTTCTGGACCTGACAGCAGATACGTTCTGCATAAGTTTTTCACGACCTGTAATTTTTGTTCAACAACGATTCAACGACACTGCGAGAATTCTCATACGATCTCATAAACACCGGTTCCCGAATGGCCGGATAGTGCTCAGGCTCATCGCTGGTCAGGTCCATCTCTTTGTAGAGACGGCAGGTGACCTGTCGGAGAGTTACCACAACGATATCCGGACAACGGGGAGACGGTGTCTAACAACGATTGCCAAAAAAGGTAAAGAGCGAAAAGACGGGAGCGTGGTCGCTCGTCAACCGATACCGCTTCCCTGCTTTCAATGCATTTGTTATTCCGGTTACGACCATGAGAACTATAATTCCGGCACAGGCTGTGAATGATGGCGTACACTGGCAGATTGCAGCACCAATCTTTGCCATGATGGCTTGTGCAATCTCATGCAGCCTCGTTCCCATTCGTGCGAAGGTTTCTCTGAACATTGTATGGTCCAACTCTTGACTCGTGATATATTAAGCAGATGTATCACTGCGAAAAATCTGGCGGTCTATAAGCCATTCCGGGTTCGCAGATGACCCGGATTCTTCCCGCCCGGTCCGTGTGAACAGCAGCGCGGTGACTCACGGATCGAAATCCGGTTTTGCGGGCAGATTTAAGCCCAAATCCTGATTGGTGGATGGAGGGTGCCGCATGGTGACTGGGATTATTGCGGTTATAAAATGGATGAAACCGGATTTTTCCCCGGGAATCATTCCTCGGGTTTTACTATGCAGGAATATCTTACAAACGCACATGGGTGACTGGTTAAAAAAAGATCTATTGCCAGTTCCAGCCACCGGGTTACTCTTTCAACTGGCGTACGGATGGTGGGAAATTAGTCAAAGTTCCTGAACAGGGCCGGGTTCTGTCTCCGTATCCACCACCGCCGGATAAGCCAGATTGTCACGATCAGGATCACGATCACGATCGCCCATGCAATAACGGTCAGGAGGGGGAGGCCTTCATGAGGGAAAAAGACCTGCACAATGGATGGTTGTGCCGGGGTTATTGCAGGTACAGGCACCGTGGTCGTCACCACGGTCTTGACCGTATCACGTACGGGTCCAGCTGATAATGTGTTCACTGCGGCATAACCTGTACTGTTCTTTACGACAATTTCCGGTTCTGCCGGGGCAGGCGTCACCGGTGTAATTACCGAACTGTTCTTCTTTTCAGCAACCGCAAAATACGAAAATGTCTTTGTGGTGGCAATATAGCCGTACGTAGAATCACGGCTCTCGCCCGGTTTTGTCGACAACTCCTCCCATTGCTTGCCGGTATAATGGAGCATCACTACCTGCGATGGCGAAACATGGTGAGACTCCATCCACGCTTTGTCTACTGAGAAGGCAATATCTGCATGGTCGATTGCATCCGGATTGATCCAGTCCACCGTGATGCTGTAATAACCGGCAACTGCCCGGTCATCCAGCTGGAGTGCGGTTCCGGGTGTGGTGGACTTTAAGACACATTCCACCTGCCCGATTGTACGGGCTGGAGTGAGGGTGACGGACTCAACGGATGTTTTCCCGGCCAGACCGGACGCAAAGGTAAACGTCACTGGTTCACCTTTCGATGCCCCCGGGCTGATGGCAACCTGGGGAGTATTGGAAGGGTTGGCTGGCTCGTCTTCGGAAGGACCTGTTGCCGGGGGGACTTCAACGACACTTAAGGAGAATGTGGCAGTCGCACCGGAAACAGCCGAACCGGTAAGATCCTTGCCGGTAAGACTGACCGTATAGGTTCCCAGCGTTGACAGGGTCGTAATTTCCGATCCGAACTCAAAGAGCGAGTTGAATTTCTGGGTTGGGTTCCATGAACCGGGATAATTGTTGTAGTACCGGGACAAATTGACCTTGTGCGTTGAGCTGGATACAATATTTCCCTTGGAATTCGTTATCGTGCAGGAAATATTGGCTGTCCGGTTATCGATGGTATACCAGTAGGGAGTGGAAGTCGTCTGTACAGTGGATGCGATGGGTTTTGTAACTCCATAGATCGTGAAATACTGGCCCTGGTTCACGTTGATCGTTCCCGAGAGATCAGTATAAACCGTTTTTGAGACGGTATCGTTTGGATCATAGAGATTCTCGTAGCTCGAACTGGTAGGATTCCGCGCTTCAACGCGGGTGAGAGCGATCCTGTTGCTGCCACTGAACTGCTTGAGCGATGAGGTCACCTCCCGCGAAACTCCGTTGGAATCTTTATAGGTGAGGGTCGGCTCCCCATTCGAATAATAGAGAAACGTTGTGTTCTCTCCATCAGCCAGACCGTATTTCAGGATCGGGGCCAGTTCAACGGAGTAGGTCGTGCTCGCACTGTTGATATTGTAGACAAACATCGTGTTATTTGATACTGCGACGACATCCTTTGCCGTGCCATAAAGGTCATTTGCAATTTCGATCCCGTTATTCGGGGCTGCAAGGGACCTGAAGTTGGACCAGTTGCTCCCGCCATCAGAGAAATAGCCCGGGAACGAATCGAAGTAAGTCCGGAGACTATGATCAGTTGCATAGGAAATCCGCACGTTTTTGCTCGAAGCGGGACGATTGGTCCCAAGAGCGGTGTCGGTGATCCCGAAATAAATTGACTTTGTCACGCACTTTGCGGCAAAGTCACCTGATAGTCCGGTTACTTTTATCCGATAATCCCCG
The DNA here is from genome assembly GCA_041645055.1 of Methanoregula sp. Classification (GTDB taxonomy): domain Archaea; phylum Halobacteriota; class Methanomicrobia; order Methanomicrobiales; family Methanospirillaceae; genus Methanoregula. The sequence goes on along the minus strand of JBAZQT010000035.1, from coordinate 11,431 downwards.
GAAGTAATGTTCTCAAGTTTTGCGCCGCTGCTGTCCTTGTAGGTAGTATTGTAACCCTGCGTTACACCTCCAAGAATAAGCCCTCCATAATAGGAGTTGGTGACAACGACCTTGTTGTTTGGGTCTGTGTAACCCCCGGGTTCTTTGATAATATCCGGGACATATCCCCCTTTGACCGTGGATCCATCCACAAACGACCAGTCGATCTGGCTCGAGTTGGTCACACCGCTGACAGGATCGACATGGCTCCGGATGTCCCGCAGGGATAGCCCGGTGCAGATATCCCCGGCGCAGGCGCTCTCCGGATACAGTTCAATCCTGATATCCCCGGGGATGGATGCTGTGGGGGAAAAAACGCCGTACACATAGAAATCCCGCATCTCGGCAAAATGAGTTTCACTTGCGCTCGGCTGAGTAATGACCAGCGATGTGGCTGCACAGGCTGACGGAACGGTTAAGAAAATTGCAATCAGCACGAGTACCGCAAGGACATTGCTCATCGTTTGATTTGAATGAGATTTACATTTAAATATTATGTTTTTTTCCCGACCCAATCTCTCTCGAAGAGACCGTCATGTCAACTCGTCTGGCTCCCGGCAAAAATCCCGAGTCGGTCAAGCTGACATACGTAACCACCTTTAAGGATAGGAAAAATCCGGCTTACCGTCAGATAGACAGATGAGATATTTGTTGAAGTGTACTGGCGGTTTTTTAGTCTTTCTTGTTCGTCTCTTTTTTTTTTAATGACACATTGTTGACAGTAAATAATTTAAAAAAGGGGTATGTCCCTTCTCGTAGTAACCCTTATTTCATTTTTAAAAAAATGTTCCCGCTGAAAAATATTAAAATTAAAAAAGAAAATTGCCTATTCCAGCCACCGGGTTACGTCTTCAACCGGCGGACGGATAGAGGGCGAGAGTTCATCAGCCGGGTACCCGACAGCACATCCCATCAGTTCCCATTCACCCGGGGGAATTCCCAATATCTTACAGAACTCTGCATTCCCCGACATCTGGGACGTGATTGAAACCAGCTGGAATCCGAGCTCGAGCGCCGTTGCTTTCAGCCACATGTTCTCCAGGCAGTGGGCAAGCGATTGGAGTTCAACGGGCGGGAACCCTTTGCGTTCAGCAACAACGATGTAATATGGGGCGGTGCCCACCCCGGGAACCCGGCCGGCTTTCCGGATCATACCTAGACGCTGGACAAACATTACTGCCTTCTGGCGGAGTGCGGGGTTCGTTTCCATCTCTTTTTCCAGTCCCTGTGCCATCACCTGCACCTGGTTCATGACCAGCGGGATAGCTGCATTCAGGCTCTGCGATCCCTTCTTCATCACAAAGAAACGCCGGAAGTAATCTTTCGATCCGCCTACTGCCGCCGCCGCATATGGGGCGAGCAGCCCTGCATGGATAATCCGGCGGATATCATCTTCTTTGGGAAGTTCAGCCGTGAACATCCGGTAAGAGCGGCGATCAGCAAGAATCTGGTCGAGGCAGACATTTTTCTGTTCAATAATATCAGTGCACATGATAATTCTCAAAAGTGTTGTTGGTGACGGGGGTTCTTGAATCTTGCCGATAAGGAAATACTAAAAGAGTGAGCTGGATCAATTCCCGGGCCCTCCCGGCCCGTATGATCTACAATCTCATGAACGGGAAATGCTGAAAGAATGAGCTGGATCAATAAATCCCGGATTTTCTGACCGGGAATTTTACAGGTGGTTTTATACTCCATTGTATTATATTCCGGTACGTCTAATTTTTTTACCGATGTTTATTTTTGCCCATCTGGTCTGCGGTATCCTGCTGGGATTATTTTTCTGCAGCATCATCCATGATCGACGGGCAATTCCCCTCTGTATTGTAAGCTCCCTCTTGCCCGACATCATTGACAAACCGTTGGGGTTGATATTTCCTGCACTGGGCTGCGGCAGATCGATTTTTCATACCCTGCTCATAGTTCTGATTGTTTTGATTATCACATTCGTCATTTTAAAAAACCGGTATTTCCTGTGGGGTATAGCGGTAGCATGCTGCATTTTTGTCCACCAGTTACTCGACGCCATGTGGCTGAATTTATGTATATGGGCGTACCCGTTGTTCGGCCGGTTCCCGTTAGTCGCCCCTCCGGATTATACGGGCTATTATCTCTGGCTTGAAATTACTTCACCTTCAGAATGGATCTTTTTCTTTGTTGCAGTAGTGATGTTGTTTAAGATTTATTCAACGGAACAAGGTACTTCCAAAGGCGGGGATTACCTCTGGTCAGTAACAACCATACTGCTCGCGGGAATGGGAATTCTGATGGTTGGTGCAAGCCTTTTTGGTGCAGGCAATACTTTTTTTGCTCCCACTTACCTGGTTGTAGTGACGTGCATGACCGGCATTCTGGCATTAGCAGGAGCAACCGTTATGTGGCAATGGCCCCGGATAAAACCCTGTTCTCCTGTATGAGACCCGATTACCGGCGTCTGGTCATCGTATAGGGGTGAACCATGAAGCAACCTTTCCGGGCTCGCTTTTTAACCGAGTCATAACCGGGCAATGCCGGAACACATAAGGTATGGATTATTACCCTTTTTTAAGAGTTCTTTAAAAAAGTCATGACGGATATTTTTTAGTTTTTCTTACAAAGATTTTCCCTGACTGAGTCCTTGACATCGTCCGGAAGTTCGATTACGTCCAGTAACAGTGGCAGAATATCCAGCGCTATCTGCTTGCCCCGGGGGGTTTTAAGGTATTCCCTGATCGATGCCTGACCCGCTGAAGATGAGATATAGGTATGAATCATCTCCATTCCCTGAGGGGATGTTAAGTACGATGCTACTAATCCTTTTATCATAATGTCTGGGACCATACGTGTTTCTCCATTTTTGAATTCTTTTTTTTGGTTCTGTTAATTCATACCGGAGCATTCCGGAATATTTTTAAAAGTTATGACCATTCATTTGAACATTTTTTGTGATTTTCCCTATAACCCGGTGCTTGCAAGAGCAAGGCTAAAAAATATGCAACCCCCTTGTGAATTACCCGCTACCAGATTTTTGTTCCTGCCTGGCATGAACAGAGCTTTCATTCCTTTTTCATTTTCGCGTTATGCGTGAAGAGCGTTACACCAGCACCGATACATGCCGTAATAATTCCGATTACCGCTGCAATCACGGTTGGACTGTCGAATACTCCTCCTGATGATGCCTGCGTGGGAAGCAATGTTATCGTTGGCAGTATTGTGGTTACCGGCGCAGGAGTTACCGGCTGGGTGATCTGAGGAGCGATTCCACTCAAGGGAGGGAGTGTTCCGAATACATGGGTAACCTGACCGGGAACAACATAGAGGGTCCCCTCGTAATCATAGTAACCGCTCATGGTAAGTCTCACGATATGGTTTCCTGCGGGAAGTCCGGTAATGTTTCCGACGGTAGTCCCATAGTACACTCCATCAATAAGAATGCTGGCGCCAAGAGGAGATGATGCGACCGTAATATTACCGGTAGATGCTTGTGTAACCGGTAAGGTTGTGGGAATACCAGTCGTCGTTGTCATTACGGATACCGTTACGGTTGTTGTACCCTGCAGCGGAGTGGTATTTGACTGGACCGTTGTTGTGGTGGGAATGGGAATTGTTGTTGTCGTTACCGTGGGGATCTGCGTTGCGTTGGTAACCGGCATTGTTGTTGTCATTTCAGCGGTGACCTGCGTTGTCACTATAACTTCTCCTGCTCCCGTGGTTGTAGGAATTACCGTAGTATTCGTTGTATCCTGGCCAATAACGGAAACAGGTAATAAAATGAACGCAACCATAACAAAAATTATGAGCCGCATATTGGTTTTTTTCATGATACTTATCTCTCCCTTGTCACTTTTTAGTTTGTGAATCTCTCCACCATCCACAATTGTCCGATCGGGAATGCGTATCCCATAATAGTCTGTTTTCCTTTAATGTGTAGCGATATACTCCCTGATATAGTGTTTTGATATCTTTAATAAAAATGGGAGGTGGCATGAGAGTGGATTTGGCTAGAATGTTGCCATCTCATGGATTAATAATTTCAAGGTTTTATCCTGATTCAATTGAATATACAGTACCTGTCTATTTTGAAATAGCCTCCATGAATTTGTTCATGATCTCCTCGCTCCGGTTCTTCATGCCGTACCAGACGATGATTGCAATCGAAGCTCCGAGCCCGATACCAAGGCCCCATGCAATCGGTGTGATGATCGTGTAGATGATCGTGAGGTCCAGCATCAGCTGGGAAAGTGCAAGTGTCACGACAATAAAATACAGGAACAGGCGAAGCAGGACGAGCACCGGGCTGAGCAGCTCTATCTTGGAATTCCCGGAGTAAACCTGGAACATATCGATAAAGTAGTCTGTCAGGATAATTCCTACTACAAGAATGATCACAAAAGCGATAATGTGCGGAATATACCCAATGACCGTCACCATAAACCGGCTCAGGTAATCAAGGTTGAGGATATCAACCGCCGCGAGAATTGCTATCAGGTAAACTATGCACCGGACCGCAATATCTCCAAGATATCCTACGGTAAATCCGGAATTTTTTACTGATTTTCCCATATCCGATTTACCAATTACCGGTGAGGCAACTGCCTTGTCGAGAATGAGGTGAACTCCTTTTCCTAGGAGGCGTCCGGCAATCCATCCGATAATAAGAACAATCAGCGCACCAATAACGGCGGGAAGTACCGCCGCGGTATTATCCAGTCCACGGGAAATTATGTTGAATGATTCAGTTACCATAGTGTAAATCTCCAGTTTTTCATTGTACGTTATGCAACAGGGTGCCCCATACTCATGTGATACCCTATACTGTAGTATTTTATTTTTTTGTATTTAAATTATATCATTATTGGTTATACATTTTGGTGATTCATAACAATTATAAATACTCGGGTTCATATTAATCATCAACACGGAATGTGCGGTCAGACACCACTATGATGCAGGATTACCAGCAGGAACTCATTGCGATTAAGGATCTTCTCAAGAAAAATATCAACGGGATGAGTGTAACCGATATTTCAAAAGCATTGAACAAGAACAAGAACACTGTCGGGAGATATCTCGATGTCCTGCTCATCTCCGGTCAGGTTGCGATGCGGGCTTATGGTATGGCAAAGGTATACACGCTCTCCCAGCGGGTTCCGCTTTCAGCCATGCTCAGTTACTCAAAAGAACTCATCATGGTGCTGGATAACGAGTCCCGTATCATAGATATCAATGACAATTTTTTAAAACTCCTGCACCTCCCGCGTGAAGACACCCTTGGAAAAAATATTTCATACCTGCATTCGGCCGATGTGGATGTCCGTGAGCTGCTTGATACTATCACGACCGATAGTGGGGACCAGGAGACCACTATCACGTTTCCCCTCAAAGATGGGGGGGAGAGAATCTTCCACCAGAAGTATGTTCCCACGGTTTTTGATGATGGGAGAAAAGGGATCACGCTGATTCTTGAAGATGTTACTGAACATATTCTAGCCGAACGAGAAATCCGGGAGAGTGAAGAGCGATTTCGGATGATGGCAGATAATATCCAGGATGGCCTTTTCATAATGGAAAATGGTAAGACGATATATGCCAACAACCGAATCACAGAAATCAGCGGGTATTCTCATGAAGAAGTAGGGGCTATGAATCCCCTTGCGATTGTTGCACCGGAGTCCTACGACAGCGCGGCACAACAAATCCAGGATTTTCAAGCCCATCCCGAAAAACCCGGTGATCTCCAGATGTGGATTATCAGGAAAGATGGAAAAAGGCGTTTTGTCTATGTCCGCATCAGCAGTGTGCAACACCTCAATACATTCTATAATTTCATAATTTTTACCGATATCACAAACCTCAAAAATCAGGAGGCAAAGATCAGCGAGAGCGAACAGCGGTTCCGGATGATGGCTGATAATATCCAGGACGGACTCATCATTTTAGAAAATGATAAAATTGTGTTCTCCAACCGCCGTATCAAGGAGATCACCGGTTATTCTGCGGATGAAATGGCCGAGATGGGCCTCCACGGGACTCTCCTGACTGATGACCTGCAGGTATTATCTGATTCTGGATTGTTTCCGGTAACTGATAAGAACAGGATTGAGGAAATCTTTAGAAATGTCCAGCCGGACTCGACCACTCCGGGTGAATTCAAGATCTGGGTGAAACGGAAAGATGGTAATCACCGCTATCTCCATGCAAAAATTACCGCTGCAAAACATGGCGATATGACAAGCTTCTACGTTACCCTGTCGGATATCACGGATTTTGCCGAGCGCGAAAAAGTAATGCGCCAGCGTATCAACGCACTCCAGGATTTGCTCCATTAACGTTTCTTGTTTTCCGGAATCCTGGTTTTTCCTCTTCTTCTTTTCGTGTCTGATTTTCCTTTACCCTGTTGATTTTTATCTATAGTCAAAATGTATAGTCAATTAGACAAATGTTTTAATACTTTAAATTTCAACCTTGATAGCAACAAGTCAGGACAACGTGAAACCTCTATGAACTTCGATGAAAAAAGAACACACACAGAACATTCCGGCTACCGTAATTACCCGCTCAAACAAAAGCGGGGCAACAGTTTACTGTGGTTGATACTTCTTATCGGTATAGCAACACTGTTCATTACAACCGCGCCTGCCAGTGCAGGGGAAAAATATATGGCCGGAAGCCCGGTCCTTTCTGCATCCATTTCGGGGACAAATGAATTTTCTCCGGGAAAAGAAGTCCAGATCGCCGTTATAGTTGAAAATACCGGATTAAACGAGTTCAAATTTGTTAAATCTGATATCGTGAGCCGGGACGATCTTCCGAACACGGCAAAGTTCCTCACCGTTACTCTTGGAGCCGGAAATACGCCGCTCATTATCAAATCCGATCCCCAGATGATCGGCGACCTGAAAGCCAGCAGCACGGCAACCAGTAAATTCACTGTCAGGATCCCTTCGAGTACACCATCGGGCAACTATACGCTTCCAGTAAATCTTAGTTATACCTACCTCTATACTGTAGATCAATACGGTACAGATACTATCCAGTATTCATACAAAACAATAAACAAATTATCCCAGATCCCCATTAAGATAAAACCGGATGTCCGGATTAATGTTGTATCAGCAAATATCCAGCACCTGAACGCCGGTAATGAAGGGTCAATTAATCTCGAAGTAAAGAATATCGGATCCGAAAATGCGAAAAAAGCAATCATCACTATCGCACGGAATGATGGAAGTCCGGTAATCCCCACTGAAGGAAATGCCTATATCGGTGACTTCCCTTCAGGGGGATCAGCAAAAGCGGCCTTTAAGGCAACGGTTGCAGATAGTGCAGAAGCCCAGACTTATCCGCTCAATGTGTATGTAAAATACGAAAACCGGGAAGGGGACACGGTCTCATCGGATATTGAAACAATTGGTGTGCCCGTGGGCAAAAAAATCGAATTCACCATTGTCTCAGAACCAGAAACCCTGATCCCCGGACAGAAGAAAGTTATCACGGTAAAATACAAAAACACCGGCGGCGCTACTGCATACCAGGCACAAGCACGTGCCAGCATGGTCGATCCATTCACCAGCAACGATGATACCGCGTATCTTGGGGATGTTGCACCGGGTGAGACAAAGGATGCATCATTCCTCATTACCGTTGCCGGGACTGCAACGCAGAAACAATATGGTATTGATTCCGAGATCCGGTATCGTGACGCATTTGATAACCAGATAATTACTGATCCCTTAAAGCTGAACCTGAAAGTAGGTCAGGATACAGGTTTTGTTGCCGGGTTATTGAAAAACCCGCTCGCACTTGCAGCAATTGCTGTTGTAATTCTTGGAATCGGCTACGCCCTCTACCGTAGAAATAAAAACCGGTGAGTGATTTAAAAATGACTCACAAGGGTTTTTCCGGATCTGCCGGAACCATAATTATTTTTTTAACCCTGCTCACGTGTAGTGCCCTTATTGCAGCACCGGTCTCGGCTGCAACAAAGTACCTTGGAGGTGCACCCTCGTTTTCAGCCGCGGTTGTCGGTGTCAATGAATTTACACCGGGAGAGGACGCAACTATCAGCCTTGTGGTGAAAAACTCCGGGCTCAACGAGATGAAACAGTTTAACTCGTTTCCGATAGAACCAGAAGATCTTCCCACAACGGCAAAATTAGTAACTATCGGACTTGCATCAGCCGGTGATGCCGTGATAATCAAGACCGATCCGCAGATGGTCGGCGATATTTCCGGAAGCGGAACTACCGTTACCTTAAAGTTCCAGGCAAAAATCTCTTCATATGCAACTGCCGGAGAATACCCGCTGCCCCTTACCATCCGGTACAAGTATTCGCGTTGGGTTGACCAGAACGCTGGAGATGTATTCGAGTTCGCCTATGACAAGGCGGAAGATACCCTGCCTGTTACCATCCGTATCAAACCCCAGGTAAAAGTCGGGGTCATCGAAGCAGTGCCGGAAGGGCTGAGCGCAGGATCTGAAGGATATATTCACCTTAAAATTAAGAACACCGGCCCGGAAAACGGCGAGATGGCAGTAGTGAAACTTATCAGGAATGGTCACAGCCCGATAATTCCAACAGACAGCACCCTGTTTGTTGGAAGCTTCCCCAGCGGGGGTACCGTAGAGTGCCGGTACAAGGTATCGATCTCCCCGGATGCAACGAACCAGACATACCCGGTCGATGTTGCTGTCTCCTATACGAACCGGGAAGGAACGATTGTTACCTCTCCCTCAGAAACCATTGGAGTTCCCGTAAATGGCAAAACTGCCTTTTCGGTGATATCCCCCGTTCCTGAAATTCCCCGCGGCACCAGCAGGACAATCGACGTCCAGTACCGGAATGACGGGAATGTAACTATCTATAATGCACAGGCACGGATTACCCCTCACACTCCCATAACAATCACTGATAATAATGCATTTCTTGGGAATTTGGAGCCCGGCATGACCGCACATGCCCGCTTCGAGATACAGGCAGATGCTGCCGCTGGGGCAACCGCGTACATCTTTGACAGTAACATCCGGTACCGTGATTCACGGGGCAACAGCCTGACATCAGATACGGTACCCGTGAAGATTGCAGTTGTACCAGCAGCCTCCGCTCCATCAACTACAGAGACGGTATTTCGCATATTTGCGGGATGCATGATAGTGGGTATTATTATCTGGATTGCCGTGCGAATCTACCGGTCGAAAAATAATAACCGGTGAGGGTACCATGATTCAGCAGATTTTTGAAGGAATCGCAAATATAATCATTAAAAAGCCGAAACTTGTAGCCGGCCTTGTCATTGCCATATTCTGCATTGGTCTTTTTGGGATGACCATGCTCAGCATGCAGACCGGGTGGGAGACCTATATGAACAAGGACTCTCCCGGAGGCATCCTCCAGACAAAATACGACGAGGACTACAAATCGGATTCGATCATCCTCATTATCGAAGCCGGGGACCCTCTTAGCCCGGAAGTCCTGAAATATATCGAGAATCTTGAAAAGAATCTCGTGGAGCAACAGAATATCAAGGGTGCTGTCAGCGTCGTTGATGTCTTAAAAAATGCAAACGGTGGAAAAATCCCCGCGTCCCGTGCAGATACGGATCGGATTATCAGTTCTCTTCCCGAAAACATCCGCACAACTGTTTCGCCTTCCAATGTACTGACCCTTGTCCAGATAAAACTCGCCCCGGGATTATCTGAAAAGGTCCAGAAGTCTGTCCTTACCAATGTGGCATCGATTATCAGTAATTCCAATGCGCCACCCGGTGTAAAAGTGGAGATCTCCGGCTCCCCGGCTTTCTCCCAGCAGATGAGTGAGGGCCTGACCAGTAATATGGGGATCCTCATAGGTGGCGCACTGATCCTGATGATCATAACGATGGGTATCCTCTTTGCCTATGTCCGTTACCGGTTTATGCCGGTCCTGTTTGTGGCGCTTGGTCTGGTGACCTCACTTGGCCTGATGGGTCTTGCCGGCATCCAGCTGAACATGGCGGTAATCGGTGCCTTCCCGGTCTTGATCGGGCTTGGGATCGATTATGCGATCCAGTTCCATGCCCGGTTCGATGAAGAAGCCCGGAAGGGATCTCTTGAGGATGCAGTCTTTATGACGGTAACCCGCACCGGTCCTGCGGTGATGTACGCGATGCTGGCAACCTGCATGGGATTTTTAGCCATGTTTATTTCAACGGTACCGATGATCCGATCGTTTGGTCTCGTTGCCATCATCGGCATCTTCACTTGTTACTGGATATCCTGCATCGGCATGCCGACACTCGCCCTCCTATTGAACTACAAGCCCAAGCCCCAGAAAACAGAGGAGTGTTATGCGGTTGGGACAGATGCCTGCGATTCGATCATCGGGAGCGGGAAAAACGGCCATGCCAATAAAAACGGCAAGAAGAGTTCGTTCTCCTATGGTCAGTTTCTCACGAACACATCGGTTAAGATTGCAAAAAATCCCATACCAATCCTCCTGATCGCCGCCTGCATCGCGTTCATCGGGTTCCAGATTGACCCGACCATTCCGGTCGAATCCAACGAGAACTCGTTTGTTCCTTCGGATATGCCAGCGAAGATCAATATCGACAAAGTCACCCGTATCATGGGGGCTACCGATACCGCAGACTTCTTTGTTGAGGGATCCCGTGTAACGGATCTTGAAACCTTACTCTGGATGCAGGAGTTCCAGAAGTACGAACTCTCGCATCATGCCGAGTTGACCGCGTCCACCAGTATCGTATCATATGTCCTCCAGTATAACAACGGTGTGATGCCCGAGACCCAGGCTGGACTTGATGCCGTGCTGGAAAAGATCCCGGAAGATACCCGTAAATCCTTCATCAGCGGCTCGATGAGCGGTGTGATAAAGTTCAACACTATCAAGCTCGAGATGAGCCAGAAAGATTCCTTAAAACATCAGATCATCAAGGATATCGCATTTCTCGAACCCCCAATCGGGATTACCGTAAAACCGATAGGCAACTTTGAGACGATGACTACGTTGTTGGGATCCATGGCCGAATCTAAAGAGACGATGACGTATCTTGGGTTCGTCTTTGTCTTTATCTTCCTGATTGTCGTGTACCGACACATCCACGCGGTTTCTCCGATTATTCCCATCATCTTTATTGTTGGCTGGAACGCGGTCATGATGAATATTATCGGTCTCACGTATAATCCGCTCACGGCAACACTGGGATCGATGACGATTGGTGTTGCCGCAGAATATACGATCCTGGTGATGGAGCGGTACGCAGAAGAAGAGGAGCGGCTGCACGATCCGATTGCTGCCATCCAGGAAAGCGTCCAGAAGATTGGCGGCGCCATCACAGTGTCGGGCCTTGCCACGTTCATCGGGTTCTCTGCACTCTGTCTTGCGACATTCCCCATCATGAGCAACTTCGGCATCTC
>JBAZQT010000034.1:0-32899 GCA_041645055.1 Methanoregula sp. | reverse complement strand
GGTTGGATTGTTGGGGAAATTGATGATAAGTGCCTTGGTCTTTTTCGTGATTTTTTCGAGAAGGGCTTCGGGATTAAGCTTGAAATGATCCTTTTCCGTGCACCTGACCGGGACCGGCTTTCCTCCCGAAAGAGTTACGCAGGGGGCATACGAGACATAGCTGGGCTGAGCTATGGCGACCTCATCACCCGGATCAACGATCGAACGTATCGCAATATCAAGTGCCTCGGATACACCACTGGTGATGATGATCTCATCGTTGCTGGTGTACGGGAGGTTGTAATGCTGCCCGAGATACCGGGACAACGCATCCCTGAGAGACTGGAGACCTTTGTTGGAGGTGTACGAAGTAGTTCCCTGCTCGATTGAGTAGATGCTCGATTCACAGATGTTCCACGGGGTGCGGAAATCCGGTTCACCCACACCCAGTGAGATAACGTTGTCCATCGTGAGAGCCAGGTCAAAAAATTTCCTGATACCGGATGGAGGGATCGTCTGGGCACGCTCTGATACAAAATTGCGCATATCTCTACCTCAGAAAGAATAGGGGAGGCGTTCTGCTTCCTGCTGCTCAAAGAGCGTGTGGCCGTTTTCCTTGTACGACTTCATGATGATGTGCGTGGCGGTCTCGCGGATACGATCCATGGGAGCTACGTGCTCAGATACAAACCGCGAGACTTCCTGCATATTCTTACCAGTTACAACAAGCTGGAGATCATAGGTACCGGTCATGAGCCGCAGGGTCTTTACCTGCCTGAACCGCGAGAGTCGTTCTGCGATCCTGTCATAGCCATAGTCACGTTCAGGACTGACTTTTAATTCGATGATGGCTGAGACCTCGCCATTTCCTGCCCGTTCCCAGTTGATCACGGTGGAATAGCGCTTAATGACCTGTGCCGCTTCAAGTGCGTGAACACGATTTTCAACTTCTGCTGTTGAAAGGCTCGTCATAATTGCAATTTCGTCCGCTGATAGCCGGCTGTTCTCCTCGAGAATACGGAGGAGTTCGAGATCTTTTTCATCCATCCTTAAATCACCTGAACCACGTTTTCAACCACTTCGCTTCCATCTGGGATACATCAAGATCCTTAAGTCCGTTGAGTCTGGTATCCTTTAGGACAACCTCACGGATCTTGTCCGTGTTGGAATCAAACCACATCTCTTTTGTCCTGCCATATCGTCCGCGACTCACAACCCGGGTGTTGATCACCCCGAGCATGTTCAACTCGGAGATCAGATCTGTAATCCTGCGGTGAGTAAGAACATCGAGTTGGATCGTTGGAGCAATATCCTGGTATATACGTGAAACCTCTCCACTCGTAAAGATATTCTGGCCCAGTTTTTCTAAAATTAACATTGAAAAGAGGATCAGCTTGCTCTGGGTAGGCAGAGTCGCGATACACTCGATCATGCTGTCAGTCTCAATTTTCGCCTGGGCCTGCTTAACGTGTGCTTCAGTTACCTGTGAGGACTCATCACGATCGGCAAGTTCTCCGGAGATCCTGAACAGGTCAAGCGCACGCCGGGCATCTCCATGTTCCTGTGCCGCCAGTGCAGAACACAGGGGAATAACACCCTCTGCAAGAGCGCCGGCAATAAATGCCCCATCAGCGCGCTGTGCAAGGATGTCCACCAGTTGTGGTGCATTGTAAGGAGGAAAGACAATCTCTTCTTCCGAGAGCGAGGAAAGGACACGGGGATCTAAGAAATCCTTGAAGCTCAAATCGTTTGAGATCCCGATTATACTGACTTTGGAATTTTTCAGATCAGAGTTGATACGAGTGAGGTTATAGAGGGTGTCGTCACCGCTCTTTTTTACCAGTTTATCGATCTCATCAAGCACTATAACCAGAACACCGCCACTGGCTTCAAGCTGGTTTTTGAGCTCCGCGTAAACCTGATCCGTGGGCCAGCCGGTCATTGGTATATGTGTGCGTGTTTTGTCACTTCCCAGTTCCTCAGAAACATCAAGACTCTTGGCAATCTGGGCAAGCACCCGGTACTGGGTATCAATAACTTCGCAATTGAGGTGAACAAGACGGCAGACAGGACCCATCTTGCTGCTCGCCTTTTCGAGTTCCGTTCCTACGTACCTGACACAGGCAGTCTTACCAGTACCAGTCTTTCCATAGATGAGGATGTTTGAGGGGGTTTCATTTCTGAGGGAGGGGGCTAAGATTGATGCGACTTCTTCAATCTGTGGTTTCCGGTGAGGGAGAATCTGGGGGCGATAGGAGTGTCGAAGCACCTCCCTGTCCTTAAATATCCTATTATTGGTGAGATATTTTTTGAATAGTCCGGTTGATTGGTCTTCTGTTTCGGGCATGGTTACACTGTGGTGTTCAGAATTGGTGCGAATACTCTAAAAAACGATCGGTATGGTTGGTTTATAAACCCCATTATTTCCATTGGAAATCATTAAGAAAACACTTAAAAACCAAAAATATGACAAAAACTCCTGATTTCATTTTTAATATTTTTATCATTTATGATACCATTAATTTTTCGTTTTACGCATTTTTCCAAGAGATCTCCTATTCAAAACCAGAAAAATAAATAAAAATAAATATTAGGGGGACACCCCTTTGTTTCGTGTGGAAATAAAAAGAAACACCTTATGGTATTATTTTTAATTTAACAAAAACAGCCATTTTATATTTTAGATTTGTTTATATATATAATTAACGAAATATCTCTTTTAATTTTTAAGAAGACAGAATTGGATGATAAATTGATAGTGAGGATACATGCTCAATACGCTCCACTGGAAACAAAGGGGGGATCCGTTGCAAATAAAAAAAAGGGAAAACAATGTGTTATTGAGAGTCTTATTAATGTTTAATTCACAGTACTTTTATTAACATGAATAAGAATCACGTAAAAAACATTGAAATTCTGGCAGCGGTCATAACAGTATCCAGTTCAAGGAACAGGGAAAATGATTCCAGTGGAGCAACAATCACCACACTTTTCAAGGATCACGGAATTTCCACTCAACACTATGCCATTGTACCGGATCAGATAGATGCAATTCGCAACGAGCTCTATATTGCGATGAAAACTGCAAACTGCATAATTTTCAACGGTGGAACAGGTCTTACTCATGATGACTGTACAATTGAGGCCATTTTACCTTTGTTAGAGAAAAAAATGGATGGATTTGGAGAGCTATTCCGTATGAAAAGTCTTCAGGAAATAGGAACATCCTCTATGTTATCACGCGCAATTGCTGGTATAATTCGAGGAAAAGCAATATTCTGTATTCCAGGATCAACACCAGCAGTCACGCTTGCAACTAAAGAGCTCATTCTTCCAGAAATTACTCACATTCTGTCCCATGCAAACCGGTAATTTTCGCTCTGTTAAAAATCTAACAATTTTCTTTTTGAGACTGTTTCATAATTAAAATGGAATCTATTTGTATAATTGGTATAACCTCTCTATTTTGCCTTCATGTCTTAGTGTGTAAAGGAGGGGGTCACGCAGGTACATAATATCGAAAAGGACGTAACACGTGACTCTGAATCTAACTACTGTTTCCCAGCATATTAACGGGGTTAAAATTATTCTAATAAATCGCTGAAACTGTAGAAGTCTCTTGCGGAAATTATCAACTGTACCCATGCGACCCCCTCCAGACCATATTATATTCAAGCTTTATTCTGTCCAGATTTGCGTCGATGAGTGTAGTTTTATTGTGCTGAAGTATGTAGAGGGGTCGCATGGGTACATTTCGAATGTCGGATTGATTCCCTGGACATCATGGGTCATATTGAATGAATTCCTAAAAACACATATTACGAAAAACGATGATTTCTCCAGAGCAATAAAAACTATAATACTATAACCTTTTTTGTTAATGCCAGACCACAATTGCTCTTTTTCTTGGAGTTGGCCCTATCCTTCCTATATGGGTTTCCCTTACCGGTATACTTCCAGAAGCGCGATGCGTTCAAGTACCAGATCGATGATACGATCCCCGGAGCATGAAGTAACCTCCTCTTCGGCAATTCCGAAAAGTTTCATGAGATGAGCTCGCTTATCAAGAGTTATGACTTCTTCGTCCTGATTACTGATTTTTAGTGGGGGTATAAGTGCATTCCAGATGCCTTGACGAGTGGGATAACAGCACACCAACAGGGAGTTATCTCCATTGTGAACACCAAACGAAGATGCAACCGAGCACTGGCGCGAACCGGCTGCAAATAAGAGCGCTTCCATCTCGAGAGTGTTTGACACCATTGAGCCATTGCGAAAAGATCGTACAGCATGATGTAATGCAGTTCGTGCGTGCCGTTTACCTGCAAGCATATCAGCGTTAAAACAGATGATGCGGGTATCGAACGATTCTGCTATTGTACGGAGCTTGTGAAGAAACGCGACCCGGTCCTCAATGAAACAGGTTGCTGTCAGCACATCGCAGGCAATATCCCCCGCTGGCACGTAAGCATGCAGATGTGAAGCTGGCTTTACATTGTTTGTTCCTGATAAATCAACCGGTTTTTTATTTTCCTGCATGTAATCACCCGAATCTGGACAGCTGTGACTGTCCGGAAACAGCAACGTTATCATCAATGGACGGAGCTGAGTTGGCATTCCTCTGTAGCTGGGAAAAGATCTGTTCTGCAATTCCCTGGCCCAGAATCTGTGTCACGGTCTCAATTCCTGCCGCACGTATTGCGTCCGGTGAAGTAATGTTATTGTTAAAGAGACGTCGTGCCCTCACTCGTCCGATACCCCGCAGTTTTACCAGGGGGAGGAGTTCACGACGAATCCCGTTCTTCATGCAGATCTCGAAATCCCGTACCTTCGGGTGGATGGATGCTGCAAACATACGGGACAACTCAACGGTTGCATGCAGCAGCCAGTTGACACTCTCTACCATACCGTGCACATCACCAGGACCTACCGAATATCTTTCACAGATCTTTGCATCAGGAAGTTCATCAGCCCAATCGGACAAAAGCATGGTGGTCTTCAATGCACGATAATAGGATTCTGCCTCCTCCTCATCCAGAGGGGGTGTAAACCAGAGTTCACCATCATGTGCTTCCCGCATGCGGTCAAGTGCGGGCAAATCAGCATTCCTCGCATAGAGATTAGGCATATCCGGCGTACTGCAGATCACCTGCAGGACACCGAGATCCGAATATTCCTTCTGTTCGCGAAGTGTCCGAACGATAATTTCTGCACTGCGGGGATCGATATAAAGCCGGGATACCATACTGCCAAACTCTGTGGATCCCAGGTGTTCACCCACCTCAACAACCATCTCCGATGAAACAAGGAATGCGAGCGCGGCATCCACAGCTTTCTTCATCAGGCGACCCTGACGGTGTTCATGGACATAGAATGTCCGGTCCATAAATTCCGTGAGCTCATTTCTGGTTTTGGCAAAACCGGATGCAATAAGCGAAAGGACGTGGGTGTAGAGTGCAGCCGGCTCGGCAATTTTTGAATGGATATCTTCTGCAGGTGCTTCGATATACCATTCGAAGAGCTCTTCTATCTGTTCCTCATCCTTTGCAATCAACACCGCCTCGCCGTAGGGATCGAGTCGGGGGCGTCCCGCCCTTCCCGCCATCTGGTGATACTCACTCGCCGGAATTGGCTGCATCCCTTCCCCTGAGGAAAACCGCAGGTAATCCCTTATGATCACTCTTCGGGCAGGCAGGTTCAACCCTGCAGCGAGTGTTGGTGTTGACGATATACATTTTATCAGACCTTTCCGGAATCCCTCTTCGATGATTGCACGTTCGGGGCGGCTGAGTCCGGCATGGTGAAATGCAGCACCTTTGGCCACGCAGGCAGCCAGCGTTTTGACCATGTCTGTTTCTGCAATACCGCTCAGCTGCTCTGAATAGGCGGTAAGGGTAGCTTCTTCACATTTGATGGCAGAGGCCGCTCGTTTTGCGAAAGCTTCGGCATTGCGGCGGGATGAAACAAAAACAAGACACTGTCCCCCTTCTGCGATGGTGTCGAGACACAGGTTGAGGTCATCAAAACTCTTTGATACCTGCTTTACCGGGCGTTCCCCATTACGGAAGTGAATGCGGCTGTTGTAGAACACCCCCTGTCGCAGATCGACCGGGCGCCAGCTGCTGGTGACCAGTTCCGCGTCCAGCCACCCGGCAAGTGTTTTTGGATTGCCGATCGTTGCAGAAAGCCCAATCACCTGCATTGTGGGATTGCGGTACCGCATCTTTGCGATCACAACTTCAAGTGTTGGTCCGCGATTATCAGAGTCAATCAGGTGGACTTCATCGATGACAATCAGGGTGATATCACTGATCCACCGAGCATTGTTACGCAGGAGGGAGTCAACCTTCTCGCTCGTAGCAACGATAATATCGTTCCTTCCCAGCATATCATCGCGCCGGTCAAGATCCCCGGTTGCAATTCCGACACGGACACCTTTGTTGCCAAATTCATCGTATTTTTCGCTGGCAAGTGCTTTTAAGGGAACGATATAGAGGCACTTTCCTCCCGCTGCGATGTGGCTGTGCATTGCCATCTCGGCAACCAGTGTCTTTCCACTTGCCGTAGGTATGGAAACAAGCAGGTTTTTTCCCTTGAACATGCCTCGCTCAACACAGTCTGCCTGAGGAGGGTAGAGTTCAGAAATACCTGCCTGGGTATATCGATGTACCAATTCAGCAGGAATCGGAAGCTCACAGATCAGCATGTTAAATCCTTGTAATTAATACCCCATGGATTCCACTGAAATTCCCCTGTTATCATGGCTGTTTATTAAATCAGCCATTTTATTCCTAGTTATTTTCCAGTGGAAACGCAGCAAAAACATAAATATAATTGCAGGATGTTCAGCAGTCCCGGCATTCAATAATAATAACTGATCATATCCTGTTTTGCCTCTTTCTTCTTCCGGTCAAGGAAGGCAAAGACATTCTCATGAGGGACTCCTTCGATCAACATATCGATGGCAGCCCTGGCGGTTTTAAGCTGTTCGGGATATCCTATCACGGCGACTGTTTTCCCAAACACTGAGATCTCAACATCGGTCATATCTTCGATCTGTTCCCGTGCCCTGCCGTCTTTGCCAATGATCCGACCTCTGAGCCTGTCCAACTGGCGCGGACCATCTGCCATTCCTGAAAGATCGATAACTTCAAGCAGCAGATCTTCATCCTCGATCATTTCAAATGCACGTTCGGGAGAGAATCCACAATTGATGGCGTTGATGATCTCGACAGCCCTGAGAAGAGAGATCGTATGCTCTTCAGTCCCTTCAACTTTTACGATTCCTTCTTTGCTGTCGATGGTGATGGTGGCGTGGGTTTTGGCCTCGAGCTCTCTCTTGGTAGCGCCGCCTTTTCCTATAAGGACTCCCACCCTGCTTCCGGCAATCTTGACTTCCTGCATCATGTTTTTTTCACCTTGTTTTTGATATGATTATATCTCAATTGCATAACCTTGCGACACTCATCCATTGGCAGTCAACAGTTATCATGGTTCGGCAACATTTAGACCGGTAACTGCATTGAACAGATCAACATCCTTACGGATTTCGCATCGGCTTTTGAAATACCGGTTGATATTACGGATGTCCCGCATCAGGAAATGGAGCGCCCGGGGGTGATCGCGGGTGACAGACTGTCCCATATCTATGAAATAAGGCTGGTCACCGTATAAAATATTGAACTCGCTCAGGTCAGCATGCACCAGCTCCGCTTTGTTGTACAGGATATCTATGGTGTTGGTGATCGTTTCATAAATCGCTGCAGGATCCTCCATAATGACATTACGGAGTTGCGGGTAGGCGATCTCACCTTCGCCGATAAATGACATGATCAGGATGTTCCTGTCCCAGACAATTGGTTCAGGGACGGCAATACCCGCATCCCGCGCCCTTACGAGGTTTGAGAATTCCTTTCTGGTCCATGCAAAGATAAGATCCTTTTTGGCCTTTTTTACGTGCGAAAACCTGCGGTCACCCGTGACATAGGAGCTCATTGTGGTAAAATTTGCTGTGCGGATCCGGTAAATCTTGATGGCGATTGAAGCCCCGTCCCGTTCACCATAAAATACGTTGGCCTCTTTCCCGGTGCTGATCGAACCACCGATTAAGGATAACCATTTTTTATGCACCAGTTTATAAAGTGCGAGAAGGGTGACTTCATCAAAGACGTCTTCCCGCACCTTGAACTGATCTGCATCCTTTATACGGATACCCATCTCCTCAATAAGTTGATCAAACCGATCCTCTTTTTTTTCAAGACTCACAGGGATTCACAATCCAAATATTTTCGAGTTGATCACTGGATGTATTCTCTCACCGGTGCAAGGATCTCTATAAGTGATTCACCACATGATTTCTTGAGATCCATTGCATGTACTTCGCTCTTTCCATAAGCGGTTTCCAAATCAGTATAACTTGAAAACGTTCGGTCTCCGCCAAACTTCTCAGGCCGTTTGATAGTGATTTCCGGGAGACGCGGGAAGATGTGGTGCTGGAAGATCTGGAGTATCGGGTTCTCGGGTATTTCCGGTGGGCAGAATGCCTTCTGGCACTTCTTTTTTATCTCCTCCTCCGTATCTGCAACCGAGATGTAATTTCCCTGTGATGAGGACATCTTCTTTCCGTCGATCCCGTTCAAGATGGGTGTGTGTATACAGACCGGTGCTGCATAGCCGAAATTGACCAGGTGCTCCCGGGCGAGCATGTGGATCTTACGCTGATCAATGCCTCCTACGGCCGCATCTGCGCCAAGCATTGCGATATCGGCCATTTGCATGATCGGGTAGATCATCTGGGAGACGGTGGGATGATCCATTTGCCGGCCCACTTCATCCATGCTACGCGTTGCACGATTGAGGGTAATCTGCTGTGAGAGTTGAAGGACAAGCAGCTCGTAGTCCCGATTGAGCTGGAGATCGGATCCCAGCACATACTGGACATTTTTTAATCCGAGTCCCTCGAAACAGCGGCGGTTATAATCAGCAAGCTCCTTCACCTTCTCCATGGTTCCTTTGCGGTTTAAGAAAGCGTGCACATCTGCTAAGAGGACAACAACTTCGAATCCTGCAGCCTGGAGATCGACTAATTTATTTACCGTGACTAAGTGGCCAAGATGTATCTCACCACTGGGTTCGTATCCTGCATAGACCCTTTTTGTGGGTTTGTTAAGTAGCGAACGGAGATCATCTTCTGTTACGATCTCGACTGTATTACGGGTAACCCGTTCGTACGCATCCATTGAAAAGAATGGGTGATGATGGGTGTTAATGGTTGTTCTGGATCGGTGTAAACCCGAGCGCATCATTGGTGGTTTTTATGGACGCTGCCCCATCTTTTTGCCCGGCCATCATCGCGCGGATCGCATCAATATTTTCAACCACTACATCTGCCTCCTGGTGGATTGCCTGGAAGAAGCAGAGATCAGTTTTGTTGGCATAAATTGAGTCTTCAAAGATGCAGTTCTCGTATAAATCAGATCGTGGCCTTCCTAGATCCATGGCGAACTCCTTGAGCTCTGCCGTACTCTTGATACCTGCAGTCTTTTTTATCAGGCCCATTCTGGGATGATTTTTTACCAGTTCTATGACCCGTTCTCTCGATACTTCTTTTTTTGTGGTGATCCGGATCGCATGCATGTGCATCATCGTGGTTGGCACGATCATTGCCATGGTAACGATGGAAATGTGAGGGAGCACCGACAGGACATCCGGACCGTGATGACTGGGAACACTTACGGGATCCAGAACAATTGCGTCGATCGGTCCTTTTTTGATTTCACCTGGATCCGAACCGCGGCGTACCATGATCGCATGCACATGGGCAACACCGTATTCTTTATCGATTGCATGGATTATCCGGCAGAGACCTGTTGTGTTACAAGAGACCACTCTTACAAACTGCCTGCCGATTGCATCCTTGTAATTGCAGGATGAATTAAATGAAAACCCGGCGATTTCATGATCTTCTCCTCCCTGCCAGAGCGCCTTTTTCCCGAGTTTCTCATAAAGTGGCTTGTTCGTAGCCCCGACATCACCGGGCGTTGCATCAACAATGATGTCAGCAGCTTTACACATATCCTCTACAGAACCGGCAACAGAAAGACCGACTTTTTCAAAAGCCGGTTTCTTTGAAATATCAGCAATATAGAGTGGGTACCCCCGCTGTTTAGCAACAAAGGCCTCGGCATTTGGGCGGGTTTTTGAGACTCCAATCACTTTCATATCCTTCTGGGCAGCGACCGCATCGGCAACACGCTTGCCGATTGTACCATACCCGTTGATGGCAACTTTGATCATACAATCCTACTTGTCGCTGGTACAGAAAAACTATGCGGAATGTTTTGCAGTCAACCTAAAAATCCCAAAAAACATAACTCACATCTGCTTTTACACTATAAAAAAATCAGGCTTTGTCGAACATCTTCACAATATTTGCATTTTTTGTTCATTTTGGGGCAAGGAACAGTTTATGGGGTTTTAACTGAGGGTTTCAATAAGGCCAAAATCCCAGAAATCCCCATTTTGGAATTTCTCTCTCCTGTTTTTAGTCTATATAGAGCGCCTGAATTTTGACCACTTCTGTGCTATCCTTGGCATTTGCATAGAGATCAAGTGGCTCCTGGTTCACTTCCAAAAAACGGATCCCCCAGTTGACCTTTGAGAGAACAGCAGCAGCCCGATCTTTTTCACCCAGAATGTATAACGCAGCAGCAAGCGCCTCAATTGACGAGAGCATGCAGGGTTTGCCGAAGTTGACTGGATTTGCTGCCATCAGGAAAGGGAGCGCTCTGCGGATGCGCCATGAACGGACTGCACCCGTATCCAGTACCACCCATGAGCAGTCGAGCGCGGTTACCGATCTGACGAACCTGTCTGCTGGAGAGAGTGCCTGTTCAGCAGTGGGATCGAGCAGGAGGGTGTTTCGCGGGATCTGGGATATTTTGGTAAATATTTTTAAAAAACCTGCTTTTTCAAGTTTTTTAACCGTGCACTTCCGGGGGTCACAGCTGTTATCCCGGTAGGCGTACAGGGGTATCATTGATCATCCATGCGTGCACACACTGTAATAATGTACGTGCTCTGCAGCCCCTGCATTCACCAACCGGAACTCCGGGCTACCGGAATTACAAAATCCTCGGACCTCGCGCTGTTCGAACGAGCAATCGCACGCTGCAAAAGTTTCGGTATTGAAATGGTGCCACTTCCCTGCCCCGAGACATTGTACCTTGGCCCTGACAGGGAACCCGGGACATTTCTTGAACGGCTGAATACACCGGCATTTGCCAGTCTGGTGGATACGCTTGAACTTCAGGTAAAGGAGATCATCAAGGTGCGGGGTCAACCTCTATGCATGCTCGGTGTCAACTCTTCACCTACCTGCGGCGTAACCAGCACCTATTATGGAAGTGAGGATCAACAACCTCCAAAACGAACGGGGCGGGGAGTGTTTCTTGCACGGTTTCCTGATATCCACGCTATGGATGTTGCAACTTTTGCATGTTACCGGATATATCTTGCAGCCCCTCTTTTCTCTAAAGCCGAGCGCACCTATAATACCATACTGTCCGATCTGCTGAAGCAACACCTGTTTGAAGTCTTCCTTCCCCAGGAAGCGGGTGATGATACAGACACGAGGGTGAATGCAGAACAGGTGCGGATTTTCTCTAAAAACAAAGACGATCTTGACCGAGCTGATATTGTTGTTGCAGTTATCGATGGTGCAGATGCGGATTCCGGCACTGCATGGGAGATGGGATATGCATATGCACATAACAAACCAGTGATTGCGATTCGAACGGATTTCCGCAGGGTTGGTATGCATGAGCAGGTAAACCTGATGCTTGAAGTATCGTCAAAGGTCGTTTCCAGTACCATGGGGTTACTGGAGTCAGTCAATTCCCCCCTTATCGATAAAAGGGATGTCTGAATTTTCCTGATACTGAGCCATATTTTTACATACATCCCAAACTTGTTTTTCGTAGAAATATCTCTGAATAGAACAGGAATGCAACATTCTATATCCGAATATTTACGAAATAGTAGATGATTGCAATGGCGAAAAAACGCGAGGAACGGGGAAAAGAAAGAAAAACAGGAGGAGGAACCGATTGTAATCTTGATGGGGATTACATATCCCCAATCAAGTCTTTCCGGGATATCAATGTTAATAATATCAAATCTGTGGTAATTTACAGCCGCTATATCCAGTTCCTTATCGTTTTAACCGTCATTGGTTTTTTCCTCCGGTTCTATAATCTCGGGTTCAACTCGCTCTGGCTCGATGAAGCCACTACAAACACATATGCTCTAATGTCAATCCCCGACATCTGGAAAGCTACAGCGGGCGGGGAGTTCAACCCCCCCCTGTTCTACTGGATCGAGCATATCATGCTCATGGTGGGAAATAATGAAGTAATACTCAGGTTTGTTCCGGCACTTCTCGGGGTTCTGACCATTCCATTGATCTATTTTGCAGGAAAGGAGTTCATGGATCGCAATGTCGGGATTATTGCTGCAGCAGCGTTTGCATTTTCACCATTCCTGATCTTTTATTCGCAGGAAGCCCGGGCATACTCGATGATGCTCTTTTTTGTGGCATTTGCATTGGTCTTCTACTTCAAAGCCTTAAAAACAAATGAGTTGAAAAACTGGGCCTTGTTTGGCATACTCTCCGCACTTGCGTTCTGGTCGCACTTCTATTCGTTTGTCATTATCGCCTCTCTTATTCTCTATGCACTTTTCCTTCAGATCGGAACCTTCCAAAAAAACATGCAAAACCTCAAAATGATTGCAGTATCAATTGTTTTATTTATCGTTCTCTGTTTCCCCCTCATTCTGCTGGCGATCCAACTATTCGCATCTCGGACATCCTCTGCACCGGCCTTCGGGATCCAAGGTCTGGGAATCATAATTGAGACGTTCAAACAATTATCCGGTTTTTCTGACGTCTTGATAATTTTCCTCCTCCTCCTCTTTATGATCGGCATTATTCAGGCATTTATCATCGATAAAAACAAAGGTATCTTTTTAGTGACACTCACCATTCTTACATTTGTCATCAGCATCATTCTTTCCTACAAAATGCCGATGGTACCCCGTTACCTGATCTTTTTCAATACTGTTTTTTTTATCGGAATAGCAATTTCATATAAGTTGTTCTACAGTCTTATCGGCAACCGGGGAGTTGTCTATGGTTTTATCGCAATCCTCATTATCATCAGTGCCCCCATGCTTGTGAACTATTATTCGGGTTATTCGAAGGAGGACTGGAGAGGATTTTCCGGTCAAATCCAGCAGATGACGAAACCCGGGGATATTGTCGTTGTTGTACCGGGATATATCTCCCAACCGCTCAATTATTACTATGCGAATGCATCTGATCAGACATTCGAGTTTGGTGCAAACACCGGAAAACAACTTGAAGCGATCAATACAGGTAAAGGAAATAATTCCGCATACTTCGTTGTCACTGGAGATATCAGTGCTGCAAATCCCAACGGCGATGCAATTGCATGGTTAAATGCGAACACAAAACCTCTCGGGCAGAAGACCGGAATATATCTCTTTGTCTCAGCGTAGCCGCTTCCCTTGTGAACCACCATGTATGACCTTACGGTGATCATCCCCACCTTTAAAGAAGAAGCAAATATCCGGAATATTGTCACCGAAGTGGATGCGGTTTTCGAGCGGAATAATCTCAATGGTGAAATCCTTATCGTCGATGACAATTCACCAGATGGGACTATCCCGATTGTTAATGAAATTAAAAAAACAAAACCGAATGTAAATATTATCGTCCGTCTTGCAGATCATGGACTTTCCCAATCCGTGGCTGAAGGTTTTATTCACGCTTCTTCTGATATCCTTGTGGTAATTGATGCAGATCTCTCTCACCCCCCGTCTCTTATTCCTGTCATGTATACCGAGATATTGGATGGTAATGACATTGTTATTGGAAGTAGATACATGGAAGGGGGTGGAATAAAGAAATGGCCACTAAAACGCAGAATAATCTCCCTCGGGGCTACTTTTTTAGGGCGCCTGCTCTTTCCTGATATCTCGGATCCGGTAAGCGGTTTTTTTGCAATCAGAAAAAGTGTTGTGGCTAAAGCTGCGTTGAAACCTCGCGGTTACAAAATTCTACTTGAGGTACTTGGTAAGGGTATTTGGGAAAAGGATAAAGAGATCCCCTTCGAATTCGTGGACCGGGAAATTGGTTCGAGTAAACTTAAACTCAAAACCATTATCGATTATGCGCATCAGGTTATCGATATCACGCTCTTTTCATTTTTACATCACGAGAGTGCAGCATGGAGGGAATGGAAGAAACTATTCAAGTTTGGTCTTGTTGGGATTTCTGGTATAATTGTGAATATGGGGTTGCTTTGGTATCTGACGGAGTTCGTTGGCCTTTATTATCTTGTCTCAAGCCTCTTCGCTATTGAAATGTCAATCCTCAATAATTTCATTTGGAATGATCTCTGGACGTTTAAGTCTGGAGCGTCGCATAAACTTACCAGTCGATTGCACCGTCTTATCTCCTTTCATGTGGTATCAGCTGGAGGTCTTATTATCAACATGGGAATCCTGTATTTGCTGACAAGCGTTGGTGGGGTTTATTATCTCATCTCCAATATAATTGGTATACTGGTAGGGTTCGGATGGAATTTCATGGTGAATAGAAGAGTTACGTGGACAAGGAAATGATACAACATCTATCACTGACTAAAGAGCATGGACAGATGATTTACAGAAGATTTTAGAGTGTATTTCAATAAGTGTTACTAACACGCATCTTAAATAATTAAACTGGAAGGAGAATCTATATGGGAAAAAAAAGTAAAACTGAAGATGAATCTTCAGGAAGGAAAGGAAAAACGAGCAAAACCCCGTTTAGTTTTCTTAATACCGGGTTCGATAATATTGATATAAAAACAGTAAAAAATCGAATATTTTTCCTTATCCTTGCATCGGTTATCACAAAACTCATTGTTATCTTTGCAACCACGTCTGTGTTTCATTCATTCATTGACTTTTTCGATATTGGGACATATTTTGAGCATGCAGTCCCTCTTTTGGAAGGACAATTACCCTACATCAACTACCAGATTGAATATCCGATTTTATTATTTATCCCAATCGCCCTCGCATTAATTCCTGCCATGATTTTGCAGAGTCAGATGGCCTTTGTATTTTCATTCCAGATTCTCATGGTATTGTGCGATATCCTGATCGTTCTCTGCGTCTATTTTATCGGATTGAAAATCTGGAGTGAGAAAACCGCATTTTTAAGCGGTCTTTTCTACGCAACAGCATTTTCTACCGCTTATTTTGTATTGACAAAGTCTGATGCATTTCCAACCTGTATTCTTATGGTAGCCCTTCTTTTTACCATATATAGTATGAATACGAGAGGATATATCTCAGCAACGTTAGGCTTTTTTACAAAAATTTTCCCCGTTGTCGCACTCCCATTCATAGTTATATATAATGCGAAATCCACGTCACTTAAAACAGAGCTGATCTCTGCAGGGAAAATATTCCTCTTGTTCTGCATTTTGTTGCTTTTACCGTTCGCTCTCATCAATCCTGATGTCGTTCGTACCTATCTTTTTGCAACTGGCGGAAGCATCGGTGTGTATGTGAATACAACTACATTTACCATTTATTCTTACCTTCATGATGTTTTCCATCTGGGGATCTCTCCAACCGCAGTATCAATAGTGATGTATGCACTGATGGGCATCACCCTCCTCCTCCTCTTGTTCTTTGCATCTCTCGAACGTGAAAAAAATCCAAAAAATCTGGTAAAGTTTGTACTATGTGCAATTTTCTGCCTGGTCTTTCTCACAAAATTTCATAGTCCTCAGTACCTTGTCTGGTTTACACCACTTCTCGCTCTGCTCGTTGCTGACGATATCGTAAAGATCGCATTATTCTTTGTCACCCAGATATTTGCATATGTAGAGTTTCCCTTGATGTTTGGGAAATATTATGTAAATCTTAACTATACCAATCCCGTTGGCACTTCAGATTGGTATCTGACACTCATTTTTTTTACTTTAGAATATATCGCGTTTTTAATCCTGCTTTATTTCATCATCAGACCAAAGGAAGGAATGATAAATTGGATGAAATTTTTTTTCCAGACTTTATCCCTAAAAAAGAATAATTATCACAAATACAATAACGATTCAAAATAAACAACATTGAACAAAGAACAATTCGGCAATCATAGCAATAATCAATACATCTGGAGAAATTATGAAAATTGCGATAGCAGCAGGAACAAGACCGGAATTCATCCAGGTTGAACCAATCATTCGTGAACTGGTTAGAAGGAATATTGAATATATATACATCCATTCGGGTCAGCACTACGATTATGAAATGGATAAAATATTTTTTGAAGAGATGGATGTGCCTGATCCCACCCATTACCTTGGAATCGGCTCTAAGCTTCCCGGTGAGCAAATCGGTGAAATGATTACAAAATCCGAATCAATATTCCATACAGAAAACCCTGATATTCTCCTTGTAACTGGAGATACAAACACAGCTCTTGGCGTTGCTCTTGCAGCAAACAAATCAAAGATTAAAGTAGGTCACTTTGAAGCCGGTATGCGAAGTTATGATCGATCCATGCCAGAGGAAATTAACCGGGTAATTATCGATAATTTTTCAGATGCTCTTTTTTCCCCAACAGAGAGAGGAGTCAGGAACCTGCATGACAATGGGATTCACGATAATGTTTTTCTGGTTGGGGATGTGATGCTGGATTCGATCACCCACTACCAGAAGTTGATTGAAAATAAAGCAAAAACTCTTGAAGATTTATCTCTTACTCAAAATCCCTATCTCCTGCTTACCCTGCACCGTGAAGCAAATACCGACAATAAGGATCGGTTGAAAAATATTCTCGGTGCGGTGTCTTCTGTTCCCTACCCGGTAATCTTTCCGATACATCCACGAACAAAACAAAGAATCCAGAATTATAATATTCGTATGCCGGAAAATATTCATGCGATCTCACCAGCAGGGTATTTTGAATTTCTGCGGTTGATATATCATTCAGAAAAACTCTTAACCGATTCTGGTGGAGCACAAAAACAGGCGTTTTTCCTCTCAAAGCCATGTATCACGTTACGACCGAATACCGAATGGATAGAAACAACAGAGAGTGGATGGAATGTCCTTGTTGATGACAACCCGGAAAAAATAATTGAGGCGGTTTCAAGCTTTAATCCGCAGGGCTCTCCTGCTCTGTCGCTTTTTGGGAATGGGAAAAGTTCAAGAAAAATAATAGATACGGTTGTTTCAAAATTTTAGGGGTTGTTGAGGGATTTACAGATGCCCCATACCCTTTGATAAAACAAAAAATTATCCGGACGAAGACCCTTCTTTGATGTACCAGCGTACATATTTTTCAATACCTTTCTTAATATCAATTTTTGGTGTGAATCCGAGGCTCTTTTTTGCAAGGGAGATGTCTGCTGCAAACCTCATCACTTCACCCGGGCGTTTAGGAAGGTGAATCGGATTCATATCTTTCAGATCCCTGCCAGTTTCCTTGGCAATCGTATCAATGATAATCCTTGCGAGATCATTAACGCTCGTTTCCTTACCCGTCCCGAAGTTGATTGCCGTACCGAACATATCGAGATCTTCCCATTTGTTTATAATGAGCGAATATGCTGCGATAAGATCGTCAATATAATGGAAATCCTTTGTCTGAACGCCGCTTCCGTAGATTGTTGGCGGACAATTGTTCATTACCTGAGAAACAAACTTTGGTATTACCGCTGAGTAACCTTTCATTCTCTGGTTTGGTCCATATGTATTGAACTGCCTGAGAATTATAATCGGTAAATTGTATACGTGATGGTATGAGGAACAGAGGCGGTCTGCGGCTGCCTTTCCTGCTGCGTAGGGTGATTGCGGATTGAATGGATGGTTTTCATCCATTGGCATATACTGTCCGGTTCCGTAGACTTCAGAAGAGGAAGCGTATAACATCAGCTTCAGGGGATCCCGGCGGGTCATAGCTCTTCTGACCGCTTCAAGTACATTCTGGGTTCCGCGTGTATGCACTTCAAAACTGGGTACAGGATTGTCTATTGATTCTTCCCAGTGTACCTGAGCAGCCAGATGGAAAACCATATCGACATTATTCACCAGTCTATCTACGAGTTCAAAATCCATTACAGAGCCATTTACAAAATAGAAATTTGGTGAATAGTTGTAGCAGGCCCGGATATTATCAGTTGTACTTCTGGACAGATCATCGAGAACAATGACTCTGTGTTCGTTTTTGAGGAGAAATTCGGTTAAATTACTGCCAATAAACCCTGCTCCCCCTGTAATTAATACTGTTTCTTTGTGCATGATGTGATCCTTTTCCTGTTTATTCATGGAATAATTCATTAAAGAAAATTAAGAACTCATTCATAATTAGTGGAAGAAAGAAATATAAATATTGTTAAAATCAAAAAAATCTGCCAAATCCCTGTTTTTCGATGATAAAGACGTTTAAGTCGTCAGGGTATTCCCTCAAGTGGTTTAAGCCCTTGGATTACCGGATATCGGTGTTTATTGCCATTTTCGCTTGAGATACTTCGCCTTGAAAATCTTAGAGAGGATTCGCAAGTTGTTGATGATCTCCTTTTTCACGTTTAGCTTAGACTCGCCAAACTCACGTGTGTAGACTTTCACCCCGATCTCGTGCACGGAATTCCCATTCAGAATAAGTTTTGAGATGATTTCGGCACATATCTCAAAATTCTCACTCTCAAGAGTCAGCTCATCAAGGGACTTTTTTTTATAGAGACGAAAAATACCACTAACACACGTGAGATCGTCCTGCAGGAGTACCCGGTACAGAAAATTGACAGATTTGCTGATGAAAAGGCGGAACGGCGAGGATATTTCCTTTGCGAGATCCTTTCCCCGGTAGGGAGATGCAGAGATGCAATCGGCACCGGTCTCCCGATACGCTGCCAGCAGTTTTTCGATATCTTCCGGACGATATGTGAGGTCGGAGTCCATCATGATGACCAGATCCCCCTTACTACGTGCAAGTCCGGTTCTCACCGCCACACCCATGCCCTTGTTCACACCATGGAAAACGACAACTACATTCTTCTGTAGCTCTTTAAGCTTGTTGAGTTCAGCAAGAGTCGTATCTCTGCTCCCGTCATCAACAAGGATATATTCACAGGTTTCCCCGTACCGTTCCATAATCGGCCCGGCAACAGGAAAGAGCCGTTCCGGGTAGAGGCGGGCATTCTCTGCCTCGTTGAATAGGGGTATGATGATAGATATCATTCTGGTACTCCACTGTACTGATCTGCTGCAAATTTTGAGAAAACGAATCCGAGGATCAGAACAAAATACATTGAGATCAACCGGTCAGTGAGAACAATCGCCATGGCATCTGTTGAAGCAACCCCGAGGAGGATAATGAAATAACCAAGGGAGGCTTCCATTACACCGACTCCGAGCGGAATCTGGGATGCCAGTCCCGCAATGATCGAGAGACAGAAAAAGATTGTAAGCAGGATGGGGTTCAGTGTGTATCCAAATGCCAAGGCGACCACCCATAATCGTACGAATTCAGAGCCGAGCGAGAAAACGGTAATGATAAACACGCCAAAAATATCCCGGAACGGGAGTTTCCTGATCTTGAAATCTGCGGGGATCTTTTTAAGGAAAGGGATCTGAGTAGAGTGTCTCTCCAAGAGTGAAAGGAAGTAATCTGCCTTATAGTAAAAGAATAAGAGGAGAAGAAGAATTACTGCGGTCACTTCAAGAATAATAACGGTAATCCCCTTCAGCTCGACGAATACTATAGCAGAAGCTGCAAGGAAGAGGATCATCAATTCAAAGAACCGCTCATAAAAGATCATGGAAATGCCGTCAAAAAAACTCATGGCATATCGCTTCTGCATGTAATAGGCTTTGTAAAGATCCCCGATTTTCCCGGGTGTAATATTTGCATAAAAAAGGCTTGCGATGCTTACAAGGGCAGCATCGTGCCAACTGATGGTTGTATTGTACTTTTCACTTAAGTATTTCCAACGATATATCCTTAGTGCTATAGTACCCAGCGATAAAAAAAATGCAAGAATAATAAGGGGAATACTAATGTTAAACAGGATATGATAATTTTCAATTATTCCCGATCTGATGATTACGTACGCAAGAATCAATAATCCAATTAGAAAAAGGACATGCTGCAAGTATTTTCTATTATTTTTTATTGATTCCATAGTTCACCGCGGGCACAAATGAAGAACAACTCACTATCATTGGCATCCAATTTATTATATCTCAATCGGTAATTTAATCCCATTTCACCCATGGCATAAATCCTCATATTCTCCTACAACCAAGTTGTTGTTGTCATGTCCAATCTAACCGTAGCAATCCTCGCCCCCTCGGATTACTCCAAAGATCTGGGAAAAAAGGGAACTGTTAGCGATATTACCTTTTATAACCTGAAAAAAGGGAATGCCACAGTCACTTTTATAGAACCAACACGATACCCGGAAAAACTATCCTCTCTATTTTACACTGTATCCGTATCTGAACGGGTTGTCCTTGTAGTTGACGAGATCAACGCCACCTTTGGAGAATGTGTGCTGATGCTCCAGTGTGCCGGAAAATCCAGCGGATATCTCATTCTGAAAAATTATATCACACTGGATCAAATTTCCCCGCTCATCAAAGGCACGGTCATTGAGCATTATGAAGTCATTGAAGAAGATATCGTCGGTCTACGTGAGAAGATGCTCGAGATATCCGTAAAGCAGTCCGCTCACCAGAAAACACACGATGCCTCAGGAAAAGGATCTGTACCAGTTGACTCCCATTTCAATGTGAAAGGGGTCGGTGTAGTTGTACTTGGCTTTGTGGCACAAGGAATTATTAAAAAACACGACACGTTAAAAGTCCTACCCACGGAAAAAACAACCCAGATCCGCTCGATACAGAAACACGATGATGATTCCGATAATGCGATTGCCGGTGAACGGGTTGGACTTGCCCTAAAAAATATCGAAACTGAAGATCTTGACCGGGGTTTTGTCCTGACCAATGATCCCGCAATAAAATTCGCTACCACCATTTCCGGAAAAGCCCAGATCGTGAAATACTGGCCCGCCCCACTCAAGGAGGGGATGGTCCTGTACATTGGCCATTGGATGCAGTTCCTCCCCACACGCTTGGAAAAAATCACCGTTGAAGGTGACTGGAGGATGCCGACCATTACCCTAACTATGGAAAAAGCGCTGGTATATCCACCCGGTGCACGAGTGGTTCTGCACTATCTTGAAGGTGGCAAACTCCGCGTAGTGGGCTCTCTTATCATCCAATAATGTAAACTATCCTATTTTTCTACATTTTTCACGTTTTTCATTGTATCCCCCCATGATCTTATCTTCAGGAACGATCATCATTATTCTGAGTAACAATGTTTGAGAACATTATGGGATGGATTATTCCGGGTATTATCGTCCTTGTGATCATAGGACTGGTTTTCTGGATAATCGGTATTTACAACCGTTTCGTCACGCTGAGAAACTCATCCGAGGCAACTCTCGGTCAAATCCGGGTCGCCATGAAGAAGCGGCTCGATATGATCGAGCAGCTTCTCGGTTCTGTGAAGAGCTATGCCAAGTTTGAAAAAGAGACCTTTGAACGGGTCACCGCCATGCGTGCGAGTGTTGCTACTGCCAATCCGGGTGACTTAAACAAGGTTGAGGCCGAATCGCGCTCAATTTTCGGCAGGCTTCTTGCCGTTGCAGAGAACTATCCTGACCTGAAGACTTCCGGCACGGTCATGAGCATGATGGATTCCATCAAGGGCCTCGAAGACGAGATCGGTAGGCAGCGTTACACGTTCAACAACATCTCGCAGGAATTCAACACAATGATGGATACGATCCCATCGAATTTCGTAGCCAAACTGATGGGGCTTATTAAACTCGAGTACCTGCAATTCGAAGAAGCGATCGCGACCCCTCCGAAGATAGAATTCTGATGAGGCTATTGTTGTGAGTGAAAAGAGTCAGCTGGCAGCACTTGTCATCGGTGCTCTTGTGCTTGGGATAATCGGGCTGATCGCAGTCACCGTGATCCCCCCTCTTTTTAATGGGAATCTCGCGGTCAATTCGTATGAAGCGACCCTTGCAGATGATGGGAGCCTGCAGGAACACTTTACCTACGATGTCGGGTCTTCGGGGCAGTACCGCATGCTCTATCGCGTATGGGAAGCCCCGCTTGTATTTGACGGCAAACCAACCCACTCCTCTGTCCGGTTTGTTTCGATGATTCCTCCCGAGGGTTCAATTGGGTATGCAAAAGATGATTCGGGAACGGTCCGCCTCACCAATGGTGCCGGTGCCAACGAATCGAAATCCCGTATTGGAAATCTTGCACAATCTGATGAAGTGGGTGTGTTCAATCCCAACTATTATTCAGCAGGGAAATACTCCGTTGATTACACGTATACCCTTAACCCTCCTATCGAATATGATGCGGTTGCAACACACCTGAACCTTAAACTCGCGGGAACCAACCATGTCCCATACCAGTCGATCAGGATCACGGTGCCTGCAAAAAACATTGAACAGGTATATGTATACCCCCTCTCACTGACAACGCAAAAAACCGGAGACCTATACATTATCACCGGTAGTGCAGAAGCAAATGAGATCATTGCAGTGGAGATGGTGGGAAATGCACAGGGCTTTTCCCAGATCAACGGGTTCCGAACCGAAACGAAGGACATCCAGGGTAAGGCCTCTTCTGCAAGTTTCTGGTATAACGTTCCTTATTTCCTGTCGATTCTGCTAAGCCTGATTGCGAAAGTGGCCGTGATTCTGGTACCGCTTCTTTTCATAGTAATCTATTACCGGTACGGCCGGGAAAAGGAATTTACCGTTCCTGCGTACCTCAGCACTCTCCCGTCAACAGCACTCAAACCCTGGCAGGTGAACCTGCTCTTCAAAGGCGACGCGCTCGATTTCGATGAAGACGGGTATTACGCCACGCTGCTCGATCTTCACCGGAGAAAGATCATCTCCATTATTGAGAAGGGTGAAGGCAAAGGTATCGAGATCCGGGTGCTATCAGCAGCTACAACCGATCCGTATGAGTTGCGGGTGCTCGGATTTGTCGGGCTCGTTTCTGAGAATGGTGTGCTGGACACTGATTCGATTGCAGCGCTCGCAAAACGTGCCAGTACAGTTAGCAGTGCAGAAGAGAAAGCATTGCAGTACCAGCGATCGCTTACTGATGTAACCAGTAGGGTAGACACCTCACTATCAAACCAGTACATTGTGGACGGGAGAGATCATTTCGTTCCTTTGCTGCTCGTGACAATTGTCCTGTTTGCAGTAACCGTGATCTTTGCATTGGTTGCACCGATGCAGTCGTACATCCTGTTTCCGGCAGTCATACTCTGGGCAATTGTGCTTGTGCAGGTCGTTGTAGCAATTATTGCCCCGTCGACGTTGTTCGGGCACTGGAAAGATGACCATTACAAGGAAAAACTGGAATGGGACGCATTCGCCCATTTCCTCTCGGACATGGCCATGATCCAGAAATATGCACCCGCAGATCTCTCTATGTGGGGAGAGTGGCTGGTATATGGTACGGCGCTCGGTGTCGGTGATAAAGTAGAGCATGCCATGAAGACGCTCAAGATCAATTTACCCGAAACCGGCGTACCTTTAGGAGTAATGGGTATGAACGCAGCGTTTGTCCCACTCATGCACTTCAGTCCCCCGAGTCATGGCAGTTCTAGCGGGGGTTTTGGTGGCGGTGGAGGGTTTGGCGGAGGCGGAGGATTTGGTGGCGGTGGAGCCGGGGGACGATAATCTTCTTTTATTATTGAAAAGATTGGATGTTATTACACAAACCAAACGATATTCCGTGGACGGCATACAAGATATAAACCCTCACAAACCATTTGAATATCAAAAAGGAATTTGATCCTATGCAATATACGGAAGGTCAGCTCGGCAGGGTTTTTGTCGTGAGGATCGATGACGGCGAAGACATGCTCGTCTCGTTGCGCCAGTTCATCCTCGATAAAAATATCCAGTCGGGCTCGATCACCTTCCTTGGGGCACTGATGAACGGGAGAATGGTGACCGGTCCGGAAGAGCCGGTCATACCTCCTGTCCCGCACTTTGTGATGTTTGAAGGTGGCTGGGAGGTATTTGGTGTTGGCACCATCTACCCGGGCGAAGGTGGCCCCCATATTCATTACCATGCTTCGGTCGGCCGTTCAGGGCACGCTCTCACCGGCTGCCTCAGAGAAAAAGCCATAACCTATCTCATCATCGAGGCTGTTATCATGGAGTTCACCGGTCTTAAAGCCCGCCGGGAATTCGATCAGAAAACCCAGCTCCATCTTCCGGTTCTGGGTGAGCGGGGGGGAGATGCGGTAAAGCTCACGGATTTTGAGAAATCCGTTGAGAAAAAAGAGGAAGCCCGCCCGATTGAAAAAAAGGAAGAAAAGGACAATCTTCCGGGCGGACTTGCCGAGATTATCCGGGATCTGACCCGGCGCCCCTCCCAATAATGTTCGCAACAACCCCAATCATGAACATACATCCCCGACAGTTTTTGCCATGACCCGTCAACCCGCGTTCCTCCCCATGTCCCTCAAAGAAGGGGAAAAACAGGGGATCCGGCAATTCGACGTCATCCTTGTTACCGGTGATGCTTACGTTGATCACCCTTCATTCGGTACAGCTCTGATTGGCAGAACCCTCTGGGATGCCGGATATTCTGTAGGGATCATTGCACAGCCGGACTGGAAGACCGATACCGATTTTACTGCGCTGGGAAAACCCCGCCTATTCTTTGGTATATCATCGGGCAATGTCGATTCTATGGTGAACAACTTCACTCCCAACCTGAAACGGCGAAGTGATGATGTCTATTCACCGGGAGGGATTCCCCGGCGCCCGGATCGTGCAACGATAGTTTACACCAACAAGGTGCACGGTCTTTTTCCGAATACTCCTATTGTCATCGGGGGTATTGAAGCCAGCCTCCGTAGATTTGCCCACTACGATTACTGGCAGGATCGCGTGCGGCAGGCGCTCCTTGCTGACGCCCCGGCGGATCTCCTTGCCTTTGGCATGGGTGAGCGTCAGGTATCAGAGATCGCGCAGAGGTTTGCTGCCGGAGAAACTGTTACTACCCTGAGGGATATCAGGGGAACCGCGTATGCTATGGAGATCGCCGAATGGCGCAACAGGCGTCCTGAAGGGATAGTTGAACTCCCCGGCTTTTCTGAAGTCTCACAGGATAAAACTGCATACGCCCGTGCATTCGCCCAGCACTATTACGAGCAGGATCCGGTTCGGGGAAAACCTGTAGCGCAACCGCACCTAAAGACAGTTGTCATCCAGAACCCCCCTGCACTCCCGCTAACAACCGCAGAGCTGGATCACATCTATGAACTTCCATTCAGCCGGCGGGCACATCCTTCATACAAACAACCGGTACCTGCTCTGGAACCTGTGCAGTTCTCGGTGACGAGTCACCGTGGCTGTTTTGGCGCCTGCTCATTCTGTGCTCTCACTCATCACCAGGGCAGGATCATCCAGAGCCGGAGCAGCGCATCAATCATCCACGAAGTGATCCGGATGACGAAGATGCCAGAGTTCAAAGGTATTGTGCACGATGTTGGCGGCCCTACAGCCA
This sequence comes from Methanoregula sp., assembly GCA_041645055.1. Classification (GTDB taxonomy): domain Archaea; phylum Halobacteriota; class Methanomicrobia; order Methanomicrobiales; family Methanospirillaceae; genus Methanoregula. The sequence goes on along the minus strand of JBAZQT010000034.1, from coordinate 7,198 downwards.
ACATGTACGGCCTCTCGTGCGAACAGTGGGAAACCTATGGCGCCTGTCGAAACAAGCACTGCAACCCTTCCTGTAAATCTCTCAAGACGAGTCATAAGGAACAGTGCGTTCTTTTAGAAAAACTCCGTGAAATTCCGGGAGTGAAGAGGATTTTTATTGGCTCGGGTATCCGCTATGATCTTGCTCTTGCCGATGATGCCGATTATCTCCGCACGATCTGTGATCATCACGTATCCGGGCATCTTAAGGTTGCACCGGAACATATTGCGAAAAAAGTGACCGGAATCATGAACAAACCGAATCGGGCAATCTTTGATCAGTTCCGTGAGCAGTTCGAGGCACTTCAGAAAGGAAAAAAGAGCAGGCAGTATCTCCTGCCCTACTTCATGTCAGGACATCCTGGTTGCACAATGGCAGACATGATCGAGCTCGCTCTCTACATCCGCGATAACCGGCTTTACACGGAACAGGTGCAGGACTTTACACCCACACCAATGAGTATCTCCACCTGTATGTATTATACAGGGCTCAACCCATTCACGCTCGAGCCGGTTCATGTGCCCAAAGGTCAGGAAAAGAAGATCCAGCGGGCGCTGATGCAGTATCGCGATCCACGTAACAAAGGATTGGTGACCGAAGGGCTCCGAGTCGCAGGTAGAGCAGATCTCATCGGTACCGGATGCGAATCTCTCGTCCCCCCGGAAGATCGGGCCAATCGCCAATTCATGAAAAAATATCCCGGAACAAAAAAATAACCCGGATTTGTCGTTTCTTTCCCGATTGAAAAATCCGTTCTTACGTATAGCAATATGTGGTTTATAACACAAAATACCGGTTTTCAGGGCTTTTTTACTCAGGGTCTGACAACGACCCGTGCTCTGGGAAAAAGTATACCCGGTTTTCTTTTTAAATGCCTTTGACCTGTATTGGATTTATTCTGATAAAAGGCTGACGAGACGAGTGTAAAAATTATTTCCGACCATAATCATCCTCGAACCGGACGATATCATCCTCTTCGAGATATTCTCCGAGCTGTACCTCTATTACCTCGAGTGGTATTACACCGGGATTTCTCAAGCGGTGCTTCATTCCGCTACGGACAAATGTACTCTCGCCTTTCCGGAGCAGCCGGGTCTCGCCATCGAGCTCGACTTCTGCTGTACCACTGACTACAACCCAGTGCTCGCTCCGGTGATGATGAAGTTGGAGTGAGAGCTTCTGATCAGGTCTTACCGTTACCCGTTTTATTTTATAGATTCCTGACTCTTCGAGCACCGTATAGGAACCCCAGGGGCGATGTACCTGCCGGTGGAAACGGGTTATCGGATCTTTTGCTTTATTGTACAGGTTGACAAGTTTTTTTACCTGCTCGGTATGTTTGTTGTCGCAGATGAGGAGCGCATCTGTTGTATCTACCACCACCAGATCATGCACTCCGATGAGTCCGACATGTTTTCCTGAAGCGTAAACATAGTTGTTTTTTGCCGAGAGATATTCTGCTTTTCCCACGTTGCCCTGGGCGTCGTGCTCTTCGATATCATAGAGCGCCTTGAACGTCCCAAGATCGCTCCATGGAGCGTCAAGCGGGACCACCGCCACACGCTGTGAATGCTCAAGCAGCCCGTAATCGATCGATATGGACTCAAGGCTTGCATAATCGGGAATATTCCCGTCAGAGAACGCTTTGAAAAGTACCGGATTGTATCGTTTCAGTTCCCCAAAAAAGCAGTCTGTTGAAAGCAGGAAAATCCCGCTGTTCCAGAGATACCCGCTCCTGACATATTCTCCTGCAGTCTTCTCATCGGGTTTTTCTTTGAACTCATCAACAATACAGCCCATCGATAAGGGTTTACCCGGTTTGATGTAACCGTATCCGGTTTGTGGTGATGTGGGCCTGACACCAAAGGTAACCAGATACTGCATGGCAAGTGGTTCTGCCGCCCGTATCTGGTCGAGTGCTGCATCGCCCAGTTGGTGATCGCTGGGAAAGACCACTGCTGATGCCGATGGCTCGTCTGCCCGGATACGTTGCATCGCCCACGCGATGGCAGGCAGGGTATTTTTCCCCGTGGGTTCAGCGAGCAGATGATCATCGGGCAGGGAATAACCAAGTTCTTCGATCTGGTTTCGGACCAAATAGTGGTGGATCTCGTTTGTTACGACATAGATTCCATCATATCCTGAAAGCCGGGCAGCCCGCTCACAGGTTCTTTGGAAAAGAGAACGCCCGTCCAGCTGGATGAACTGCTTGGGATAGTACTCACGGGAGAGTGGCCAGAGCCGTGTCCCGACACCCCCGGCAAGAATGATGGATTTCATGTGTGTTCCTGGTCCCGGACGAAAGGACAACAATCCCTCCGGACGGGGTTATATCACATAGATCTGTCCGGAATCACCATTTATAGGATTCGATCCCGTTTGGTGTGAATATCAGGAACCGGAGGATGCGATGACAGGCATGTCAAAAAATTTCCTAAGCCAGAGCTCAGTACAGATGATTCTCCAGATTTCCTGTGAATAGGCTGATTTACCCTCAAGAAACAAAAGATAGTTCCGGATAACCGCATCTGCATCCCAGTAGGGGCGTGCATGGAATTCAGCAGAGCTGATTACTTCGAGTACAAACGGGCGGAGGGACTCTTTCATCCAGATCTCTTCCGGTGTAACAAACCCCATCTTGTCCATCCGGCAGCGGATAGATTCAGGAACGATTCCTAAAATGGCATTACGGAGAGCGATCTTTGTTACGCCATTACGGATTTTTTGATTGAGTGGGAGTGATGCCACATACTCCACGAATCGTACATCGAGATAGGGAACCCTTGATTCGATTGAGAATGCCATGGAGTTCCGGTCCTCGTAGTGGAGGAGTGCCGGCAGATTAGTGCTTGTCAGCTCGCGGAGCAGCACTTCGTCAAGTCTGCCACCGTATCGATCTACTTGTGGTACTCTGCACTTCAGGAGCCCCCTGCGATCTTTGCGAACGAACAGCTGGTGCAACGCGGAACTGAAAAAACCATGATGGTGCCTGAGGCTTCCGATAATCTCCCGGGATCCTGTCAACACATGGAACGAGCGGAGCAGTCCCCTTAAATAACTTCCCTGGTACGCAAGGTACCCTGCCAACAGCTCATCAGCGCCCTGACCATCGAGCACGACCTTTACCCGTTCACGAGCAAGCCGCATCACGCAGTATTGGGCATAGATAGAAAGCGAACCGAACGGTTCGTCCTGCATATAGATAAGCCGGTCGATATCATCCCAGAGTTTTTCGGGCGAGGGTTCCGTACGATGGGCATCCACGGCGGTTGCAGTGATGACATCATCGATATAGCGGCTCTCATCAAATCTTTTATCTGAGAAAACCACGGAGAACGTTTTCTGCCTAGTTCCGACACTTGTCGGCGTCTCTTCCCGAATAATCCCGTTGATAAGCGCGGTGAGCGTCGAGGAATCAATACCCCCGGACAGGCAGGTGCCGACAGCGACATCGCTCCTGAGATGGATGCTGGTTGCATCGTGCAACAGGGAACGGAGCTTCGATGCCACTTCTGCATCTGACACGTTGTCACAGATCTTCGCGTCGACCTTCACATCCCAGTACCGGAATGGCGGCTGTGCCCCATCCTTTGTTACGACCATCGCATGGGCTGGTCTCAACTGGAGGATACCATCAAACATCGTCCGATCGGAATGGTCGAGCACCCCCCATACAAGATATGTACCCAGCGTGCCATCGTCCGGTCTAGTGCCGATTGCCGTGTGAGCGAGCAGCGCTTTGATCTCTGAAGCAAACAGGAATGAATCCCCGGTAAGAGCGTAATAGAATGGTTTAATGCCAAAGCGATCCCGAGCGCAGAAAAGTTCCTTTCGGCGTTCATCCCATAGTGCAAAGGCCCACATACCGTTGAACTTGTTGAGGCACTCGTGCCCCCACTCCTCGTAGGCATGGAGGATCACTTCCGTGTCTGATTTTGAATGGAAACGGTGACCTTTTTCGATCAACTCCTCGCGGAGCTCGACAAAATTATAGATCTCTCCATTAAAGACAAGCCAGAGTGTGCCATCTTCGTTGGTCATCGGCTGGAGACCTTCATCTGAAAGGTCGATGATCGCAAGCCTGCGGTGGGCAAGGGCTATCGGTCCGTTGATATGAACTCCTTCCCCATCGGGACCCCGGTGGGCGAGCCGTTCGGACATAACGGAGAGGAGCTTTTTGCCCGGCTCTTTCCCGTCAAGACAGTACTGGCCTGCGATACCGCACATTATGGTAAAGGTGGGTGGTATGGGATTAAAAAGATGTGAGGGTTCCGGATTTTTTCAAAATTTACAAAGTGAAGTGCAACTTCATGTAAAAAAAATGTAAATGACTGGAGATAAAGAGGAAAGGTCGCACTGATATGATAGTTGAAACCCGATTGTCAGGTTCATTATCACTAACAGGACAAACCCCCACGTGAGAGGAGAAATATCCCTTTTGAAAAGGGAGAGAAGATGGAGATAATGCGGTCTTCTTTGACGGACACTGCCTTTAAACATATAGTGAACTCCGAAGTGAAACGAATCCTGTTTTTTGTCAATAATACTCCTGCCCCCATGATGCGAATATAAGTGGCTCGGCAAACATCGTCATGGAGAATACACCCGATAGGGGAAATTTGGTAAAGAGACAAAGGCAAATGCCAAAAAAGTGTATAATGCCGCTTGTTCTTTGCCCACGAACAATGGAGATACCATGAAAGAAAAATCCGCTATAATCAGCATAATTCTGGTTTTGCTGATGATCTCAGTAATACCCGCAGTGAGCGCTGCCACTCAAACCACAGCCTCCATGTTGTATGTATCATCAGTCACTTTAGACCCCGGGGTTCTCTATCCTTATGAGCAGGGTACAATTTCAATAACGCTTGGGAACTCCGGCAATCAGTCAATCGGACTTTCAAATCCGAACATTTTCAGCGAAAGTGTCGATGTTGTCGGTAAGGATACCTGGAGGACGATGAGCTATATCGCATCCGGCTCAACGATAACATATTCGTTCCTTATTACTGCAGATCCTCCCGAAGGTAATCATTTCGCTATTTTCTCGGTAGAGACGAAAGATAACGATCTTTTTCATTATCCGCTCCTTATTCCGGTGGATTCTACGGACATCATAGCGAGCATCTCCGATGCGCCCAAAGTGTTTCCCCTAGCTATAGAAAAAACAGTCAACCTGAGTATTATTAATCCCCGTGATGGAGTGATTGATAATATCCATGTCACAGTGTTCGGCAACGGAACGAAAATCAGTCCTTCAGAAAAATATGTCAGTTCGCTCGCTGCTCAAAGTTCTGCCGAAGTTCCTTTTACGGTGACTCCCAGTCAGAACTCAAACCTGACTTTCCATATCAGTTACCAGAGCGGGGACACCTATCATTCAAAAGATGTCTTCCTACCCATAATCATCGGGAACGACAAAACTGCAGCATTACCTGTTGTCAATAATGTTGCCCTGACCACCAAAAATTCGTACTATGACCTTACCGGAGATATCACTAACACGGGAATTACCGCAGCAAAAGGTCTCACGGTCACGGTTGGATCCCCGGCACAGGCAACAGGAACATATGCTGAATATGCGATTGGCAGCCTAGCTTCTGATGATTCCGGGAGTTTTGAAGTGACATTCACCATTCAGGATCTTACATCCGTCCCCCTTGTCATGCTCTGGAAAGACTCAGAGGGGAATGATTATAGTCTTATCAAGATCCTCAACCTCGGATCTGCGTCGGGCACCGGAGGAAACAGCTCAGCATCGAAGACGGGAAGCACAGGTATGGGAGCAAGCGGACCTGGTGGTATGGGCGGTGCACCTCCGGGTATGGGCAGCACCAGTCTCTTCTCAGGCAGTGGAAGCAGCGGTATCAGTTCGTTCTACCCGGTTATTGCGGCAGGAATTCTGGTAGTTGTCGGTATCGTACTCTATATCAAACGCAAGTGGCTCGCTGCAAAATTCAGGAAGCAGTAAGGGGGATCAACTATGATCAATACCCCACTTATCCGGTTTGCGGATGTTAGCAAAGTATACCATTTGGAAAGTGGCGACTTTACCGCGCTCAATCAGATCTCCCTTGACATTGATGAGAATGAATTTGTTGCCATCATGGGACCCTCAGGTTCCGGTAAGTCAACAATGATGAACCAGCTCGGTATCCTTGACGTTCCGACATCGGGAGAGTTGTTTATATCCGGGAGGAATGTGGCAAGTCTTACCGCACTTGAGCGGACGCACATGCGTAGGGACACAATCGGATATATTTTCCAGAAATTCTACTTAATCCCCCTGCTCTCTGCCTATGAGAATGTGGAATACCCGCTCATCCTGAAGTACAAGAAACGGGATGAGTCCGGAAAAGCTACTGCTATGCTCAGAGCAGTGGGATTTGATGAAGCTATGAGTGCTCACCGCCCTACCCAGCTGTCCGGAGGACAGCAGCAGCGCGTGGCGATTGCCCGGGCGCTGGTAAATGACCCGAAGATCCTGCTCTGCGATGAGCCGACCGGCAATCTTGACCGGAAGACCGGGCACCAGATAATGGATATTCTCTGTGGCCTTCACGGTGAAGGAAAAACGGTCATTATAGTGACCCATGATCCGAAGATCGCGGAGTATGCGAACCGGACAATCACCCTTGAAGATGGGAGGATAGCCGCATGAAAGATATATTCTTTGATCTATCAGTAAGGAGCGTTCGTCTGAATCTCCTTCGTTCTATCCTTGCCTCGATTGGTATCGTCATCGGCGTAGTGGCGATTTCTTCGATGGGGATGTTAGGGACCAATATGCAGCTCCAGGTAAAAGATCAGCTCTCCTCAGGTGCAGACACCATCGTCATCACTGCAGATGCGGTCAGGATGGGACCCCCGGGTTCAAGTACAACGTCATCATCGTCATCAGCAACAGGGATAACAAAAACGCAGCTTAATAAGATCAAACTGGCTGCGGGCTCAACGAGTAAGATAGTGCCGATATATTCGACAAATACTGAATTCACATTATTATCGACACCCGGCAGGAGCTCGGTCTATGGGATCAATCCGGATGATATTACAAAGTTCCTCACGATATCGAACGGGACCAACATTGAAGGCATAAATGATGCATTAGTGGGATCCACCATCGCTACCAATTTCAATTTGAAGATTGGCAGCCGGA
>JBAZQT010000033.1:0-33858 GCA_041645055.1 Methanoregula sp. | reverse complement strand
TGAGCTTCACGATCAGGGGGACGGTTACGACCTTCCGCACCGCCCGGGTCACTTTGCTCACGAGATCGGGATGCTGCCCCATGGCTGCACCGACTCCCCGCTCCGGCATCCCGTGGGGACACGAGACGTTCAGCTCGATCGCATCCGCCCCGGCGTCCTGCGTGGCACGGGCAAGTTCCTGCCATTCCTGGGGATCGGGAGACGCCATGATACTCGCAATCAGGACACGGTCCGGGTACTCCTTCTTAATCGCAGAAATTTCCCCGGTCCAGTACGCAACATCCTTTTTGCTGAGCAGTTCGATATTCTCAAAGCCAAGGAGCCCGGCATTCTCGGATTTCCAAACCGCAAACCTGGGTGAGACATCCACAATTTCCATAGAGTCCGGAGCAATGGTCTTTGTTACTGCTCCTGCCCAGCCCAGCTTGAACGCATGCCGGATCTGTTCGCCCGAAGCAGTCGGGGGCCCTGACGCGAGCAGGAACGGATTTTTGAGTTTCAGTGTACCAAGAGTAGTTGCAAGGGAAATGTTGGGAGCGGGCATGGATTATATCCTTACTACAAAATTGCGCGGGAATTCCTTATGGTTGTTAGGATCCGACCGGGTTAAGGGAGCACGTTATTTTCTCCCTGGACCTCCCTCCGCCAATCCCCCGCTCAAACCCCTCAAATTCTGTATTTCGCCAAAACTCTTATCATGACCCACTTCTATTTCGCAGTATGTCCCTCAAAGATGGAAAAATCGTTATAATCATTACGCTCCTGCTCCTTCTCGTTGTACAGGTCCAGGGGCTCGCACCCGGCAGGATAGCCGTCTATTCAACACCGTCAGGCGCCGTCGCGTGTATCGATACAGTGAACTGCGATACCACGGACGCCTTCTTCTCGGTCAGCGGTAATACCTGGCATTCGGTCGTTGTCACGAATAAAGGATACCTGCAATGGTCCGACACCATCTTCGTGGTTTCAGACCACACCAGCGTGGTCAATGCAGAGCTGCAACTCAACCCAGCCATAACCGTCCTCCAGGTTGACGTAACGCCGGGCAGCGGAACAGTCTGCCTCGACAGTACCCAGTGCCACCAAAACGTGGGTGTGTACGGCGGTTCCGGCAGCACGCAGTTCACCAGTGTGAGCCCGGGGTACCACATGATAACGGTCTGGGGCCCTGCTGACTATGAGGATTACTATACAACGGTGTACGTGGATCTCGCAAAATCCACCTATGTCACCGTTACCTTAAAACCCCTTAACATGCCGGTAACAACCGTCACGCCCGTCATTCCTCCCGCCGCCTCAGAAACCGGCACGGTCCGGGTCTACGTTGACCAGAAAGGCAGCACAATCTGCATCGATAACACAGACTGCCGTATGAATGTTGGCGGCGCTGCCGGGATGGGGACCGGCACTACGCTTTTTACCAATGTGACGACGAACACTTTGCACACAATCAGCGTTACCGCTGCCGGGTTCAAACCCTATTCCTCGCTGGTCACGGTTCGCCAGGATATGATCAATACCGTGGATGTTTCCCTGCAGCCGCTCACGGTGGCAACAACCGCCCCGGCACCCCTGCCAGCGGAACCTACACTTATGCCAACCAAGGCCGGGCTTAATGCGGCACCTGTACTCGGGGCACTTGTGCTGTGCGGTGCGATCTTCCTGTTGTGGAAGAACGACAGGTAATCCTTTTTTTTGTACGGTACACAGCTGTTGCCGGGGTTACAATCCGGGATACCGGGCCGGCACAATATGATACCGGCATAAAAAACTCATCCCTATCGCTGATACCCGCTCTCGCTCATTTCAACCGGACTTGATTAAAATCCTGGAATTTTCCTAATCGATCCCCCCGGCCTCACTCAGCCGGAACTCTCTTGCGGCCCCTCATCTTTCAAAAAAATCGTCTGCCACGAAACCCGACCCTCCTCGACAGCCTTTTTGATCAGCGTTTCTTCCCGCGTAAGTCTTCCTTTCCCTTTCTTCACTTCCACCAGCACGATATTGATCATCCCATCCTTGTCATCCTTTACCGAAGTGTACCCGTCAAAGACCACAAAGTCGATCGGGTTGCCGATGAACCGGGCGTCAGCGGAAGAAAAAGGAAACTCCGGCAGGAACGGGGCCATCTGTTCGGAGATCCTTCCCTTCAGCGTTGAGCGTGAGCGGTTGACCGAGTCCTTCCGGATATCGTTGGTGCATTCTATTTTCCAGCGTTCGAGATCGTTTCGTGCCCGCCCTTCGATTGCGCTTATCTGAAGGCGGAAGAAGAAGTATGCAGCAACGATTCCCACAATAAACGCGATGGCGGGGATGAGGAAGTCGGTAAGAATCATGAAAATCCTGATCAGGAATTGACCATGCGGGTGATATAGGTGCGGAGCATGGCGTGAAAATAAAAAAAAAACGTTTGGTTACGCAACGATGACGGGTTTGAAGAGGATTTGCCAGAGGGAGTTGTTACGTGCTTATGAGATGGGAATTTTTAGTCATGAGCGGAGTGTCTAAAAATTTTCCGGGCGGAGTCTGCCTATTTTTTAATTAAATTCTGGTTGAAAATTTTCCGGTAATGCCTTATGCAAGTTTCCCTCACTGCTAGCGGGCTGGATAGTATTTAACCAAAAGATTACGTACGTTAGGCATATGAAAAAAGAGGTAAGTATCGGAATCCTCGTTGCTCTGTTTCTTGTTGCAGTAATTGGAGGATCTCTTATTTTTTTAAATATGGGGAGCCTTGGGTGGGGGTATCCGATAAACTCCACGGTCTATACAACCCATGAGAGAACCGTCATTCCGGTTCCCGTGCCTTCCGGTTCACCGGCTCTTCTCCCGCACCAGGTCTCCAGTTACTCACAAAATGGGTATGGCCAATGGCGGTTTGGGGAGGGACTCGGTTATGAGAAAAGACTGGACCTGATGCCCCCCGGATATTCCGCAGGCTCTGTCACTCCCGTGGCACGGCTTCTCTATTTTTTTGCCATGACCGACATCCACATCACCGATAAAGAGTCTCCCGGCCAGGCAATTTACTATGGCTATAAGTGGGGGATGGTTTCAGGCTATTCTCCGGTAATGCTGTATTCAACCCAGGTTCTTGATGCAGCGGTCCAGACGGTAAATGCCCTTCAGTTGAAAAAACCGTTTGACTTTGGTATTTTTTTAGGTGACGCCGCCAACAGCGGCCAGTACAATGAATTGCGATGGTACATCGATGTGCTTGACGGCAAAACGATAAAACCGGATTCCGGGGTAATCGACGATCCGATCCCCGGGCCGCTCAATGATTACCAGGACAGGTATAAGGCTGCCGGGCTGAATGCATCGATTCCCTGGTACCAGGCAATCGGCAACCACGATCATTTCTGGATGGGGTTGTTCCTGCCGGACGATTATATGAAAAACACCTTTACCGGTAATACCACACTCAACATAGGTAATGTCATCACCGATAAACTCCGGATAAAAAGCCGTGGTTTTTATATGGGGGCGATCGATGGCCGGACGCCCTATGGTAACATCACCGGCGCAGGGACCGTGAGTGAATTCCCGAACGGGCCTCCCCGGGTACCTGCGGATCCTGACCGCCGTTTCCTTTCACGGACAGAGTGGATCGGTGAATTTAACCATTCAATTTCAGCACCGGCAGGACATGGGTTCAACCAGTCTGCCGTAACAACGGGATTTGCCTGTTATTCGTTCGAACCGAAATCGGATATACCGGTCAAGGTCATTGTCCTCGATGATACCATGACGGACGAGAATACACCTGATTTCTCCTCCAACGGGCACGCATCTCTGGATAAGAAACGGTATGAGTGGCTGGTACATGAACTCGATACAGGTCAGGCTGAAAACAAGCTCATGATCATTGCGGCACATATGCCGGTGGGTGTCGAACTGGGAACGTCCGGCCTGGCACCGTTACTGACCTGGGACAAATATGCTGCAGTATCCGATACGGACCTGATTGCAAAACTGCATACCTATCCCAATCTTCTCATGTGGATCGCGGGGCATCGTCACCAGAATATCATAACCGCTTTCAAATCCCCGGATGCCGGCCATCCCGAACTCGGCTTCTGGGAGGTTGAGACTTCATCATTACGCGATTTCCCCCAGCAGTTCCGGACGTTTGAGATTGTCCGCAACAGTGACAATACGGTATCAGTCTTTGCAACGGACGTTGATCCTTCGGTTAAGGAAGGAACGCCTGCCGCACTATCGCGGTCGTATGTTATCGCGAGCATGCAGATATTCAAATATCCGATAGACCCTATGCCGTCCGGTTCGATCAATGCAGAACTGGTCAAACCGTTAAGTCCCGAAATGCAGGTAAAAATTCAGAACACCGGGACACCCATCGGTAGGTAATCAGAATCTTTTTTTTCATTTATTCCGTGGCTGATATTTTCCGGGAAGGGGTCTTGGGCGGTTGCACGGTTGAAGAGAAAGGGACACCTGATAATATTTATTCCGACTAAAAAATTAACAAAACAATTTTTCAACCGGATGCCCTGATGGTTTAAAAAAAAATACTACGATATTGCCGAATGGGCATTAGCCATCTGCCATCGTAAATACTCAATACCGGATGCCTGCATTTACATCTGTAAGAGTGCATTTATCCGATTTATTCCAAAATTTTTAGCAAAAATTATTCCGGGTCGCATGAAGCTATAGGGACCTTATGAGAACAGTTTATCGTTGATTCAAATTTTTCGTTCATCATTTTAGAACATCTAAAAGAATTTTGGGAAAAATGTTCCTCCGAACTTCTTTTTTATAATCCATATCCTTTGAGGTTATTCCACTATACAATGATTTTTCCAGGATTGTATTATCAGAAACACTAAATAATGCACCCAAAGAAATACCGGATAATGAAGCTGCTCTGAATGCAGAAGCCGTTTCCATTTCTATAACATTACAACCCAGGCTGACAATTTCATCTATATGCGCAAATTGGGCAAATATAGAATCTGTGCTGAATGTTTTTCCAATATGATATTTTATGTTATTGAGCTCACAAACTTTTTGAACGGTATTTTTCAGTCCATTATACATTTCCCTGTTTGGGTAATTTCTTTCTCCAAAGGGGTCGTTGTTTTTGAGTGGGCCGCCTTTCAAATACCGGCCGACTCCATCTCCGGATATTGAAAATTCAGGAATTACAATATCTCCTATGCCAATATTGGGATCCAAAGCCCCAGCGGAACCTACAAACACAGCCTTTTTGCACGGTGTTGCCCCTAATACCAATAGTGCATCTGTTAACAAAGGCGCCCCTATTCCCGTTTTAATATACGTTATTTCAAAGGAATCGCTTTTGATATTCCAGACATTTGCCCCTGAATGCCCGGAAGAGCTTAAGAAGGTTGTTTCATTTCCTAAATTTGAAAAAACATGGGGTTCCCACCAGGGAGCAATGATTACACGTTCATTTATTTTATCGGTTGATACACCGATTGTCAGTTGACACACATCTTCTATGGTTGATCCATAACGCCCGATTCCATTCAATAAATCCTGGTAGGTCATTCTTCGTCAATCGGTGTTAATTTTTTCATAAGTAAATTCTGGATGCGAGTATAGTATTTCTGTGACTTATTCTATATGAGCATGGAGCCGTTTTGATACTTTCCCGAGGTTTTTTATTCCTCATTAGTCTATCGTAGCCAGTGGAGGCCGCCCCGGTCACTCAGGGGATCTTCCTTACGGACGGTCACGTTAAGCACGACAACCTGAGTAAAGAGAGATTAGACCGATGATGCGGTATCGTTGTTCCCGACCGGAAATCCTGCCATAACTTTTCGTGCCCAGTAATATACGAGAATGGGATCAACAAAGTTGGCGATCAGGTACACCATCATAACCATAGGGAAGGTTGGCACAAGGATTCCTGCCTGGACAAGAATAAAGAACGGAAGTATGATCCCGACATTGGAGATCATACCGACATAGAAGATGTACCGTGTCTGGCCAGTACCGTAGAAAATACTGCGGAGAATGATTCCGATGCCAAAACCGATGAAGCCGAGGATAAGCCCTGAGTATGCTGCAACAGAATAGGCAACAATTTCAGGATTCGGGTTTAAGAAGAACGACACGTGGTGCCACCAGAGGATCCCGGTTAATACAATCGCGAGTGTGAAAACGGTCACTACCAATAGGGAGGTCTTCACAATGTCCAGGAGATCGCCGTACCGTCTCTCGCTGAAGTAATTCCCGACAAGGATACTGGTCCCATTCTGGATGGCAAAGGCAGGCATGAGAAGTATCCAGAAGATCCACGTGGCAATACCAAATCCGCCGTATTCGTTCGTCCCGAGTCCATTCAGGATAATCAATATCCAGACCAGTCCTATCATACGGATCGCACATTCAAGACCGCTCCAGCCCCCGATCCTGACAAGCGGGATAACTTCCTGACGCCAGGCCGTGGTGAGGAAGGACGGGATAGTGATTTTCAGAAGAGGGAAAAGATAGGCAGCAGCAATTACCGTAAGTACCATCTGCGTAATGAGATACGCGATCGCTACACCCGCAATACCCATCTGCAGGGAGACAGGAGTATTGGAGATCAGGAACAGATCAAGGAGAATATTTAAGATAATGGAGATTGTGACAAGGATGAACGCCTCCTTTCCTTTCTTCAGGGATTTGATCGTCATGAGGAGGGAAAAGCTGATAATGTAAAAGGGAATGGTGATCGATCTGAGCAGAAGGTATTCCCGGGTCGGGTTCACGATTGAGTCGGGAGTCCCGATCATTGCGATAAATTCCTGGTTAAAAAAGATAATTATTATCGTCAGGGAGAGTGAGAGTGCAGCCTGGATGATCATCCCGGCTTTGAGGATCTCTATAATTTTTTTATTGTTGTGATAGTGCTGGGCGGTGAGCGCAAGGGCTCCTACCGGGATAAAGTCCTCGAGAGCATTGATTGCCAGCGCAATGAATTCATATTGTTCGGTGATTGCAAACGCATTCATGCTGATGCGCCCGATCCAGAAGATATTTGTAACCGTGTAAGCGTAGGGGATGAGGTATACGAGGACGAGGAAACCCATGAAATGCCAGGGATAATTCCGGGTCATTTTTTTCCAACGATTCCTGATACGTGGGTAAAAATCCAAACGGTCACCGCCAATGGATGCAGGTAATATTTATGTACCTGCCCTGTTGAAAACCTTCACGATAAAATATTGTAAGAATCTGTGAATGGTACCGACAATCATTTTGTCAGCGATTCCCTTCATCTGATTGATAAATCTTCGAGCTTTGAGATTACCGCTAAACTTTTCAGGACAGAGAATTTGTTTTTGCACGACTTGACATCGTGGATACATGGTGTCTCTCATCATTGGAATATAAAATGTTTAGGTTTTTTCTGAACGTGAACCGTAAGGTTTTGGCGGTGGTCGAAGGGAAGAAGGAAGTCGTGATTCCCGTCAGGGAGATGTGACACCGGATATTTTAGTCCCTGTCGAAGAGTATGGAGGACAGTTCCTGCGTCTATTCCATCCGAGCCCGGAATGACCCCGGATTGCATCATTTCCGGCACCCGACCGGCCAGTTACAGCGATTTTCCGGCCAGTTCTTTTGAAGAAAACGCAATATAACTCCTGATGGGGAAACGGAGCGTTTTTAAAAGAGGTAGACCTGCCAGTACCGTGCAGTTTGGATTGAGGATCTCCAACCACTCTTTAGGACAGGGGAGGTCGGAAGGTGACGGGCAAAAGAACCCCCCCTGTTTGGGGAGACTGTTTTTTGCACCATGTTACGAAAAGCCAATCAGAGAGTCGAAAATGCCGGAAGAAAATAAGCCCGGTTCAGCCCCCATTTGCCAAACCGGAGGATCCATTTCCGGCACAAGTTGCAAAAAACATCGAATTCCGGCACAATTTTTCAAAAAACGCCCATTTTACACAATTTACGCCAAACGGAGCGATTTGCGTAGCGCTATCAAACGCAAATGGATGCTATTGGGAGGCAAAACCCGAAGGGGCTGGATAGGTAGCACGGTCTAAGGGAAAAGAAGTGCCTTTTTGGGGCTCGGTGCGAATTGCTCTCATTTCGGACATCGATGTGAATTTCTTGTGTTTTTCCGGACCCCTTGTTCATGCGAGATATACGGGTGTTTTCGATTGAACAGGGGTGATCTTCACATCAACGGGTGGAGTTTTGGACATTGATTGGTATTTTGGGGGATCAGATGCCGAGCCCGGATGGAAGTGGTTTTGAAATTATTAGGGAAAGGGGTTTTGGCGTGTGGGCGATCAGGGAGTAAGGGGGGGTTTGCGTTATGGGAGATTGTGACTATTTTTTTGCAGGATCCGCTCGATTTTTTTTTAATAAATATCTGCTTAAAAAGATCTCAGCGAAAATCCGGTTGGAAATTTTCTGTGCCGGGTCCGGCCGGGAAATTTCCGGAAAAGGATCTCTGAGCGAAGTTTGGGGACAGGACACTAAACATGCGAGCCGCCAATAGATGAGAGGAACTAATCTGTCATACCATCAAAATGCCTTTGTAGAGGTAACAACAATTATGGTACAGAGACATCGTATGGGAACCAAAGCAGTATCGCTCAACACTGTTCTTGAATACGTGGATAAGCTCGATATCGAGGATCAGCAGTACATCCAGGATATTATCCACCGCAGGCTTCTTGACGCTAAACGCACGGCCATTGTCACCCGGGCAAAACAGGCAAAAACAAACGTGCGGAAACTTACGAGCCGGAGCGGAACGGCAAAAGATCTACTGGCGGATCTGAATGGTTGAACTGATCTGGGACGAGCGGTTCAAAAAGATCTACAAGAAGTGGATTCACCAGCACCCGGAGCTAAAGGAATAATTCTCCAAAAAAATTGTTCAGTTCGAAGAAGATCCGTTTCATCCATCGCTGAAAACCCATACTTTGAGCGGGGTCTTAAAAGGACTCTGGTCTTTCAGGATTACGTACGAGCATCGCCTTGTTTTTGATTTTATTGATGAGAGCCGGACACAAGTTCTTCTGATCGATATCGGTTCACACGAAGAAGTGTACTAAATTATAATTTTTTGCCAGGACCGGTGGCTCGCTATATAACATCAGGGTCACCCCCTCCGGAATACTAGCATTCCAACCCTCCAATCCGGCTCCGCTACGGCCCCCGTTTGCCCATCCGGAGGATCTATTTCCGGCACAAGTTGCAAAAAACCGTACACTTTTGCACATTTTTTCAAAAAACGCCCATTATGCACGATTTACGCCAAACGGAGCGTTTTGCGTGGCGCTGTCAAACGCTAATGGATGCTATTGGGAGGCAAAACCTGGAGGGGCTGGATAGGTAGCACGGTCAAAGGGAAAAGAAGTGCTTTTTTGGGGCTCGGTGCGAATTGCTCTCATGGCGGACATCGATGAGAATTTCTTGTGTTTTTACGGACCCCTTGTTCATGCGAGTTGTCCTGGAGTTTTCGATAGAACAAGGGGGCTCATACATCCTGCCGTAATGATTTCACAATTTTTTATCATATCATGTGGGGAATTTTGTTCCGCCACTTTTATGGATAATTATCCCACCAATGACCTATTGTTGAACTTTCAGTAAAAAGGGTGCAATGTGACAAAAAGGTCATAAGATTGATGGTCCACCGGGGCTGTTCTTGGGAAGAGGGCGGGAGGATGGACTGGTGGGAGAGGAGAAGGTAAAGAAACCCATTGATTACCGGGTCATTTTTGTATTTTCTTTAGAACATACATAATCTGTTCTCGAACATTGCAATCCTCATCCTTGAGTGCAGTGAGGAGCGGCTCTACAGCGGGTGCACCAATCCTAACAAGAGCATCAATAACGAGTGTTCGAACATTCTCATCTTTGAGTTGAGCAATAAGTGGTTTTATAGATCTCGGGTCACCAATTCTACCAAGATCTTTAATTACTATCTTTCGAACATACTCATTCTCATCATTGAGTGCGGCGATGAGTGGTTCTATAACTTTCGGGCCACCAATCCTTCCAAGAACACCAATAATTAGTACTCGAACCTCCTCATCCTTGAGTTGAGCAATGAGTGATTCTACTGCTGGTGCACCAATTCTTCCAAGAGCATTAATCACTTGTATTCGAACACACACATTCTCATCTTTGAGTTGAGCGATGAGCGGTTCTACAGCGGGTGCACTAATCCTAACAAGAGCATCAATAATTTGTTCTCGGACATTCTCATCCTTGAGTTGAGCGATGAGCGGGTCTACGACTTTCGGGCTGTCAAACCTACAAAGGACACCAATAACTTGTTCTCGGACAGTCTCATCCTTGAGTTGAGCGATGAGCGGGTCTATAGATTTCGGATCACCAATCCTTCCAAGGGCATCAATAATTTGTTCTCGGACATTCTCATCCTTGAGTTGAGCGATGAGCGGTTCTACGACTTTCGAGCGGTCAAACCTACAAAGGACACCAATAACATGTTCTCGGACATTCTCATCCTTGAGTTGAGCGATGAGCGGTTCTACAGCGGGTGCACCAATCCTAACAAGAGCATCAATTACTTGTCTTCGGACATTCTCATCTTTGAGTTGAGCGATGAGCAGTCCTATAACATTCGGATCACCAATCCTTCCAAGGGCATCTATAACTTGTCCTCGGGCATTCTCGTCCTTGAGTTGAGCGATGAGCGGTTCTACAGCGGGTGCACCAATCCTAACAAGAGCATCAATTACGGGTCTCCGGACATTCTCATCCTCGAGTTGAGCGATGAGCGGTTCTATAGCTTTCGGATCACCAATCCTACCTAGAGCATCTATAACTTGTCCTCGGGCATTTTCATCCTTGAGTTGAGCGATGAGCGGTTCTACAGATTTCGGATCACCAATCCTACCTAGAGCATCAATTACTCGAATTCGAACATATCCATTCTCATCGTTGAGTTGAGCAATGAGCGGTTCTACAGATTTCGGATCACCAATCCTACCTAGAGCATCAATTACTCGAATTCGAACATATGCATTCTCATCGTTGAGTTGAGCAATGAGCGGTTCTACAGATTTCGGATCACCAATCCTACCTAGAGCATCAATAGCTTGTATTCGAACATTCCCATTTCTAATTTTAGCTATGAGCCGTTCTACTGATGGATCACCTGTCGTCACAAGAGTCTTTTCTGCCAACAATCGAGTAATAGAATCTTCGTCTTTAATTAAAGTGATGATTAGATCAATACCAAATTTATCTAGGGATATTAATGTAGAAATCAGATCCGCATCATCACTCACGAGAGATTCAAATAGAACTTTAATTGAGGTTTTTGTTCCCATGGATGTCAGAAGTTGAATCGCTTTTCTTTTAATTTCGGGTTCATTAGACCGTATGGAATCTCTAAAAAATATTGCAATATCCTCCCCAGCCATAACCCTAATTACGTCAATTTCGCTAATTAATTCATTAATAGGTTCATTCTTGATAACAGGAACCAATCCTGACGAAATAATCTTATATAATTCAATATCGCCCGTCTTTTGAATAAGAATTAATCCTGCAGCAATAAACAATCTTGATCGATTTTCACTTTCTTGCAAGAGATTATAAATCAGATTATTAAGATCCTGTTCTTTAGCAAGATTCCCAAAGAGGAGCAATGTCGGTCCCCAACTTTTAAGCCAGCCATTTTCATTTTTAGATCCAGGAATTATTATGTCGATAAATTCCGGGTTTTCAACTAAATAGCAGGCAGTAAAAAATTCTTGAAGTAATCGATGTCGAAATTTTATTTTATCTTCAATTGTGTAATCGAGAATCTTTGAGTCTTTACCTTGTGTGATAATATCTTCAAAAATTAGATTTTGAGGGAAATTTAACTTGATCCATTCATTTAAAAATTGTTTTGTATAGTTAGTGTTTATTACTACTCTGTTCAATTGTGACATTTTATAAGCAATATAAGAGAAAACAGTTCTAGCATATTTTCGCTGATTATCGCGGTTAAATTCTTTTTTTTTCCAAAAACGATTGCCTCTTGGCTTGTCATACTCCCTATCAAGAATAAAATTTATACTATCGTTTAAGATTTTTCCCTCATTACCTTCAAGTACTCCACTTACAATTAAAATCTCTAACCAAAAGGGATTTCTTCCAATGCCCCCAGGATCTAAAAAGTGATGGTTTTTTAATTTATTAAAAATTTCACTATTTCTAATATCGCTTTCATTGTATGCCTCGATAAAGAATTCTACTGCCTCATTGTTCAAATCTTGAATTTCAAAGATTTGTAAATCTTTAAGACGTTCCCCCGGATCTTCCTTTGTTCTTGCTGTGATGATAACAGGGACATTCTTATAAGATTTATTTTCGAAAAACTTTGATAATTCAGCCAACACAATCTCTCTTTGTTCGCCAAGCGCTTCATCTAGGGCATCAAAAATAAGAAATAACCTTCCTTTTTCGAGCAAGTTATTTAAATCGCGTTGAAATATTTCAACACATCGTTTGGTTGTAACTCTTTTAAATGAATATGCGATATAGGATTGAATATCACCTTCTTGAAAATCACCTAAATCAATTATTAATGGAATAGGCAGATCGCAATTTGAAACACCTTCTTCTGCGATTTTTAATGATAAGTACTGTGTAGCAGCAGTTTTTCCAGAACCCGGCGGTCCAAGGATTAGAATTCTGCAAGCAGATTTATTATTTTCGCGAATTAGGTTGTAGAGAAGCTCAATTAAGTCAATTCTCAGTCCGTTTTGGAGAACTTCGACACTTGGATTTTTTCGATGTTTTTCTTTTAGATCAAGTGGACTAAATCTATTTTTCCATTTTTTAATATTTGGGGAATTAAGTAATTCATTCAAATATGACATCCGATAAATTCGCCAAATTGGTAAAAATGATAAATATCCATTGTAATAAAATACAAAACTAAAAAATATACAAAAAATGAGTGAAAAAAAGGAAATCTGGATTATCGTGGGCAAATCTTTGTAAACAGAATTTATTATGAAATAAAAAATAAAATTTCCAATTACTCCATATATAATTCCTTCAAAAATAATTACCAAAAAGTTATTCTTTTCGATCACAATACTTGCACTTAAATGATATCAATATTACATCAATAAAATAATATTGAAAAGCTTAATACTCTGTTTTCATAATGAATGTTATAAATCTTAATGCCACGGAAGGCTCCTTACATAAGATTCCGCATCGCATTCTCTGCTATCGATAGCACTAGTGCAGAACGTACCTCAGCATCGATTTCCTCAATCATATAGGAAGATGACTCATATCCACTATGATTGCGAGACACTTGTAATCCTTTGAGGGAAATTTCCGGGATCTTATTCTATATAATTTTCTCATAAGTCTTTCCGGAAAATGGGACAATGTAAAACGAGAGTCACAGGGCAGAAAATTCGCCAAGGCGGAAGCTCGCTGCATAATTCCGGCCCGATAGAGCTGGTCGGTTCTGGCGTGGCGATGCAGTCGTGAACCGGGGGGGTATCGGGATCCAAGCCATTGTATCACACCCACGGATGGCGGCCCCCCTCACCAACCATCCGGCTCCGCTACAGCCCCCGTTTGCCCATCCGGGAGAGTCATTTCCGGCACAAGTTGCAAAAAACATCGAATTCCGGCACATTTTTTCAAAAAACGCCCATTTTGCACTTTTTACGCCAAACGGAGCGATTTGCGTGACGCTGTCAAACGCTAATGGATGCTATTGGGAGGCAAAACCCGAAGGGGCTGGATAGGTAGCACGGTCAAAGAGAAAAGAAGTGCCTTTTTGGGGCTCGGTGCGAATTGCTCTCATGTCGGACATCGACGTTAATTTCTTGTGTTTTTACGGACCCCTTGTTCAAGCGAGATATCTGGGAGTTTTCGATCTGATAGCAGGTGATCTTCACCGGGACGGGGAGTGGGTTGGGCTTTGTAACTGGGGGGATGGTGGTTGGGGCGGGACTAGTTCTGCTAATGACCTCAAAAATGGGATTGCATATTAAACAGAATGTATAAGCGATGGGAAATTAAATAAAATTTAATACAAAAATATTTCAGATGTGAGATAATGTCAACACGGCATAAGGTATTTGTAAGCTTCCACCACGATAATGACCAAGAATATCGGAATCAATTCGAAAAAATTTGCAGTGATGTAATTGTTTCGCGTTCCGTTGAAGAGGGCGATATTGATCCAAATGCAAATACAGAATATATTAGACAAAAAATCAGAGACGAATATCTCAGAGATTCAACAGTAACAGTTGTCTTAATAGGTAAACAATCCTGGCAGCGAAAACATGTTGATTGGGAAATTTATTCGAGTTTAAGAAATACTCAATATAATCCTCGATCCGGACTTCTCGGAATACTCCTCCCGACATATCCGCGTAATGATATGAGTCATTATAACTCGCATACTATCCCACCCAGACTTTCGGATAATTTGCAGAAACGAAATGATGGAAATGAACCTTTTGCATCAATCCGCAATTGGAGTACGAATCCTAATGATATTCAGCAATGGATCCATGAGGCATTCCTAAGGAAAGACCAAATAGCTCCAATAAATAATCGTCCAATGTTTGGGAGAAATCATTCGGGAGATGAATGGTCAGAATAGCTTCTGGGAGAATGACAACGCTAAAATTTTTTGTGGATTTGAGTGCAGAATTATTCCAGACAATTCAAATTCTTCAGTATTGAATAATCATATTGGCACAGGAAGGCAGTGAGAGTGAATTCAACAATTCAAATAATGAACGTTGCATTAATCGATGAGACGTTAACAATTTATTTTCATGTTTTCGTAATCCTTCTTTTAATCGGGATTTTAATCATTTTACTGGCAATTTTATATTTAATACGACAATATTATACAAAATCAAAATATGACCTAGTTGAACTTAACCTGAATTTCCGTGGACCCTCATTTAAATATAAAATTGATAGAAATTATGAAAATTTGGAGATTGCTCATAAAATATACATTGAATTGACAACGAGAAAGGCTGCGATGCCTATTGATGAAAAATGCGATGTTATTGTAGAAATCTATAACTCATGGTATGAATTGTTCAAGACTACCCGACTTGAAATCAAAACGATTTCAGGAAGGACATTAAAAGAAGATCCGCATTCCGATGAATTAGTCCGAATGGCAATGGATATCTTGAATATGGGATTACGTCCACATCTTACAAAATATCAAGCAAATTTCAGAAAATGGTATGATGAGGAACTTAAAGATCCGGTAAATAAAGGAAAAAGTCCTCAGCAAATTCAAAAAGAGTTTCCTCAATTCAAAGAATTAATTGAGGATTTGAGGATTGTGACGAATATTCTCATTGAATATAAAACTCAGTTAGAGACATTTATAGTTAATAAAAAAACTAAATAGTATCCATTCATTTATTAAAAAAAGAAAAAAATAATTGATTTTGTAGTTTCTAGACTTTTTTGAGAAAGAATAAAAAGAATAGACATAATATCTTAAAATTTAAAAAAAAATATTCTTGTGTGTGGTGTTGTTGGCATAGTGGATAAGGGTGGAGTATCTATCCGTCTTTACTATGCATTGTATGCTCTCCAGCATCGTGGCAGGAACAGCACTAGAATGTCGACATTTGATGGAAATTATCTCCATTCATCCAGGGGTTATGGTTTGGTTGCGGATGTTTATTCTCCTGATAAGCTATTCGACCTGAAAGGATCAATTGGCGTCGGTAATGTGAGGTACCCGAAATTTGATGGAGACACCGTTGAAAACATTGAACCGCTGAATTTTCATTTTAAGAAAAATATTTTTTCAATCGTCCATGACGGCAATCTGGTAGATTGGCGCGAATTGCGCACTGAATATGAAAAGACTGGAGTGGTCCTATCTACTACTTCGGACACGGAGATTATCTCGAAGATACTCATAGAAAAAATCAGTAATTCGAAGAGTATCGAGGATGCAATTAGATCCACGATGCAGAAGCTTAATGGCTCGTATTCGATCGTCATGATGATTAATGGGATCCTTTACGCCTTTCGTGACCCTCTGGGAATCAAACCATTATGCATTTCAAAGACAGAGAACGGTTACATGGTCGCATCAGAAAGTGTGGCCGCAGATGGGCTGAATGCAAAGTTCCTCAGGGATGTCAAACCCGGAGAATTAATCCGGATCGATACTGAAGGAATTCGAAGCACCCAAATTGCTGTTGCAGAAAGACACGCACATTGTATCTTTGAATTTCTCTATTTTTGCAGAATAGATTCAATCCTTGAGGGTTTATCGCTCTATTCATTAAGATTGAATATTGGGAAAAAACTCTTCGATAAAGAGCAGATAAAAGCAGACATAGTTAGTCCCGTGCCCAATGGCGGTACTGCTTTAGCACTTGGTTATTCGGATCAATCACAGATACCCTATTGTGAGGGAATAATGCTAAACCGTTACGTCGATGGGGTTCATCTTGCACCTTCATTGAAAATAAGAGCGCAGATATTAAGGGCAAAATTCAATCCGATTCCAGCGCACATAAAAAATAAAGTTGTAATACTTGTTGATGACAGCATTTTAGGAGGCACGAATTCGAGTTATATTATCAAAATGATGCGTGACGCGGGTGCAAGCGAGATTCATTTAAGAATCGGCTCACCAGCGATAAAAGCACCTTGTTACCTCGGCGTGGATCTGCGATCAAGAGAGAAACTTCTTGCAAGTAAAATGGACGAGAAGAAGGTCTGCCGGAAAATGGGTGCTACGACACTCCGTTACATATCTCTTGAAACGCTTATCGATGCGATAAAAATGCACCGTGATGATTTTTGTGTCGGTTGTATAACGGGATGCTATCCTGTAAAAATTGACGGTGAAATTTCGCAATTACGAAAAATCAATTTCATCGATAACACAAAACAAGAAACAATTGTTTAAGTGAGCAATGTTTGAAGAATGCAGAGAGATTTTTCACGCCAACAATCGCAATCATTATCCCGTTTTAAAAAATTTAAATTCAGGTAGTGGGATTGGCTGTCTGAGTGCCGGGTTCCGGGGGGCCATTGCAACCTTCCACTTCAAAAAGGCTGCTCCTGCCAACCCTTCATCCGGGTTCGTATTGGCCTTAAATTACATCATTTCCAGCACCTGACCGGCCAGTTCCGGTGATTTTGCGGCCAGTTCTTTTCAGGAAATCTTATTTTAACTCCTGATGGGGAAAAGGAACGTTTTTAAGAAGAGATGGACCTGCCAGTACTGAACAGTTTGGATTGAGGAACTCCAACCACCTTTTAGGGCAGGAGATTCGGCAGCAAGACGAGCAATAAAAACCCCAGCTTTGGGGCTCCGATCCAGGGATCTTCCGGCGTGCATCGATGTGGATTTCTTGTGTTTTTACGGACCCCTTATTCATGCGAGATATCCGGGAGTTTTCTATCTGATATCGGGGGGTCTTCACTGGGACGGGGAGGCAGATTGGGCTTTGTTTTGGTTCCTTGAGAGGGCGGAGGCTGGGACGTGACTGTATTCGGGCGGGTGCTTTGACGGGAGCAAGAGAGGCGAGGGAATTTTTGTTATGACAGGATCATGGAATTTTTTATTGCGGAAATCATTTAAAATTTTCAACGCGAGTCCTGCTCAATAGGTTAGAGAATTTTCAATTTTAGTTCGATTGATCTACACGCAACTTTCAAATAGGGATGGATAGATCGATTGAAGAGTTTTAAGCAAGGTCTGCTCGTAAGTTTTTGAGCAGTGTTCGGACGAGGAATTTACGAGCAAGAACCACCCCCATTTCTGAAATTATATGAAACTAGCTTATGGTCATCTTAAAAGGTTAAACTTGAACGGATTTCACAGATTAGCCCCATTTAACCAGAACGAAATTATGATGCGTTTTTACCTAGACAAATAAATATAGAGAAATTAGACAGAATTTTATATAAAGACCCCATTAATCTAATTTAAAAGGATGTTAAAATGATACTCAGAGATGCTATTCATGGGGATTTATATTTTAACGATCTTGAGAATAAAATCATTGATACAAATGAGATGCAAAGATTGCGAGGATTAAAACAACTCGGAACTGCAAGTTTAGTGTATCCGACCGCTGTGCATACACGTTTTGATCATTCCCTTGGCGTAAATGGAGTAACGAAAAAAATTCTCCAAGAATTAAAGAATAAACCTAATTCCAAAAAAATAATCGATAAATGTGATTTAAGATTAATTGAAGTATCTTCATTAATTCATGACATAACCCACATCCCATTTGGTCATACATTTGAAGATGAAATGCTAATCTTCGATAGGCATGATAAAAAAGATAGATATATAGATATGATTCAAAAAACCGATCTTGGCCAAAATTTAGAGAATTTAAAAATTTTTGATGACGTAATTAAAATTATTTCAACAAAAGAACCAGAAAATGATCTCGATAATCCTTGGCAAGCTCAGATTATTTCTAATACAATTTGTTCTGATATTCTAGATTATTTAAGAAGAGATTCGTATTTTTGTGGTTTAAAGAAAAATTACGATGATCGAATTTTTAAATATTTTGATATAAAAGAGAAAGATGGCAAAAATATAATTGTATTGGATTTGTTGAAAGGAAATGCATTAAGAGATGATGCATTAACAGAAATCATACATATTCTTCGATTAAGGTTTTTTTTAGCACAACGAGTGTATTTGCATCATACTAAAGTATGTGCAGGGGCAATGTTGTCTAAAGCTCTGAGCATAGCTAAAGAATTTAACATCGAAAAAAAACAATTGTATCCTCTGACTGACGAAACATTTATGCAATTTTTACTAAAATTTCCAAAAAAACATCCAGATGAAAAAATTTCAAGCCTTGTATCACATGTTTTGAAAAGAGATTTGTTGAAAAGAGCGTACATTTTGTCTCCAAGGACACTCTCACATATTGCAAAACAAACTGAATTCATAAGTAAATATCATTTACCCAATGATGCTAGAGAAAAAATGGAACAGGAAATCGCACATGAAACAAAAACGAATTCTGATAATATTATAATTTATTGCACGGGCCAAGAGGCATTAAAAGAAGCTGATGTTTATGTTAATACATGGGACAATGAAATTAAAAAATTAAGCGAATTACCTCATCAAACTGAATTAGATGGGATATCCCAAGCATATCAAAATTTATGGAAATTTTATGTTTTTGCCCCTCGTGAAAAAGTAACTGAGGTTCATGATATATGTACAGGGATATTCGGAGAAAAAAGTGAATATGTTCCAAAACAATATAAAAAAGGTCTTGATAGATGGATAAAATCATAATTTTTCAAAAAAAACCTATAAAAAAATGTCAAACATCTCAATATTCATTGCGCTTATTTGCATTCCAACAAATTTTTTAACAAATATCTCCTCTTCGACATTGGATTTCAGCCGGTAGTGTCGAAAACCAAATTTAAAGGTACTTCTGCCCACTTTACTCATAATTACTCTTTCATTTATTCGGGTTCCAGACCGGAATTTAATTGTTAATAAAATGGAATTATATAAACATATAATTAAGATATATCAAGTTAAAATCCACATCAAGAGAAAAGACAGATGGGTAGTCAAAATCGATTGAGTCTAACCGCTACTGGGCCTAGTGTAGCTCATTATCCAACGCATGTAATTGAGCCGCTGAAAAGTACATTAGATTCTCCGCCCACTGAAGCCGGCCAACAAATTTCTGCCAAACTCTTAGTCAGTTTACTCATCTCTTCCAATCCATTTCTCGCATCAATATTCTCTGCAATTAGTATTCTTTTACTCATCCAAAAAATTTTTCATTATGCAGAAATCGCTGAAACTCAAGGAACTGATGCAGCAGTTTTTGCGATTATGAAAGATATCGCAGATGGAGCAATTCGTGAATATATCACGGATTCCGCAATGGAGTCTCTCATAGACTCAGGAAATGTTGACCCCGCACTAAGGGCACAGATTGAAGAGATTGTGGGGATGGTTGTTGATCAAAGCATCGATCAGATAGAGGAGGCATTCTTAAATGACTGATGAATTCGATACGGATTTTGAGAAAATGCTCTATGCAGGCTTAATAGATTACGCCGGAAAAACTCTTAATTCTAATGAGATTGCTCCATTATTCAAATCAAAGCCTCCTAATGAAAGACGGGCGATTAAGCAGGAAATATTGAAGCAATTAAAACAAACGGTGAAAAAAGTCAGTAAAGAGTTGAATGAAAAAAGTCTTGTTGAATCATATATAATTGCCACGCATCAAAAAGAAGTGAAAAAAATCATTGAAAAAATTTTCCGAGGATAAGATGAAAATTGATAGGATTGATAGGCATTTACTCGAACAATACAAACTAAGTATCAATAGCAACCAAATCAATGGTTTTTTTAAATCACAAAACAGGAATGATCCAATTCGTGCCAAATTACCAGCAAGATTAGACGATCTCGTTCGGATAATTTTTTATTTTAATTTCATTGATCGAAAAAAAATTTACACAAAGCGCGAATTACCTCCTATTGAAATTCCCATATACGATAAACCATTTTGGAATAATGAAAAAGAGCGACTTAATAAAATACTATGGTCTCTCTATAGGAGAGATTTTGATCTAAATTTTATTCTTGAAACTGCACCCAAACCCAAAACCCAGATACAAACAAAATTTTTTGACGACCAGAAGGAGATACTCCTTTTTTCTGAGGGGTTAGATAGTGTTGCAGCTGCGACAGAATATGAGGAAGCAACATTAGTTCATGTTGTAAAATCCCGTTTCACGGGATCGCATATTGATAAATTGATGGAATTATTCCCTGGACGAAAAGTTGAAAAAATCACCTTTAGTCCAAGTGGGGATAAAACAAAATTACCCCCAGACACCGGAATCTCGAATTCAAGAGGACTTATTTTCCTTGGATTGTCATCGATTCACCTTCATCTGAATAAATCGAATACATTAATTTCTGGGGAGAATGGGCTGATGATGTATAATCCCCCATTATTCGAAGGATCACAACCCACCCGGACAATGAACCCGGATTTTGTTCAATCGATGCAGAAATTATTAACGGATATTTACGAAGTGGATATCCATATTCTAACGCCCCATAAAGATAAAACTAAGAAAGAAGTTTTAAGGATTGCTCAACGCAATCTGAAAGATAAATTCGATTTCGCCGTAAGAGAAAGTCATTCTTGTTTTAGTCAGCAGCCCCGAGGTAATAAAACAAAAATGTGTGGCCGGTGCTATGCTTGTATTTTGCGAACAATTTCAATACGAGCTCTTCTTGGGTATGATAATTCAGAATATGAACAATCGCCTTTTTTTGAGGAGTTTATTGACGGAAGAGGAATCGTAAATGTGATGGATTTGATGAGGTTTTCAAAAGGGGTCTTGCAGAATAAGCTTCCTTATGCGGCGAAAAAAATCGTTGAGAGTGATGAAGATTTATTCCATCGGTTTGCTCAAGAGGTAATTACAACGATTAGGAAAATACCGGATAAATCTGAATACTTAAAAACTGAATCTAGAAGACATTTTTTCGGTTGAATGTGAGGAAGGTTAATTCTGATAAATTTTGAGAAATATATCGAAATTTTTGTGAATGATCCTTTCTAGAAAAATTTACATCATCAAAAATATATTCTAAATTATGCATTCCTTCCCAAGTTCAGAAATAATAATTTCTGATGTAAAAATTAGAAATTTTAGATCCTTGAAGAATGTGAATGTAAACCTACACCCTGCATCAATTTTAATTGGGGAGAATAATTCTGGAAAATCAAGTTTTATTGACGCATTAAATGCTGCAATTGGCCAAGGGACAAGAAAATTTTCCACTGAAGATATTTTTTTAGCTAAAGGTGAAGTAAATCTGCCAAGGGATCGGTGTATTATAATAGATATTTGCGTCAGACCTTACGATGCTAAAACAAAAAAAATTATGGAAACATTTTCAACAAAATGGAATTTCCTTTGGGGTAATCATATCCAACATGATAAAAAAGATTATGAATTTTTGGGAATAAGAACAAATTATCATTGGGATAAAGATGAAAATGAGTATCTATACGATCGTGCATCACTAAAAGAGTGGAAGGATTATTCAGATTTTAAAGAAGTTAGTATCTATAAACCTCTATCACCATCCCATATCGAACCAATTTCAATGTATTTATTGGATGCAAAAAGAGACATTCAAGATGAATTTAAAATTCGGAGTTCTTTCTGGAATCGTCTATTATCTGACCTAAATCTTGATGAAACGCTGATTCAAGAAATTGAGTCAACTATTGGAAAAATTAACGAAAGAATTGTCGATGAGAGTGAGGTTTTATCGCATATACAAAAACAATTGGATCTATTGGATTCCACAATTAATTTGGAAAAAGATAGCATTTCAATCAATCCACTTACGCGACATGTGAGAGATTTGTATAAAGGTGCAGATATAACATTTTCGACTAAAGGCGCGCAATCATTTCCAATATCACATCATGGAATGGGAACAAGAAGTTTAGCAACAATTTTGACATTCAAAGCATATTGTGAATGGAAAGAGCGAAAAATTCGAGAATCTGAAAGAGCGGTGCATATGACGATTGCACTAGAAGAGCCGGAAGTACATTTACACCCTCAAGCCCAGCGAGCATTATTTTCACAAATTAAACAAATTTCTGCTCAGAAATTAATTAGTACCCATTCACCATATATCGCTAGCGAAACAAAAATTGAAGAATTTATTTTCTTTAGAAAAAATGGGGATGCAACTATTGCATCTCAAGCACATGATCATTCCTTTACTGAAGATGAGAAGCGAAGAATTAATCAAAGAATTATGAAATCTAAAGGTGAATTACTCTATTCGCGTGCACTACTTTTATTTGAAGGGGAAACAGAACGAGATGCAATACCCGTATATGCAGAAAAATATTGGAATAAAAAAGCTGATTGTCATGGTATATCTATGGTTCATGTTGGAGGTGACGATTACTATCCATTCTTGGCTTTAGCGAAACTGGCAAACATACCCTGGTATATTTTTGCGGATGGAGAAGAGGGGCCACTCAAAAATCTTTCAGATAATTTAGAGAAAGTTGGAGAGGATCCAAACATAAAAAATCACCCGAATATTGTTCATTTTCCTGCTAACAAGAACTATGAAAAATATATTGTATGGCCGAAGTATAGAGATACGATACTATCTGTTATCGTTTCTACTCGGAAGATGAATGAAAAACATGAAAAGGCGCTCAAAACAGAATGGCAAAGTAAAACTGATACTGAGTTAATATCAGAATTAGAGAGAAATAAAACAAAATATGCGAAACCAATTGCAGAAGCAATAGTACGTATTAAGGATGGAAAATTATGTATCCCAAAAAAAATTAGAGATATTTTTGATGTTATCTCAACTGAATGTAAATTGAGGAAAATAGAATGAAATATACTCTTTCTTCCAAACAACAAGACATAGTAGATCATGACCAAGGACCGATTTTAGTACTAGCAGGGCCAGGATCCGGGAAAACCCGCGTACTTACTGAGCGAGTTCGTCGTTTAATAACTCGAAATACCCGACCCTTTAAAGTGCTATGTTTGACATTCACTAACAAAGCTGCAAATGAAATGGCCGGAAGGCTTGAAGATCTTGAAAATTTTCACGAAAGAGCATATATTGGAACGATTCATAAATTTTGTTTAGAATTGTTACAATCAAAAGGAGATAGAGTTGGAATAACAGGAGAAATACATCTCTTCGAGCGACATCAAGATAGAATTCAAGTACTGAATCAGGGCATTTTAAAAAATAATAATTCATATTTTGGAATAAAATTTCGAACGGATAAGGATATTGAAAAATTCCTGAATGAAAAACTCGAGATAATTCACGAATTAAAAAGTTCATTCACTCCAATTGAATATGTAAAAGATTCTCGAGATAAAGAAATTTATGAATGGTATGATTCCGAACTACGTAATTCAAACGCAATTGACTATGATGATATTCTATTTCTAACATACCGGATGTTCTGTGAAAATCCAAAAATTTTAGATTTTGTAAAACGTCAATATGAATATCTCTGTATAGATGAAGCTCAGGATTTGAACCAAGCACAATATTCCATAATTAAACTTCTTTTCGATCAAAAACACAATAATATTATGATGGTTGGTGATCCTAACCAAGCGATATTCTCATGGAATGGTGCAGATTCCAAATTTATGGATCAATTTATAAAAGATTATAATCCGGTTGTAAAAAATCTCAATGAAAACTATCGGTGTTCTAAGGCAGTTGTTATACTCGGGGAGAAATTATTTGGAAACAAAATCTCACTTGATTCTCTTCCAATTGTAGGAGAATCACGATTAATTATTGGTGATGATGAAGATGATGAAGCGAATAAAGTTATAGATTTTCTTGAGGAATTGATATCAAAAGGTCATAAGGAAATTGGAACAATTCCATTGGAAAATTGCGCATTAATCGCCCGAAGTCGGTATGTATTCCTGAAGATTAAGGAAAAACTTGATTCTCGTGGCCTTAAATACCAATTTGTCACTACAAGTCAAAATGAATTTGAATCAGATTTGATCAAAGATTTTGATTTGTGCCTACGGATATTATCGAACCCTCGAGACCAGCTTCATTATTCAATGTTATGTAAGAGGTGGAAGCTTGATCGCGCCATCAATTCAAAAGTATACAATGTTGAAAATGAAATTGATATTTTCGCAATTCAGGAAGATTTATCAGAAAAATCCAAACTAGTTGTCCTCGATTCAATCCGAAAAATATCCGAGAGTTTACCCAAGTTTAGACTCGACGGAGCAATAAATATCCTGACTCAATATTCAAGAGAGATGGATGACGATGAAGAACGTCTGTTGGTCCTCGAAGATATTTCAGAGCTAGAACGAAAATATACATACTATCTCAAAAGTGATGAGGGAAACGCTCATTTTCTTGGAACGTTTCTTAGTCAACTCGCTCTTGATGCATCAGCAAAATATACAAAAAAAGGAATATCACTTTTAACCGTTCATTCAGCAAAAGGTTTGGAATTTGATGTTGTTGTAATCATGGGAATGGTCGAAGGAATATTTCCAGATTACAGGGCCGTGAGAAGTGGAGAAATTGCAATTGAGGAGGAACGACGGGAGGCTTTTGTTTCCGTTACTAGATCAAAACGCATTATTGCTTTTTCATACCCTAAATCCAAGATGATGCCGTGGGGGGATGAAAAACAACAGATGCCTTCACGATTCCTTAGAGAAATGGAATTGATATAAGTGAGTGTAATGGTAGACTTAGAAGAATGGTTTTTTAAATATAATGCTTGGTCTTTTAGTAAACACCGACTTTGGAATTTATGCAAACGAGCTTTTTATTACCGCTATATTGGAACGGCATTAAAACAATCAAATATTCTCGACATTTACAAATTAAAACGGTTAAAAGACCTCAACTCGAAATTTGTTTTACAAGGTTCTCTGATTCATGAAGCTATTGAAAATCAAATCGGACAACACCATCTCGGACGAGATATAAATGTTGACGGTACAAAATCACAATTTACTCAACGTCTCGAAAAATTTAGAAAAACCGCGCCAGAAATACTAACTGAATTTTATAATGGAGTTCCATTAAATGATGATTTTTTTGATACTCTTCGCGATGAAGGTCAAGAAAAGATAAGTATGTTCTTTGGGGTAATTTGGCCCCAATTTAACGACTTAGAATATTTAAAGCACGAAGATTTTGACAAATTTAAAATTAATAATGTCGAAGTGATCGTAAAGGTAGATTATGTCAGTAAAACGAAAACGGATATAATAGTTATCACTGATTGGAAAACCGGCGCAGATAATGAGGAATATGAAAATGATCTGCAAATCGGTACATATGTTCTTTGGGCAATGCAATATTATCAGAAAGACCCCTCACAGATTCGAAGTGAAATGGCATACTTGAAAACAGGAGCAATGCGCCCTTACGAATTCTCAACCGAAGATCTTGAGATAATTAAGAAAAAAATTGTCGACGATTATACAAAGATGAATGTCTCTTACGAAATTGAAAATTTCCCAACCGATCCGACACCAACGAAATGTATTGGATGTCAATTTGGGACAATTTGCCCAGATTCAAAAATTCGAGAATTTTTGAGCGAACTTTGAAGAAGGAATTTTTTCGATACAGTTCGAAGAATTCGATAAATAAGAAGACACAAATATATTAAAAATTCATTCTCAAATATGTTCCTTTTTTTTGACTTGGAAACAACTGGTTTACCAAAGTCATTCACTGCTCCTTTAGATCAAATCGATAACTGGCCCCGTGTTATCCAAATTGCATGGATGATTTTTGATCATGAAGGAGACAACATAAAACGCCGGAATTTCATTATTTTTCCTAAAGACTTTAACATTCCGGATTCATCCATCGCTATTCATGGAATTACCCTCGATAGAGCGGAGAAGGAGGGGATATTGATGAATAAAATACTGGAGCGATTTAATGACGATTTAATAGATATTTCGACAATTATCGCTCATAATATTGAATTTGATCTTCCAACATTGAATGCAGAATTCCTTAGAACTCAAATTAAAACGGATTTACTAGAGAAACAAAAATTTTGTACAATGAAAACACCACAGATAATCTCATTTTGTAAAATCCCAAATCCATATCGAGAAGGTTATAAATGGCCCACGTTACCCGAGTTACACAAAATTCTCTTTAATGAATCATTTGTTGACGCTCACGATGCATCAGCTGACGTTGAGGCATGCGCCAGATGTTATTTCGAAATAAAGAAACGGGGAATTCTTAACGAATAAGGGAGCATCCCATTTTCATCCCCTCCCCTTCTCCGGCATCAAGTCCTTGTCACCCCCCTCACCGATCCGACCGAGCACAAACAACCCGAAACGAAAAGCAGCCAACCAATAATTTTGTCAAGGCGATAGAAAATAAAATACAAGGAAAAATCCGGTCGCCCCCACCATAGAAACCGACCTCATACACAAACCAGACCCAAAATCCGGGCCGGCATCCCGCACTTCTTTCAAGACGTTTTCACTTTCACTCTCTCCCCTCTCCTCTTATATCCCATAAAATTCCATTAAGAATTATACGATGAAACTCATCCACATCGCCGACACCCACCTTGGCCTCTCCGCGTTCAACCGGCTCGATCCAGAGTCCGGGATGAATCTAAGAGAGAAGCAGGTGTACGACAACTTCCTCAAAGCGATCGATGAGATCATCCGGCAAAAACCTGACGTGCTCGTCCACGCGGGCGACCTTTTCGACACCGTCAAACCCAAGACCAAAGCCTACACAACCGTGCTCGAAGCCCTGGAGCGCCTCCACGAAGCCGGCATCCCGCTCATCATCATCGCCGGCAACCACAGCATGGTGAAGACGCGCTACACCACTTCCCCCTTTGAAGTCCTCACGTACCACCCATCAAAGATAACAGCGGCCTACAAATTCCGGTACGAAAAGGTGGAACTGGGCGACACGCTCTTCCACCTGATTCCCAACATGCTCCGCCCGGAGGATTATCGCACAGCCTTTGACGCAACCGAACTCTCCTCATCGCACAACAACGTCCTCGTGACGCACGGGCTCGCAACCGCGATCAAGGACAAGCGGCTCGCGACCGTTGCCGAGCACGAGCTTGATGGCACGATCCTCTCTGAAAAATTCGATTACATTGCGCTCGGCCACTACCACCGCCAGTGCCAGATCACGGACAATGCATGGTACTCGGGCTCGACCGAGTATCTCACGTACGGCGAGATTGCCGATACAAAAGGCGGGCTTGTCGTGGACCCGGGCCGGCATGAGGTCCAGCACCTTGATTTGCCGAAGACCCTGATGGTGGATCTCGGCACGATCAAATGCCAGGGGGTGCATCCCGGCGATATAACAGAAGAGATCATTGCCCGGGTGACACAGAAGCATCTCCCGCAGTACGCGATGGCGCAGGTGACACTCGACGGGCTCTCGCGTGAGCACGGGAAGGGCATTGATATGAAGGATCTTGCAGGAGTCCGGGAGCAGCTCCTTGACTTGAAGATCCGGACCCGCAAAGAGGAAGAGGATACGCCGGTTGCGCTCCAGCAGGACATCCGCCTGATCGATTACCTGCAGGAGTTCGACGGGTTTATCAGCCAGAAGCAGCTCTCGGCAAAGCAGAAGGAGTTCGTTGCAACACGGGGGCGCGAGATCCTTAAGACCGTGATGGACGAACACCGGGGGACGGCGGAATGATTGCAATTCTCCCGTATGCATCTTATACACCTGGAATTGATGAGACCCGGTCAATGCGATACCTGCCGCCGCCCCGAAGGGCGCCCCGCGGCGGCCTCAATGACCGGAAAAATCTACGGGGACCCCCCGCGATCGACTGCCCGGCAGAGCAGGTAATACGTCGTTATCGCAACCGGGGGATGCCCATGCGGCGGGGGCAAAGCCCCCAAGAGCGTCAAATCCTCGTAAAGAAACGAACACCGGGCTGCGACTTCAAAAAAGAAAATGGAGAAATTGAAGGAGCCCGCTCATGATTCTCGACCGGCTGGTACTCAAGAACTTCAAGCGGTTCCGGGACGCAGAGATCTTTTTCAAAGACGGCATTACGGGCGTACTCGGGAACAACGGCACGGGGAAGTCAAGCCTGGTTCAGGCAATCTTCTTTGCCCTCTATGGCGTGCAGGCGACCGGGATTTCTGCCGATTACGTTGTCTCAAGTTTCGCATCCCCAAAGGACAAGTGCGAGGTTCGGCTGGAGTTCCGGATCGGTGGCGACAATTTCGCAGTCGTCCGCACGTTCAAAAAAGGAAAGTCCGCGAACCACGATGCCAGCTTTTACCGGGAGAAGAAACTCGTGGCCACGGGTGTGAGCCAGGTCGAGACCGAAGTGAAGCGGACGCTCGGCATGGGCCCGGTGGATTTCAAGAACACCATTTATGCCGGCCAGAAAGATCTCTTAACCCTGCTCGAAACCACGCCGGGCAAGCGCAAAGAGTGGTTCTTACGGGCGCTCGGGATCGATTTCCTCAATACCGAGAGCCAGAAGATGCTAAAAGAGCAGATCGATGAGAAGGCCGGGGAACTCCAGCGCAGTGAGGGAGAACTCAAAGCTCTTACCGAGCGCATGAGTGCAGAAGATAGTGCAACCCTGCAGGTATCGGTCATCACATTCCGGCAGACCATTGCAGACCAGAAAAAACAGCACGCGGAGTTGCAGGCAAAAAAGACCACGCTCTCAGCAGAGCTCCGGAAGTTTTCCGAAAAGATGACCGAATGCTCCCGGCTGGTAGAACGGCAGCTCGCACTCTCGTTGGAATGCGCAGGACTTGAGCAGCAGCAGGAACGCATCCGGGCCACGCTTTCCGGTCTTGCAACACTGGAGCAGGAATATCATACGCTTGAGCAAAGTATCGGCACGTATCCCGGTAAAAAAGAGCAGCTGGATCTGGTGCGGAAACAAAAGAGCATGTTCGAACAGTACCGGACAGAGCATCGCTTTTCCGAGCAGCGCCGGACCGATCTCACCCTGCAGCTGAACAAGAGCCGGGCAAAGATCACCGCTCTTGAAGAGGATGCAAAAAAGATAACAACGCTCGCAGCCGGTATCAGGGCTGCACTTTCCCTCGGCCCTGATATAACGGATGCCACGCTGGAAACCGCATATTCCACGCGCCAGTCAGAGATCGTTCATACCATCGGCACATTTGCTGCACGGGAAGAACGGCTGGTTGCAGAACACAAAAAACTCCTTACGGACTGGGATATCATAAAAAATGCCGGCACGGACGGCATCTGCCCCCTCTGCCGGCAGAAGCTGGGCAGCCATTATACCAGCATAGAACAGGAATTCGCCACACAGATAGAGCAGGTTCGTAACCAGGCCGTAGATGTCTGTGCGGAACAGGAACGACTCACGGCAGAAAAGACCAGGATCGATGCACAGAAATCCGCAGTAAACGAGCTCCGGAACCTTGTCGAGAAGCAGAAAACAAAAGCAGACATTGAACGCGAACTCGCTGAACTGTCAGAACAGATTCACAAAAACGATATCGCACACCAGTCCGTTGTAAAGAAGATCGAAGAGACTGGGTTTGATGAAGCAGTATTTACCCGGACAGAAAAAGAGGTAGCCGCACTTGAAAAACTCCAGCTCCGGTTCAACGAGCTCGGCAAAAAGATTGCACAGGGAGCAGTGTTCCAGAAGCAGGTAGCAGACCTCGGGGTGCAAATCGCAAAGAAAAAGGCAGACCTCGCAGAACTCAATGCCTTAATTGAACGATCATCCTGCGATCCAAAAGCAGGTATCGAGTTAGAAGGTGTGCTTACCGAAACAGAGACTGCTTTGAGGAATGCCGAATCAGAGATCGCCCGGACAACCGAACGCCTCTTACATGCTGAAGAAAAGATTGCAGATTATAAGAAGAGCGAGACGCAGATCGCGGCACTGAAACAGCAGATAACCGCAGTAAAAGACGAGATCGAACTCTTAAAACTCACGAGAGCACTCATTGCGGAGTACGTGGTGTACCTCATGCAGGTCGTGAGGAGCCGGCTCGAAGGCGAGGTAAGCCATATCATCAGCGAGATCACAGGAGGCCGGTACGAGCAGGTGCTGCTGGACGAGGACTTCAACCTGCTCGTCCGGGACGTGGACGATGATTACGCGATCGATCGCTTCAGTGGCGGCGAGCAGGACGATATCGCGGTTGCGCTGAGAATCGCCCTCTCGCGGTATCTCGCGGAGCTCCACCAGGTGCACGAGAGCACGTTCCTGATCTTCGATGAGATCTTCGGCAGCCAGGACGAGGAGCGGAGAAGTAATCTCTTAACCGCCCTGCGGACCCAGGAGTCCCGCTTCCCCCAGATCCTCCTCATCTCGCATATTGCCGAGATGCAGGGCGAGTTTGCAAACACGCTCGTCATCGAGATGGGCACGGACGGGGCAAGCCGGGTAAAGGAGGTGGAGTGATTGGGCGTCTATGAATCCTACGAAGAATCCGTCACCGCGGCACTCAGACAAATCGCCAACCATATCCCGGAAGATCTCGTCTTAAAATTCGCAGAAAAAAGCGGCATAACCAAAGCCGACATTTACCCCATCATCCCCGGCCCTGCCGGCATCGTGAGCGCAGTTGACGGGAGCAACGCGATGATCACAGAAGGGGGCAGTATCTCGCTTGCAGCCATCCGGGCCGCCCGGACCACCTTCATTGGTAATGAACGCGAGAACCGCTCCGTTACACCCCTCACGCTCGTCACAATCGGTCCCGGCCACCGGAACACGGACTTTGACGAACTGTTTGAGGAGTGCTTCGGCATCCCGCCGCACAAGGGTCTCGACAATGCCGACCCGGAACGGGCAACGGCTATCCTCCGCGACACGCTGGAATACTGGGTCACGCTCCAGACCGCAAAAACCCTCCCGGCAGGTGCACTCCTTCTCATGGACGGGGCGCTCCGGGTCTCCAGCCAGAACCACGAACCGGTGCTGGCCGATATCGTAAAAACGGCAGGCGAACGAAACCTCCTGCTGGCAGCCGTGGCGAAGCGGACCCGGGCCACTTGGGGAGGTGGGCATCCGCTCCTTCCGGCCCTCAGCGGGCTCGTTGCAGGACTGGGCATCACCGGCCCCTGGTGGGCGAAGATCGATGGACACCTTCTCGATCATGCCGAATACCGGCAGGGCCGGCACGGTGAGATCTACGTGGCATCGCTCCACCCGCAGTACAGCCGGCCGCTCAAGATGGAGCTGCCAAAGGGGACCGGTATCGATACCGCAGGAAAAACATTTGCAGCCATGGCCGCGTGTGCCGATGACGGGAGAATCCCCGGGTATCCGTACCCGCTCCTCGACGCCCACCGCACGGTCGTGATCGATGAAGCGCTCGTGCAGCAGATACAGCAGGACATAAAAGCCGGGCTCTCAAAACAAGGAATACAGAACAAGACATTTGAAGTGCTCTTTGGTGATTTACATGGTGACTTTGAACGATATTGACACAACTGATGCAACAAAATTCCGGCTGATCGGCAGGAGCGTGCTCTCGTACCGGTTTATCATCCCCCATGCGGCAAAACTTTTCGTGGGAGATATTCTCAAGATCACCGATACCGCCAAGGGGTACTCGTTCTATGCCAAGGTCAACGATCTCGTCCACGAAAGCAACTTTGCTGATGAGAACTGGGACACCCGCCCGTTCGCCGAGCACTTTTACGGCCTGGGTGAGGATGTCTTCATCGGGGTCGAGGCCGTCCCGCTCGGATTTGTCGATGATAAGGGAATATTCAAAAAACCCCGCACGCTTCCCACCAAGTTCTCGGAAGTAAAGATCCCCGAGACCGAGGACTTTGCGTTTCTGACAAAAGTCATGGGCGATATCGAGATCGGCGTTATGCGGACCGGGCAGGGTGTGCTCAAGGATATCCACGTGAAGATCCCAAGCAAGGTGCTCCCGCAGCACATGGGCGTGTTTGCCACCACCGGTATGGGCAAGTCCAACTTCATGAAAACCTTCTGCGCCTCCTGCATGAAGATGCAGAAGTTCGGCCTCCTTGTCGTGGACCCCCATGGCGAGTATGTGCGGGGCGGGCAATCAAGCACCGGGGAACGAACGCTTGGCCTCGTGCACTACAGTGCCGGCATGGACGGCCTCGTAGTCTTTACTATCAGTGAAACCGACCGGAAAAAATATTCGCTCAACAGCCTCTGGCTCGACTACGACGATTTCCGGATGACGGACCTCAATTTACTCTACGATCTCTCGCAGGCCCAGCGGGATGTGGTCGAATCGCTTGAGGATTTCTCCGGCAACGAGATCATTCCGTTCTTCCTTAAAACAAACGTCGACACGCTCCAGGATGAAGTGAAACAGAACCGGTACACCGGGCCGTACCCGGATATCGCTGAACGGCTCGGGGCATTCCATCCGGGCACCTTGCAGGTGATCCAGCGCCGCTTAAGGAACATCGTAGACGGCAACCGGAAGTTCTTCCGTGAGTCCGGCTCAGCGGTCACCGAGATCCTCCGGCACTTACACGAGAACAAGGTCGTGCTGATCGACATTCCCCGTATGGGCGAACGCAGCGAGCTCTTCATCCTGTCCATGATCACAAGAAGAATCATGCAGGCCCACCGTAAATCGGCCGAGGAGTTCGGGGTCGAGACGGAATCCATGGAGCAGAAGAAAGTCCTCATCACAATCGAGGAAGCCCAGCGAGTGCTGGGAGCCGGAGGTTCAAGCACCCAGATCTTCCGCGAGTGTGCAATGGAAGGCCGCAAATTCGGCGTCGGCCTCTGCGTCGTCACGCAGCAGCCCAAGAATATCGACCAGAAGGTGCTGGCCCAAATCAACACGTTCGTGGTGATGGGGCTTGGCGACCGGGGCGATCGCGATATCATCATGGGGAGTGCCAAGCAGGATCTGAGCAAGATGGAGATCGAGATCCAGACTCTTGACCAGGGTGAAGCCATCATCTCGACCATCGGGATCCCGTTCCCCGTCAGCACCCGCATCCACTACTACGAGGATTATATCGCGGGCCTCAACAAAGAACCGAAAAAGAATATCCGGGACGGGCTTGAGACCGGGTTCTGATACCCGCGATCTATCTGAAGAGATTTAAAAAAAAAATTTCACGTCATGAAAACAGAAAATATATACAATATAACATCGGAACGCCGCAAGCCGGGTCAAACACGTGAAATGACCCACATTGACCGGCCATACATTCCTGTTCCGGGATAACGAACCATGCCCTGCTGTCCTGTCTGTTCCAGCGATAGAGTATACCCGCTTCTCAATACCTGGCGCTGCAAGCGGTGC
>JBAZQT010000032.1:0-33859 GCA_041645055.1 Methanoregula sp. | reverse complement strand
GGTTCTGAGTCTGTCACTACGACAACTTCTGAGACCGGCCAGCGGAGTTTTCTCTTGCCGGTCTGCCGGGCATTGGCGCACGCCTCGTCAAACGAGCGAACAATCCCGACCGCCTGTTCAAGAGCAGCATCGGTAAGTTCCACATCGCCGGTATTCCAGTCAAGCATATGCACGCTTGCAGGATCGTTTTTGCATCGCAGGTTGCTGTAGATCTCTTCGGTGATATGCGGGCAGACCGGGGCTAACAGCCCGATGAGTTTGCGCATCACGTAATAGATTGTCTCGTAAGCAAAGTGCTTGCTCTCGGATTCTCCTTCGATCCACATCCGTTCGCGGACGAGCTGGACATACCAGCGCGAGAGATCTTCTAATATGAAGTTGATGAGTTCCCGGGTGGCCCGGTGGAGCTGGCATTCCTTGATTGCAGCATCAACCGTGGCGGCAACCGAATTGATACGGGAAATAATGAACCGGTCCTCGTCGGGCATCTGTTTGATATGTGCCCGGATGAACGCATCGTCCCATATCCCGCCTTTGTTTGCCGGCTCGAACTTATCGAGGATCATGTACGGTACCGGGAAACGATACACGTTCCAGAGGATATTGGCCGTACGATTGACCGTGCCAACGCCCTCCCAGTTGAATTTCAGATCGTCCCACGGGGCAGAAGAGGAGAGGATATAAAGCCGGAGCACATCGACACCGACTTTTGCAATCACTTCTTCAGGAGTGACTACGTTGCCGAGGCTTTTTGACATCTTCTTACCCTCGGCATCGAGTGCAAACCCATGCATACAGACGCTTTTGTAAGGGGCCTTGCCAAACGCAATTGTGCTGGCACCAAGCTGGGAGTAGAACCAGCCCCGGGTCTGGTCCTGACCTTCGGTGATGAAGTCCGCAGGCCACAGGTTCTCAAAGTCCTGTGTTTTTCCCGGGAATCCTATCGTAGCCCACGATGCCACGGCCGAGTCGAACCAGACATCAAAGATATCTTCGACCCGTTTCATCGTGCCGCCACAGCTGCACGGGATGGTGACATCATCCACATAAGGACGGTGCGGATCCGCAAGTGGCTTACCGCTGCGCTCTTCGAGCTCTGCAATAGTACCGATAACGCGGTACGCATCGCATTTCGGACAGACCCAGACCGGGATCGGGATACCCCAGTAACGCTGGCGCGAGATGCACCAGTCACGGGCATCCTTGATCCAGTCATAGAAACGTGCGCTGCCTGCCCATTCGGGATACCAGGTGACCTTCTCGACTTCCCTGAGCATCAGCTCCCGCATCTCGGAGATCTTTAAGAACCATTGCGATGTGGCCCGGAAGATGATCGGTGTCTTGCAGCGCCAGCAGTGGCCGTAACGGTGGGAAATAATCTCCTTTGCAAACAGGTGATCGCCGAGTGCAACCAGCACGTTCTCGTTGGAATCCCGCACAAACTGGCCGGCAAAGATCCCGGCCTCTTCTTTAAATTTTCCGGCTCCATCCACGGGGCAGACGATCGGAAGCCCTTCCTTAGTCCCGAGTACGAAGTCGTCCCAGCCATGCCCGGGTGCGATATGCACCATGCCGGTATTTTCAAGAGCAACGAAATCCGCCTCCACGACTTTGTGCGAAATTTCGCGCTGGAGTGGCACACAGGATGCGAGCGGGGATTCGTATTCCCATCCTATGAGCTCGGTACCTTTCTTTTTCTCGATAATGGAGAAGTCCTTGCAACGCCCTTTCTTGAGTACCGCCTTTACGAGCGGTTCGGCAATCCAGAGAAGCGTCTCTTTATCGTCTTTCTTGGCGAGAACTTTTGCGTACTCGAAATCCTTTGCTAATGCTACTGCAACATTTGCCGGCAGCGTCCACGGCGTTGTCGTCCAGATGACAAGGAACTCATTAGTCCTGCCTTTGAGAGGGAATTTGACGAAAACCGAGGGGTCGTTCTCATCTGCGTATTCCACTTCTGCATCGGCTATTGCCGTTTCGCAACGGGGACACCAGTTCACAACCCGGTGCCCGCGTTCGAGCATGCCCTTGTCTTCCGCCTGGGCAAGCGTCCACCATGCCGCTTCAATGTATTCGGGCATGACGGTCTTGTACGCGCCGGGGAAATCCAGCCAGACCCCGAGATTGATGAACTGGTCATCCATCAGGAGTTTGTTCTTGATTGCAAACTCCCTGCACTGCTCGATGAACTTCTGGATGCCGTACTTTTCAATATCCTTTTTTGACTCAAAGCCAAGCGCCTGTTCAACTTTAACTTCGATCGGCAGGCCGTGCATATCGTAACCTGCCCGGTCGATCACATGACGGCCGTTCATCCGGTGGTAGCGCAGGATCGAGTCTTTTAAGATCTTATTCCATGCCGTACCGAGATGGATGGTGCCCGTTGTATAGGGTGGGCCATCGACAAAGAAGAACGGTTTTCCCTGACTGCGATGCTGTTTTACGGTTGCGTATATATCGTTGGTGCGCCAGTATTCCTGCACCGCGATTTCTATACCTTTTGCATTGAAATTTGCAGCGACTTCCTTCACAAAACCCCTCTTGAAGTAATATCGGACGCGAATATCCGCGAGCGTTAAGGAATGTTGGCTTCCCTGCACAAAGTAATTATCGTGCACCACTGCACTTTGCCGAGAACTCTTTATGGATGTCGAATAATGCTGTACAAAGAAAATGTGCAAGGATATGGATGCACACAACGTTACGGGAGTGATACATGATGGAGACGTTCCCCATAATCCTCGGTGGAGTGAAAAAGCAGACCGATGAGATCGTAAGCGTACGGTTTCCCTATACGGGCGAAGTGTACGCGCAGGTCTGCCAGGCAAGTACGTTGGATCTCAAAGCGGCAGTCACTGAATCGGTGAAGGGTTTTGAAACCACAAAAAAACTATCGTCTGGCACCCGGGCACAGATACTTACCCGGCTTGCCGATGAGATTC
This sequence comes from Methanoregula sp., assembly GCA_041645055.1. GTDB lineage: Archaea > Halobacteriota > Methanomicrobia > Methanomicrobiales > Methanospirillaceae > Methanoregula. The sequence goes on along the minus strand of JBAZQT010000032.1, from coordinate 30,917 downwards.
ATCAGCGGGCTGACGAACTCGCCGAAGTGCTGGTGATGGAAGGGGGAAAGACCCGTAAGTTTGCCATCAACGAAGTTGCCCGGGCGGAAGTAACCGTCCGAACGTCTGCAGAGGAAGCAAAGCGGATCTATGGCGAGATCCTCCCGCTGGACTGGAGCGACGATACTGCAGGTCGCACCGGTTTTCTCCAGCGATTCCCCTTAGGCCCGGTTGTTGGGATTGTGCCGTTCAACTTCCCGCTCAACCTCGCGTGTCACAAACTGGCGCCTGCGATCGCAGCGGGAAACTCCATCATCCTCAAACCTGCGTCATCGACCCCGGTTTCCAGCCTGCTGCTGGGTGAAATGGTGCTTGCGGCAGGCATGCCCCCTGCAGCGGTCAGCGTTGTGCCCTGTGCGGGTGGACGTGCTGAAATACTGGCGAAGGATCCCCGGGTTGCCTATCTCTCGTTCACCGGCAGCTGTACGGTCGGCTGGCACCTGCGGGAGATTGCAGGAAGGACAAAGATTGGGCTGGAACTTGGGGGGAATGCAGCCGTGATCGTACACGAGGATGCGAACCTTGACTATGCAGCCCAGCGGATTGCCACTGGCGGTTTTATCAATGCCGGGCAGGTCTGCATCTCTGTGCAGCGCGTGCTCATCCATCGTCCGGTGTACGAACGTGCCGTAGAAAAGATCCTTGGAGCGGTCAAAGCGCTCAACGTGGGAGACCCGCGGGACCCGGCTACGGATGTCGGGCCGATGATCGACCGGATTAAAGCAGAGGAGGCGTACCGGAAAGTGCAGGAAGCGGTTAAGCAGGGCGCACGTATCCTTACCGGTGGAACGCTTGAAGAGACAATGTTCGCACCGACCATCCTTACGGATACCACTCCTACGATGCGGGTGAACAAAGAAGAAGTATTTGCACCGGTCTTGTCTCTTACCCAGTACGATGATTTCACTGAAGCGATCCGGATTGCCAATGCCGGTGAATTTGGCCTGCAGGTTGGCATCTTCACGCAGAACATCAACCGGGCGATGCAGGCATTTTCAGACATGGACGTCGGTGGTGTGATCGTGAATGACATCCCTACCTTCCGGGTCGACCAGATGCCGTATGGCGGAGCGAAGGGTTCCGGCCTTGGCCGTGAAGGCCCCCGTTACGCGATAGAGGAGATGAGCGAGCTTCGATTGATGGTGATCAACCGGAATGGCGGGGTAGAATAGAGTCTGACGTGCGGGCCCTGTCCCGTTCCTCTATGCAATCCACGGTATGAATACTCCGGCATATCGCTTCACAATATTTATCTCCCCGCCTCCCTAAGGCAGACATTTAAGTGAAAACGATACGCAACCAGTATCCTAACATCCCCTTCCGGATGTCAGGACTTCTTGATCTTGCCTACAACCTCTGGTGGAGCTGGCACCCGGAGGTCCGGATCCTTTTTAAGCAGTTAAACCAGGAAGCCTGGAAGGCAAGCATCCACAACCCGGTCCGGATGCTGCGGGACATCCCGGCCGAATTCATGGAAGCGGCGGAGAATAACGCTGAGTATCTCCGCCGTTATGATATCATCATGAACCGGTTCCGGCGCTACCTGAACTCCAGGTCCGGCTGGTTTAATGAACAATATCCCGGGAAAGAAGCCCTGACTATCGCTTATTTTTCGGCGGAGTACGGGCTGCACCACTCCCTTCCCTTCTATGCCGGGGGGCTTGGATTCCTTGCCGGGGATTATCTTAAGGAGTGCAGCGATCTGGGCGTGCCGCTTGTTGCCGTGGGATTCATGTACTCGGAAGGGTACCTTCACCAGCACATCCAGTCGGATGGATGGCAGACCGGGACAAAAGAGTACCTCGACCGTGAAGCCACACCGGTCAAGAAAGTGCTGAACTGGGACGGGAATCACCTGGTAGTCCGGGTGCCCTATGTTGAACCGGCGATCTACGTGGCTGTCTGGAAAGTGGATGTGGGGAACGTCCCGCTCTACCTGCTCGATACTGACATCGCGTTAAATGATGAAGCGAGCAGGCGCATATCCTCAAGCCTGTACATGAGCGATCGCGAGGAGCGGCTCAGGCAGGAAATTGTACTCGGAATCGGTGGCCGCAAGGTGCTGCAGACACTCGGCATTGAATATTCTGCCGTGCATCTCAATGAAGGCCATCCCGCGTTTGCCCTGCTGGAACGGATTCGTGAACGCATGGAGCGAGGCACTTCGTTTGATGACGCAGTGCGACAGGTACAGGGAACGACTTTCTTTACCACCCATACACCCGTCGCTGCAGGACATGATGTGTTCTCAACAGAACTGATGGACAAATACTTCGGCACGTATTACCGTGAACTCGGTATTGACCGCGATGAGTTCCTTGCCCTGGGAAAGCATCCTGATAATCCTGACAACGGGTTCAACATGACGGTCCTAGCACTCCGACTGTCCGGTTACCATAATGCTGTATCAAAAAAACACGGGGAGGTGACCCGGCAGATGTGGAAAGGGCTCTGGCCGGATCTTACCGAAGATCAGATCCCGATCGATGCGATCACGAATGGTGTCCATCTCCCGACATGGATGAACTCCCGGATAGAAGATCTCCTGGATTCCCATTTTTATTATGTTGCCCCCAACTGGCAACAGGAACATGATGACGAAACGATCTGGAACTTGGTCGATGAGATCCCGGATAAGGACCTCTGGGATCTACATCTCCAGCTCAAGAACAAGCTCTTCAACCGTATACGCGAACGCAAGCGGGTGAAGTGGACAAAGGCACAGGAAGATACAACAAACTTTGTCACCGAGGGCCCCCTCCTGAATTCGTCTGTTCTCACCATCGGTTTTGCCCGGCGTTTTGCTACGTACAAGCGGGCAGACCTGATCTTCCATGATCTCGAGCGGCTTAAGAAGATTATCTCGAACCGCTGGAGACCGGTCCAGTTCATCTTTGCCGGTAAAGCCCACCAGTCGGATTATGAGGGCAAACGAATTCTCCAGAAGATATACCAGATCGCCCGGCAGCCGGAGTTTGAAGGAAGGATCGCCATTGTAGAAGATTACAACGAACAGACTGCCCAGTACCTTGTGCACGGGGTTGATGTCTGGCTCAATAACCCGCTGCCCCCCATGGAAGCCTGCGGCACGAGTGGTATGAAGGCAGGCATAAATGGTGTCCTGAACTTAAGCATCCTTGACGGCTGGTGGCTGGAAGGCTACAATGGCAGGAATGGCTGGGCATTCGGTGCTGCACACGGTGAAGGAAACCGGGATGCAGCGGATGCAGCAGCACTCTATGATATTCTTGAGCGGGAAGTCATACCGCTCTATTACAGCAGTTCGCTCGACGCTATCCCGCACGGGTGGGTCAAGATGATGAAGGAGTCGATAAAGAGCATCGCACCACGATTCTGTGCCCGGCGGATGGTCAAGGATTACATGAACAATTATTACCTGAAGATGGTCACATCGGCGGATACTGAGCGGAAGTAAATTAAAAACGGTTCTTTACGTTTTTAATGATGGGGAACACTCTGCGTTTATCTCCATTGGAGAAAAATCTCTCATCCATGCAGATTGCGGTGATCGGTGCGGCTGATGCGAATGCCGATGAATATGCAACAGCCTGTACTGTTGGCGCTCTTATCGCTTCCCGGGGGACACTTGTCTGCGGAGGCCTTGGCGGAGTAATGGAAGCTGCCTGCAAAGGAGCCCGGGAACACGGAGGCCTGACCGTGGGAATCCTGCCGGATACGAGTAATGGCAACCCATATCTCGACGTAATCATCCGGACTGGCTTGGGCCATGCCCGTAATGTACTTGTGGTCCAGTCGGCCGATGCCGTCATAGCGGTCGGGGGAAGTTGTGGTACCCTTTCAGAGATCGCGATCGCCTTGAAAATGAAGCGGCCGGTCTATGGGCTCAAAACGTGGGATATTGCGGGGGTCGAACATTGTGCAACTCCGGAAGAAGCGGTGGAAAGGGCGATTTCAGAATATTGATGTCCTGATGAGAATATTTTATTAAAACACATGTCCATTTATTCCGTAAAAATATCCAAATCCTCATTTTTGTAGTATCGGTACATTACTGCCGGGATATGTTTTACCAGATCATTCCGGCAGGATTTTTCTGTGCGGTTATCTCTACCGCCCCTTGTTGACGATTACATGAAGAAAAAAAGGGGAACTATCCAGTTCCTGGACCAATTATCCTGACTTATAGATCGTGCCAGCCTTCATAACGAAGTTTACCCTCTCCATCACTGTGATATCTTCGAATGGATTGCCTGGAACTGCTATGATATCAGCAGTCTTCCCGGGTGCGAGTGTTCCGAGTTCAGGGCGCATCAGCATCTCGGCGGCAACACTTGTTGCGGCCCGGAGAGCCCGCAGGGGTGAGATACCGTTTGCTACCATCTCGCCAAATTCGAGTGCACCGTTGACATTGTAGGGAAGAATGCCAAGATCGGTGCCAAACGCGATCTTTACCGTACTTGTTGCGAGATTGCGTGCATTTTCCAAAAGGACATCCCTGTACATCCGTATCTTTATTTTCTCATATGGATTGTTCCCAATTGATTCCCAGAATTCCTCGCTGTCGGAAAACCGGGCTGTTCTCACCCCCCCATACTGGGTTGGGACGAGGAAGATTCCCTTCTCTTCTATCAACCGGAGCGTCTCTTTCGACGCCATGCAGCCATGCTCAACCGATCGCACTCCGGCAAGAACCGCCATCCGGACTGCATCATCGCCGTGAAGATGGGCGGCAACCGGCCGGTGGTATTGTGTGGCAGTTGTGACAAGGGTTTCCATCTCTTCCCGGGTATACCCGACATCGACCGGATCGTCTGATGGTGTCGCAAAGCCACCGGAAGCAGCAAACTTGATCCATTCGGCGCCATATTTTATCTCCTCCCGTACCACCTTCTGGATCTCCTCGGAACCATCAGCAAGATTGTTCTGCCAGCAATTACAGTCCGGAGAGAGGAGTGAGGTGACATCCATATGACCGCTTCTCGCAGAGAGCATATGACCGGAATTGATCAGCCGGGAACCCTGGATAAGCCCCTGTTCAACAGCCCTCTTTACGTCCCGGACCGTGTACCCGTGGAGATCCATATCCCCGCAGTCACGAACCGTGGTAAACCCGTTCATCAGGTGGCTCTTGAGCGCTTGTGCACCGAGGAGGGCTTTGTACCCTCCTGAATAACTCCAGAAACTACCAACCATCTCAGGCCGCAGGGTGATATGGACATGACAGTCGATGAGGCCGGGCATTACCATCCGGTCGCGGAGATCGATAACTTCCGCACCGGCTGGTGCCCGTATGCTCTTGTCCATCGCAGTGATCATCCCCTTTTCAATGAGGATCTCCTGCGGGCCGAGCGGCTTTTCGGCTACGCCGTCCCAGACATTTCCTGCACGGATGACGATTATGCTCATCTCATTCATCTCCCTGTTGCAGGTTTTGCTCTGGTTTCTGTCCGCAGAACGGTATTTTTATTAGATCGAAGTGTAGTTTCATCAGTCTCTCTCCTTATATTATCAATTGTGAAAAAATGACACTGTGTAATGTATCAGAAGTAGTGCCCTGAATAAAATCATTTCCCAGCCCGGGATGTGATTACCGGGAAAGATGATGACAGCTGGGACCGGAAATATCTTGTTTTGTTTTTATTTGTCAGGATGGTTTTTCCCCCGGTAAAATGACCCCAGGATATCCCCGACAAATACCCCGCAGATGATGGCGCCGATGATGCCGAACACCTGGAATGTGGCGTTGATCCCGGCAGCAAGCCCGCCGGTATTCATCTCATACAATGCCTGGATGAATGCAAAGCCGGGCACCAGCATGAGAACTACCGGGAGCAGAACGGTGGAAAGGGGAATTTTGAACCGGCTCGCGGCAATACTGGCGTAGACCGTCAGGATGATCGCCCCGAAGAACGATCCCTGCCAGAAACCGAACGTATCTCCTGCCCGTACACCCGCCCATACGATCAACCCACATAGGACAACCAGCCATAATCGTGAGGGTGATACGCCAAACAGGATGCTGTTGCTTACCAGCAGGAAGGGGATAAAGGCCCAGATGACGATGGGAGCCACACCTGCCAGAGGTCCCGTTGCTGCCGGAGGAAGGAAGTAATAGACGATGCCGATGCCAAGAAGTGCCCCGATCAGGAGTTTTATGCAGACAACAAGGGCATTCATGAAATAGATGATGCCCGAGAGCGTTTCGCCCAGGATGATCTCTCGCGGAGCGATGGTGAGTCCGAACCCCGGGATGTAAATGGTGAGGGCACAGACTGTAACGGCCACCGGGTGGATCCCCGGCATTACAGCGGCAATGAGTGCTGCGAGGAATGCAACAAGAATTGATATGACTACTTCCCGGGCGTGTTCCAGTTTGGAGATCCGGGAGACCCAAATCTCAACTCCAAAGGCAATGATACCCAGAAGGCCCCCGATAAGTATCTCCAGCCAGGATATACCCATGAGTGCCCCGAAGCCAGCACCCGCAAGGAAGAACGCCAGCGCCTTGAGTGGGGTTCCGTAGAGGGGCGGGGACTGCCCGATCTCCTTTAATCGGATGATCCCGTCAGCAGGGCAGGTACGGCCGGCTTCCACCTCCCCGATAAGGTCCCCCACCCTCTCAAGCCGTGCCATATCATAGACGGGGGTCTGGGTTGTGGCAATGTGAATTGTCTGGTGTTCCGTGTGATTCTGCCAGATGGCGATTATCTGTGAACTGGGCGTTGCAAGGATCTCCCCGTTCAGGCCCAGTGACCTGATGACCCGGAGCAGGGTTTTATCGATGTCGTGGGAATGGCCGCCATACCGATCCGTGGATTTTGCGAGCGCCGTGATAAAGCGGACCGAATCGTCAAAATTGCAATTTTCATCGCGAAGAGAACTCATAGTGTCAGCAGAAACCGGGTCGGTCATGTATTTTTCATCAGGTTTTAAGGGAGGCCTGCATGAGTACCTGGGTTCCAGGTACGATTCATCACATGTTTTCGCTGATGTTATTAATCTCTCTGTCTCATAGTGCGTTTCGAATGTTTTGGGTAACCATCACCGGAAACAACTGGTCTGTGAGCCCCTGATCCGGATCCCATGTGCTTCACAATAATCCCGGATCTCTTTTTTGGAAATACCATATCGTGTCGCGAGGGAAAAAGCATCATCGCAGGTAACCGTGGTACCGATGCCGGCACTTTCAAACGCTTGTGCGATCTTATCTGTGTCCATGTCACCAGATCTCCGGTGTTTCTGATATAGATATTACCCGAACCGCACCATGAACCTTATGGGTTCAGCCTTACCTATATACCGGTAATGAAAGTCGCGCTCGTGAACTCCCGGCAGGACAAAGCGGGAGTGAACATCCGGCACCATATCGAACAGCTGCTGGCCGCGGATCCAGCCAGGCATGAGCAGGGGCGGACCTACGAATTTTTTGAAGTGGAGGGAAGGTTGATCCATGCCGAAGATGTGGATGAACGGATCGATGCCGATCTGGTAATCTTTCTCTCCCGGCATTCGAGCGTCAACCCGGTGCCAGTCCTCACGGTGCATGTGACGGGAAATTTCGGCACAGCAGCACTCGGGGGTTCTGACCGGACACTCGCTCCTGCTGCACCTGCGATGATGCAGGCAACCTTACGGGCGCTTGCAAAACATTGTCCTGAAGGCTACCGGGTCTCCTATGAAGTGACGCATCACGGCCCTACTTCTTTGCATCACCCCTCATTCTTTGTTGAGATCGGGAGTACTCAGAAGGAATGGATCGATCCCCATGCCGGCAAGGCAGTAGCCAAAGCTGTACTGGATGCAGTTTTGTTAAATGCCGTCCCGCTGATTGGATTCGGGGGAACTCATTACGCCGTCCGCCAGACCGAGATTGCACTTTCCTCCCGCGGGGCGTTCGGTCATATTGCCCACACCCGGGAGATCGCAGGGCTTGACAATGAAATGATCCGCCGGATGCAGGAACAGAGTGGGGCAGTTGCAGCCTATATCGATCGTAAAGCCCTTGATCGTGACGCTCTCAATCAGGTGTCGGGCATGCTGGACCAGCTTGCCATCCCCCGGCTCTCGGAAAGCGAGATCTCTGCTATGGGACATCTCTCATGGAACACGTACCGGTCTGTGAGAGCAATGGCGGAAGCAGTATCGTCGGGTGCCCGCTGCTATATTCATGATCTTAGTGGGGACGGATCTCTCAGCCTGATCCGGGCAAATCCCATTTTAATTGCCGAAACTGCCAAATCGGACGAACCGGGGCTGATAAAAGATCTCGATAAATTACCGGTCGTTCACTTATCCACGCGTGATAATCGCCTGCTTCCCGATTTTATCACGTATGAGGAGCATTCTTCACAAATAATAAATGATTTAAATACCTTGTGCGTAAAAATCATACGTAATAAAGAGATCACTGCAACAGAGAGCGATCACCTGATCATTACTAAGGTACGGTTCGATCCCCAGAAAGCGCGTGAAATGGGGGTACCGCCCGGACCAGCCTACAAAAAACTGGCAGCAGGCCAGTCTATAGAGATCAACGGTCAGGTTATCACGCCAGCAATGGTGTCTCTGCGCAGTGAGACCGACATCCACATCCCGGGGTTGGAGAAGTTTTCATGAGGTCCATTGTAGAAGAGGCACTAACCAAGGCGAGGGACGAAACCGTAAAACCTTCGCAAAATAATGAAGACCTTGACCAGATTCTGGCCGAGCTCAAGACCGAGATTGCTGTGATTGGTTGCGGAGGCGGCGGATCGAATACGATCTCCCGAATGATGGAAGAGGGTATCCACGGTGCAAAACTTATCGCTATCAACACCGATGCCCAGCACCTGATCCGTACTCACGCTGACCAGCGCATCCTTGTCGGCAGGCAGCGGACCCGGGGTCTCGGCGCCGGTTCCATCCCCCAGATCGGTGAGGAAGCAGCCCTTGAAAACGAACAGGAGATCCGGGCAGTTGTCTCGGGTTGTGACATGGTCTTTATAACCGTCGGTCTCGGTGGCGGTACCGGTACCGGTGTAGCTCCTGTGGTGGCAAAGTCTGCCCGGGAAGAAGGAGCTCTCACGATCGCTGTCGTGACCCTGCCGTTCGCTGCGGAAGGTGCCATCCGCATGGAGAACGCAGAGGCAGGTCTTGAGCGCCTGAGGGAGGTAGCAGACACGGTCATTGTTGTGCCCAATGACCGGTTGCTCGAAGTCGTCCCCAAACTCCCGCTCTCCGCGGCGTTCAAGATAGCCGATGAAGTCCTGATGCGTGCGGTCAAGGGTATCACGGAACTGATCACCATGCCCGGTCTCGTCAACCTCGACTTTGCCGATGTACGCACCGTGATGGAACGCGGTGGCGTTGCCATGATCGGCATGGGCGAGAGTGACAGCGAGGACAAGGCAGCAGACTCGGTGAAGAAAGCGATCCGCTCACCGCTTCTCGATGTAGATATATCCGGGGCAACTGCTGCGCTTGTCAATGTGGTCGGTGGTCCGGACATGACCATGGAAGAAGCAGAAGGTGTAGTTCAGGAAGTCTACAGCCGTGTCGATCCGAATGCCCGGATCATCTGGGGTGCCCAGATCGATCCCGCCATGCAGAACAAGATGCGGACCCTGCTTGTGGTCACGGGCGTACGGTCGTCACAAATATATGGTCGGAGCGAGAAACTAACCCCCAAAGTACAGAAACAGTTTGAGATCGATTTTCTCAAGTGAGTCAATATGGAAATTTCAAAACCTGATTTCAAAACAAGCGTGTTACATGAGGAATTGTTCCGTAAGTACCTCCGGGTCTTAAAACTCGCGCGCACACCCACACGGGAAGAATTTGGAAAGATTGCAACGGTTGCTGCCGCAGGTGTGCTCCTCATCGGATTGATCGGGTTTATCATCTACGTACTCTTTGAACACCAGAAACTGCTGGGCTTCTGATCCTGATGGCCATGACGACTCCCCAGGCTCCCCCCGCAGCTCCATTGGTTCCCGCCGCCCCGGAAGTCTTTGTCAACCGGATCTTTGCGATCAAAACCACTTCCAAACAGGAGCGGACGGTAGCGGATAATATCTTAAAATCCATCGAGACCAAGGCAACTGATGTCAAGGTGACGGCGATCATTGTACCCAATGAACTAAAAGGGTACGTGCTTGTAGAAACCCCCGAGAAGATGAACAGGATCGAGCAGCTCGTGGAGCTGATCGCCCACGCGCGCACGGTAATCAAAGGCGAAACAAGCCTTGCAGAAGTCGGGCACTTCCTGATTCCAAAGCCGGTTGTCTCCGGGATCGAAGAAGGCACGATTGTCGAACTTATTGCCGGACCATTCAAAGGCGAGAAGGCGGTCGTCAAGCGGGTGGATGCTTCAAAGGAAGAGATCACTGTCGAACTTTACGAGAGCGTTGTCCCCATCCCGATCACGGTCCGTGGCGACAACGTCCGTGTGGTCGAGAAGTTCTCCGACCGGTAATCCTCTCAACTCTTTTTTATTTTCAATGCAGGCTGACCGTACAGGTTCCTTGAGGATTTAGTAGCCGGTTTCCCGCTTTGATTATGCCCTTGACTAAAAAATAATCAAACCTGTGGATTCTTACATTACCACGGTCTGACGTCCCGATACCTCATACAAGGTTAATTCGGTCGGTGCCGCCATCCACTCAGCACATGTTAAAAAATGATCCTGCATGTGGGGAGTGGCGATATGATCGTCAAGATGTTTCTGGCTATCCCACTCTTCACAAAAGACAAACAACCCTTCTTCAAAGACGTTTGCATGGAGTTCGTATCGAAAACACCCGGGTTCTGCACGAACAAGGGGGATAATTCGTTCAACCTGAAGTGCAAAATCCTCGCAATGTTCAAGGTGAACACGACACCGGGCTGCAACAAGTAACATACTTACTCATCGAAATATGATGGGAAAAAGTACCTGATTTCTCCTTTATTGTGATAATGATTTGGAAATGAATGAGTTTACTTGTCATTCAGAAATAACCGATTTTTATAAAAAAAAGCCCGGAGATATACTGTGTCAGGAAGCACTAAAGAGCGTTTAAGGCGCTGATTATCGGGAGGACTCGTTACGGTTTATTTTCGTGTAATAATCGTACATTTTTCAGGAAATGAGAGATGGATGGATTATCGGACAAGGAAATTGTATGGACACGGTTTGCTGCAATTAATGAATCATCCTTAACATGCCGCTTCTTTTTACGTAAATTTCGTTTCTGCCGTGATAACAGGAAATTCTATACTGATCTTCGTACCCTTCTGACTGGTAATCGTAACTGATCCTTTCAACTGGTGCTGCACAAGTGTCCTGATCAGTTTAAGTCCAAGACTGGTGGAACTGCTGATATCAAAATTGTCGGGTAACCCTACTCCATTATCCCGGATCATGATTCTGATCCTGTCGTTCTCCTGTACTGCAGAAATCTCGATTTTTCCCTGTGTTCTCCCTTTGAAGGCATGTTTGTATGCGTTCGATAAAATTTCATTTACAACGAGTGCACAGGGCAGGGCCTGGTCTACCGGGAGACATACTTCGCGGGGATCAATTTCACAGACGATCTCGTTTCCCTTACGGGAATAAATACTTGATAATGCCGTTACCTGGTCCCTGAACTGCCCCGTCATACTGATCTTCCCAAACTGTTTGCTTTCATAGAGCCGGGTATGGATCTGTCCCATAGTCTGGATTTTGAGCATTATATCGGTCAGTATGCTGTTTGTTGATTCATCACTCGTTCGCATCCGGGTCATATCGAGCAGGCCGGATATCAGCTGGAGATTATTCTTGACCCGGTGGTGCACTTCTCTTAAGAGCACTTCTTTATCGGCAAGGGCAACCTTGATTACGTCTTCTGCCCGTTTGCGCTCGGTGAGATCAATGTCAATACAGAATAACTCCATCCCGTATGGAGATTGTTTAACAACTGCGTGGCTGGAAAATACTTCGACCCGTGTTCCATCCTTTTTCATGAGGGACAGTTCTGATGCCGGGATGGGTTGGCCGGTCTCTGCCATATATGCTATCGCTTTCCTGACCTCTTCGCGCATTTCTTGCGGGATGATCAGGTCGAGAAGGTTTTTTCCAATAGCTTCTTCTGCAGTATATCCATAAATCCTCTCGGACGCATCATTCCAGTAATCCGTTGTGCCATCAACACGATATCCCTGAACCGCTATGGATGGGACATGCTGGAACAGCAACCGGAACCGTTCCTCGTTTTCCTGCAGTACAGCCACCATCCGCAAACGTTCGATCTCGGCTGCCGCTTTCACTGCGATAATGTTTATGATATTCTGCACCACTGGCATAGGTTTGACAGGTTTCCGGAAAAGTGCACAGAGAATCCCAATCACTTCTCCAGAAGAATTCCGCAGGGGGGTTCCCATGTATCCCCGGATATTGAACTCCACAAGATCCCTGCTTTTTGGGAAGAGTTCAATGACGTTATCCGGATACAGGCAGAATCCTTTCTCCCTGACATTCTCGCAGGGAGTTCCTTTGAGGGTATAGGAAAAATTGAGAATATTCTTTCCATCAAGGAGCATGGCTAACACCCTGACCGTTTCCCGGTCGGGCTGGATCTCACCAACCATGACGCAATCGGCCCCCAGCCAGGAACTGATATTTTCTGTTATTTTCCGGAGTGAATCAAGCCCGGTTGTTCCCACCATGCTCCGAACCAGGGTCTGGAAGGAATACTCCATTGCCTTACGATCGGTAACATCCTTGAATATTCCCCGGGTATACTTCGGCTGCCCATCCACCATCTTACATTCAGAAATCCCTTCGACATACACTTTCATCCCGTTGCGGGTCTTAAATACTGCATCGATAATTCCTACGTTCTCGCCGGAGATCACTCGTTGGAATGTTTCTTTGCAATACTTGAGACTTTCTTCATGAATGATATCGAAAAAGGTAAGGTTGGGGATGTCTTGTTCTCCGTAACCGAGTGTTTCTTGCCACTTTTTATTGACGAACAGGAAATGACCATCCGGCTCAACACTCTGGATCAGGTCGTTTGCATTCTGGAGATCGTGATAGCGCTGCTCCTGTTCAGCAAGGGTCCCGAGGGTCCGATTCAACAGGACTGATTGCCGGATGAAATGAACGAGCTCCTGAAAGAGAGCCTCCGGGTCACCCTCTTTGTTGAGAAAAAAATTAGCCCCGTTGTTTAAGGCTTCAATGACCATCTTTTCCTGCCTTCGCTCGGTAAAAATGATAAATGGTATGGTTTTATCAGTGGTCCTGACTCTTTTTAAAAATTCTATGCCATCCATTCCCGGCATCATGAAATCAGAGACGATCGCATCATAGTTTTTTTTATTGAGGATATCAAGTGCTACAGTGGCTGATATTGCCGTATCTACAGAGAATTCCCCGTTCTGTTCAAGAAAAATCTTTCCCAAGCCGAGCAGGGCTTCGTCATCATCGACGAATATGACTCGTATCCTGTCTGCCATGATACATCCATTACCGCTTCACCGAATATCCTTTTCGATGGTATAATCGTGCCCTCAACCCCTTTGTAAACAAACCGCAGTTTTTATGTATCCCGTGTTTGGGTGACTAGATTACACAGGAATGGGTGAGCGGGTTGATTTTTAAAGGATGTCTCACCCCGGTTCTTTTCTTTACATCGGATTTGTCAGGTTCTGCCAGCAAACCGGTACGCACCCTCAGGCACGGTAATCTCGAACCGTGCCCCCTTCCCTGGCTCACCGTCCCCGGTGATGGTAATTCCGGTGATCCCGAGGATCTCCCGGGAAAGGAAAAGTCCAAGGCCGGTATTTTTCCCAAAACCCTTCTCAAAGAGGTGGGTTTTGTCCTGAATGGCAATTCCTGCACCATTATCCTCGAATACAATTACCAGCCCGTTCCCGCTCACGTGCGACGAGACACGAATGGAAGTCATACGATCCCCGCCGTACCGCAGGGCATTGTCGATAAGATTGTAGAACACTCTTTCCAGCAACGGATCCGCAAACACCTCAAGGGCAGGATCCCCGGCATCAACACGGATGTTCCGCATCGGAAGCAGGGTGACGACATTGCCAATAATCGTATGGATGTTCTTCCACGCGGGAGCATTCACGCCTAATTCCTCATAGTCCCTGGTGAAATTGATCAGTCTTGTGATCGTCTCTGCGATATGCATCTCCTTTTCGGTGAATCCGGATATGCGGGCTGGATCGGCCAGAGACTCTTTTGATAGTTCAAGAAATTCTGAGAGGGCAAGGAGTTGGTTCCCGATATCATGGCGCGTGATGCCCGACAGGAGATTGAGCTTCCTGTTGGCCTGTTTCATGGCATCCTGTGCACGGACCTGCGAGGTCATATCCATTAAGGAGGCAACCGATTTTTTCGTTTCGGGAATTACATCAATGGTTAAGAAAATATTGTGGATCTCACCGGTTTTTGTGACAAACCTGAATTCGTAATGCCTGAGTGCTTTTTCATGTCTCTCCCGCCGCAGGTTATGCTGGGCGAGCATCCTTTCGAGATCTTCTTTTACCACAAATTCTGTCCATCTCTTTTTGCCTTCAATTTCCTCCCTTGGATATCCAGACAGTCTCACGAATTCGGCATTGGCAAGGGAAATAATAGTATTTTCCTCTAATAGGACTGTTGCAGCGCCGGTGTTCTCAAATATCGTCCGGTACCTGTTCTCCGACTCGACGAGCTCTTCCTGCACCCGTTTTAGTTCGGTGATATCGGTAATCGTTTCGATGGCACCGGCAACATTTCCGACTTCGTCATAGATGGGAGCGGCAATGGCCCTTAACACCGCGTGTTTCCCCTTAAGGGTTGGATTGGGAGTCTCGGCAGAAAGGATCTCCCCGGTCCGGTTTATCTCTACATAATCTCCTTTTTTCAACTCATTTTCTGATGCAAAGATGAGATCGATCAGGATCGGTCGCCGGTTTCCGTAAAACGGGATGGCATATTCGTAATCTCCCTTGCCGATTATATCTTTAGCACTGACCCCGGTCATCACTTCAATTGCCTGGTTCCACGCAATAACGGAACCTTTCCGGTTGATGATGAAAGTGGCATCCGGCAGATAATCGATGGCCCTTGACATTTCGAACTGGTAACGCCGGCTCTTTTCCTCAGCAGCTTTCAAAGCGCTGATATCGTCACAAATTCCGTCAATCCATTCGATTATCCCCTCCGGGTTCTTCTTTGCCTGTGCGGTGATTGAAACCCAGATAAGCGTACCGTCTTTCTTTTTCAGCTGTAGTTCATAATCCTTAACAAAACCGTCTTTCTCCACGATCTGGATAAATTTTTTTCGCTCTTCCGAATTGACATAGCTATCCGTGACCGGGTGTTCCAGGAAATCCTGTAAAGAATCATACCCAAGAATCCTGATAAATGCCGGGTTTGCCCAGAGAGACCTGCCGGGAAATTCGGCTGTGTTCCGGTAGACACCCACATTGAGGTTATCGACAAGTGAGCGGTATTTCTCTTCATTTGCTTTGAGCGAATTTTCCATTTTTTTGCGTTCTGTGATGTCCCGGAAAATCCCCTCAACACCAAGAAAATTCCCGGATTGATCAAAGTACCTGTGGCTGCTCGTCGAAACAGGAACCGGAGTTCCGTCCCGCTTTTTCAGCGTTACTTCGTAATCGGTAACTGATCCTCTGCTGGTTATTTCAGCAAGGAGTTTTTTGCGTTCTTCCGGATTGTAATACAGAGATTTTGCAATATTCATCCCGATCAGTTCTGATACCGAGTCGAACCCGAGCAGCTGTGCTACCGAGGGGCTTGCCAGTATGAGGTTTCCGGCACTGTCACTCCGGTAGTAAGCATCCTGAATATCTTCAAGGATGCTGCGGTAATTTTTCTCACTCTCACGGAGTGCATCCTCCCCCTTTTTCAGTTCCTCATATTGATCACGCAGTTCTTCTTCTGAGGCAGCGATCTGCTCATAGGATGCTCGCAGTTCCTCCTCTGCTTTCTTTCGTTCGGTAATATCTTCGAGTGTTTCGATTGCGCCAACAATATTACCCTCCGAATCCCGGAGCACTGCTGCGGTAAAGTAGAGCCAGATGCCTTCTCCCCTCATTCGCGGGAAAAAATCGGTTGCTTCGTATGCCCCATCGACATATTTGGACCTGTCAGATTTCCCGGTATACCATTCCGGTATTTTTTCAGGCTGATTTGCCACCAACAGGTCCGCCATCACCGGCCGTTCTGTGTCATAGAAGGCTTTCCAGGCATGTGTTGTACCAAGAACTTCCTTTGCCTTCACGCCACTGTATTCCTCAAGTGCCCGGTTCCAGCTGACGATCCGGTGGTTTTTATCTATGACAAATTGCGGGATGGGGGAGCCTGAAACGATCTCTTCTAACATTTTTTTACGTTCGCGGATCTCCTTTTCCGCATGTTTTCGCTCGGTGAGATTTCGCAATGTTGCCTGGACTGCAACCACTTTTCCGTGTTTTACAATAGGTGTCGCCTGGATCTCATAGGGTATAATTGTCCCGTTCTTTGTAACGCCGTCAATTTCAAAGACAGGAGATTTATTTCCGAGGAAAATCTGGCCCATGTGAATTGCGACCTTCGCTGCGGAGGATGAAGTTACGATGCCTGATGTCAACACGTTTTTGCCCATTATTACTTCCCGCTCATAACCGCTTTCCTCTACAAATTTCCTGTTCATATTGAGAAACGTGCCATGTGCATCCACAATGGCGATGAGATCTGCCGCCTCATCAAACAGGGTACGGTAATTCTCCTCACTCTCGCCGAGTGCATCTTCGCTCTTTTTCAGTTCATCGTATTGTTCACGCAGTTCTTCTTCTGTTGCAGCGATCTGTTCATATGCACCCCTTCGTTCATCCTCTGCCGTCTTCCAGTCCGTGATGTCCCGGATGGATTCGATAGCACCGGTAATGTTCCCGTGCGTGTCATAGAGCGGGGATGCGATAAACCAGAGGAAAGCACCTTTTCCACCGTAGAGGATGGGGATGTATATCTCAGAGATCAGTTTGGTGTCCTTTCTGATGATCTGCGGATATTTTTTCCAGGTCTCTTCATCATCCTTTAAAACAAGGTCGAGAAGAATGGGGCGCCTCGTTCCGTAAAACGGGATGGCATAGGAATGATCCCCTGTCCCAAGGATCTTCTCTTTATTAACCCCGGTCATTTCCTCCATTGCCCGGTTCCATACGATCACGTTCCCATCAAGATCGATTGCGAAGGTTGCGTCTGGCAGGTGGTTAATGATGTCCGTCATCCTCTGCCGGGATTCCAGAAGTTCATCATCAGTACGTCGGCGTTCAATGGCGAGTTTAATCTTATGCTCCAGCTCAACGAACTGTGATGTGGGATCTCCTCCTTTCTGGAGGTAGTAATCGACACCGTTGTTCACCGCATCGATGACGACTTCCTCGCGCCCCCGGCCGGTGAAGAGGATAAACGGAATTAAGTTGTTCTCTTTTCTTAAGTGTTTGAGAAACGTGAGGCCGTTCATTTCCGGCATCTGGTAATCGGAAATGATGCAGTCAATAGATTTTTTTTCCAGTGCCTCGATTCCCTCTTTTGCAGAGAGGGCGGTCTCTACAGTGATGGAACCTGACTGTTCAAGGAATATTTTTCCCAGTTCCAGAAGTGTCTGTTCGTCATCAACATAGAGGACGGTGTACATGGCCCGATCTCCACATAGGTTAACTGGTTATTGCTACACAGGTTGTTTATAATTGTATTTGCGGTTTGACTGTGGTGAAAAAACTTCTGCGACTGCCAGAATGTAGGCCGGAACTATATTTCTTGACGCCTCACGTGGGGTAGGACGCTTATGGATGTTCCATAAAATAAGAATAAAATCTACTTAAAAAAGATGATTGGACCGCCGTCATTCTGCGGTAATCCGGTCGTAGAAGACTGCTGCAACTACAGCACCGATGACGGGTCCGATGATATAGATTGGGAAAAATGCCCAGAGGTTTGGACCTCCTAACAGGAAGTCCATCATATACGGCCCAAAGGTACGGGCTGTATTGAGTGAGGCCCCGGCGATATTTCCGGTCGCCGTGATCATGCCGGCCACGGTCAGGCCGATGATGAGCCCGGCAAATCCCGGCGGGGCACGTTTGTCAACACCGACGCCCATGATAACGAGCATCAGCACAAAGGTTGCAATTGCTTCGACAAGGATTGCCTGCCCGTACCCGATCCCCGGAAACGGTGCGGTCGCCCCAAGTCCACCGATCGTGACTGCATCCATCCCCACGGTTAAGAAGAAGAGCAGGCTCCCGATCGCAGCCCCAATGCACTGGGCAATTATGTATGCAACAGCGTCACCGGACGGGAACCGTTTCGTTGCCCAGAGCGCAATAGTTACCGCCGGGTTGATGTGAGCCCCGGAGACCCGGCCGAGCGCATAGATCACGGCAGCGATAACGATACCAAACGAGATCCCGATGGCAAACCAGTCGCCAAGCCCCCCGAGCTGGCCGATCCCAATGTTAAAAGATGTCGCCGGTTTTGTCCCATGTGCGATCATCAACGTGATCGCCGCTGCCCCGGCACCGAAGTACACGAGGAGTGCCGTCCCAACGGCTTCTGCGATACTGCGGTTGGCAAGGGAAGCCATCACTTACCCTCCCCGAACGCAGCATCGCAGTCCGGGCAGAGCATACGGGGCATCTTTTTTGGCATCTTATGGGTGGGGAGCGGGTACCTGCCCTCCCATACATCTACATCTCGCCGGATCGTATGCTTCATGCAGGTTCCCATACCGCAGGCAACACAGACTGCCACGGCATCACTGTCTTTTCCTTCTTTTCCACAGACGTAACATTTCATAATTTTCACCACAGCCCCGGTAACGAAATCAGAGCGTTTCTTTTCATATTATCATTTGAAACGGTAAGACACTCACGGCAGTATGATCCATTCTTTCTGTGAGAGTTAATCCCGTTTGATCTCTTATTGCTTGTTGGATTCCTTAAATTGTTGGTTTTTAAGTTGTGTGATACGACTGCGGATGCTCGTGGCTATCGGAGTTGTATGGTCTTTGTGAACGTATCTGGGGTAATTCCATGGGATGCCGGGATAACCGGTACAGGTGCACGGTTGGAAATGCTGGTCCCTCCAAGAAAGTATCACGAGAATAAAAGTGGCAGGACTAAAAAAAATATTTCAAAACAGCAGCACGTATCATTCCCTACATTTTAGTTATGAAGATCCCCGGTGTGGTCCGTTGAACTTCCTCACCCTTCACCGGGTTTTTTCAGGGTTTTAATTTTCCGTATATTCATTCCTCTTCAGATATCCTGCACTGACGTCCAACTATGTGGCCTTTGCGTTCCGTGATATCGCGGACTACTGATAGCATGGTCGGGCGTCCATTGAGATCGAAAAGACTGACACTTATGTCAAGGTTTTTTTCCCGGTTGTCTTTTGTCCGGTAATTGGTCTGGAAAACAGCGTGGTTGTTTCTCACAATCTCCTGGAAAATATCAGGAGCTCTTTTTCTCATATCGGGAGTGTCGAGATCGACAAGACATATATCCTGCATCTCTTTACGGCTCATGCCAAGGATCCGGCATGCCTGGTCATTTGCATCAATGAATTTTCCCGGTCCCTTTGGTGTCATTTCATTGACCAGTATCCCGTCATTCACCTTTTCCAGGATCAGGCGGTAGCGCTCCCCGATTTCCCGCACTACATCTTCTGCACGCCGCCTTCGGAGCGAAACGGCAACAATATGAGCAAACGATTCGAGAAGTTCGGTTGACGGATCCGGCTGGCCGGCTTTCATTGCCAGCATCGATGTACCGTACAATTGGCCCTCGATAACACACGCAATTCCGATGAATCGATCGATACCAACTAACTTCTGGATACTGGTGCTGACAAGTGGCGGGATCTGCCCAAAACTGATCTCGGTCAGTGTCTTTTTCTTCCCTATGATGTCCCGGGTAATCTCCCGGTACATCTCATCGCTCAGCGGTATCCGCATATCAAAAGGCCGTTTCCCCAGCAGCTTGATGACTTTTTCAAGCATGCCCGGCGCCATCTCCATATGTGTTACCCGAAGTGTCCGGTCAACAGGATCATAGTCTGAGAACAACGTCACAACAGCGCCAGACATCTTCGTGAGTGTTTCCAAAATTATCTTTTCAACCGGTTTACCTGATGGCATCGATGCCAGCTCTATTGCCAGTGTATTGAGCGTTGTAAGTGCCCGGGTTTGTTGCTGCCGGGCGTCCTCTGCTTTTTTTTGTTCCGTGATATCTTCTACGGTAGACAGAATGTGAGGCTTTCCGCTCATTATTATAATATTGGATGAAAACCGACAGGTCCGGATATCGCCGGATTTTATCCGGCACCGCAATTCCATGTCCTGAATGTGACCCTGTTTTTGGATCAGGGAGACCATCTGTGCATATTTATCATTATCAACAAAAAAGTCCAGTTCCTCTGACGTTTTGCCGATTATTTCTTCCCGGGTATACCCGGAATGTATCGAAAACGTGTCATTAACCTCGACAAATACACCATCAGTGGCCGATACAAGGGTAAGTGCAACCGGATTGCTCTGAAAGACGGAAGCAAATTTGTGTTCCGATTCGCGTAATTCTGTTTCTGCCCGTTTGAGATCGGTAATATCCCGGATGGACTCTATCGCCCCGATAATTCTGCCATCCTTGTCATACATGGGAGATGCTTTCAGCCATACGAGCAGTTCTCCGGCACCGGGAGGAGTCAGGGTAGTTTCTGCTGTAAAAGTATTGCCTTCTTTCCGGAGATGCCGGTAATTCATCCTCACATCCGGATCGTCATGGAAGATAAGATCCAGAAGAAATGGCCGACGTTCCCCGTACATGGCAGTTGCATATGCATAATTCCCTTTTCCCACAATGTCGCATGCTTTGACCCCGGTCATCTCTTCAATGGCGCGATTCCAGGCAATAACCGTGCCCTCACGGTTCACAACAAGCGTAGCCTCCGGGAGAAACGCGATGATATCGGCAAACTTACGTTCACTTTCCTTAAGTGCACTCTCTGCCAGTTTCCGTTCAGATATATCTGTAGCAATACTGATGATCACATTTTTGTCTCCCCACGTCGTGACTTTAGCGTGGACCTCGAGGGGGATTTGATGGCCATCTTTCCGGAAATGAGCAACTTCAAATGACGCTTCCCCGGTTTCCTTAAGCTCCTTCATACGTCTGGCAATGCGTTTTGCAGACTCCGGAACATTAAGCTTAGAAAGGTCCAGGTTACGGAACTCGTTAAGCGAATACCCGTGAAGATCGAGATTCTTTTTGTTTGAATACAGGAAATTTCCCTTGAAGTCGTGAACGGTAATAGCTGCCGGGGAGGCGTTGAGAAGATCGGCAAGAAGAGCATTTTCTTCCTGTGCCAGGATCTCTGCCGTCCGGTCTTCAAGCATAACCGCAATTCCTTTATCTCCCCACCCGAATGCAAGCGGGATTATGCGGATACGGAACGCTCTTTTTTCCTTGTGTACCGGGATCCATGCATTGACGATGGATTCTTTCCCAGCCATTGCCTGTTTTACCGGGTCGCGGATCCGATCTATCAGGATGGGACCGATAAATGTTGTACTAATCTTCTGGTTTTCCAGCTGATCTTTGCTGATCCCAAATGCTAAAAGAAAGGATTCGCTGACTTCCCTGATGACATAGGATTCGTCAAGAATAAGGATTAGATCCGAGGATTGGCTGAGAATCTGTTCGGCCGGGATTCTTGTTGAGAGGGTAAATACTTTAGCCGGACCGAGTTTTCTCATATTTACCTGGCCGGAAACAAAGAGGGAATTGAGATATTTTGTTGTGGTTATTCTGCTCAGGTTTAAGTTTTTTGAAATTTCTTCGATAGTAAGTCCCTTGTGCGCATCTCTTAAAAGGCCGATTATATTCCGGTAATGTTCCTCGTCCAGAATGTTCCCCTCTTCAATGGTTTTTAGTCGGGCAGATGCAGGATAAACAGTAGAAGTAATCCTTCGTTCCTGAAATAATCATTGTTATCTGGAGATATTTTGGTCGTGCTTCTGATAATCAAAAGTAACAAAATTTAAATATTAAATAAACCGATTTTGTTTAATGTAGAAATCCCGGTTGAGATTAAAACAATAATCGATAAATCATCTGAAGAATATAACGAATTATCAGGTTTCAAATCATCCAGGCACTATGATTGGCACGGGATGAATAGAGGGTTTTATAGCATTTCATTAGGTGTTAAACGTGCCAGTGCCCAACAATCGCATTTCTGTTCTTTATGTTGATGATGAACCAACCCTTCTGGACCTGGGAAAAACATTCCTTGAACGCGGGGGTGCCTTTGATGTTGACACCACACCTTCTTCTGTAGAAGCGCTCGTTTTACTGAAAAAAAGAAATTATGACGGGGTAATTTCCGATTACCAGATGCCGGAAATGGATGGTATTGCACTACTCAAAAAAATCCGCTCCTGTCATCCCGATCTCCCGTTCATTCTCTTTACCGGCAAGGGGCGGGAAGAAATTGTTATCCAGGCATTCGATGCCGGTGCTGATTACTATGTGCAGAAAGGGGGAGAGACCCGTTCACAATTCCGGGAACTCAGTCATAAAATTATACTGGCCGTTGAAAAACGACGTGCAGAGAGAGCGTTAAAGGAGAGTGAAGAACGGTACCGGAATGTCGTGGAGGACCAGACTGAATTCATCTGCCGGTTCAAACCGGATGGAACCCACCATTTTGTAAACGATGCATATTGCCGGCATTTCGGGGTGCAGGGGGAGAGTACCATCAGTCACCGGTTCACTCCCCATATCCCGGAAGATGATGCAAGGATCATCCGCTCGCATTTCGCATCACTGACCCGGGACAGGCCCATAGGCACCATGGAGCACCGGGCAATTTTACCGGACGGGTCTCTCAGGTACCACCAGTGGAATGACCGGGCCATCTTCGATGAGAACGGGACTCTTGTTGAATACCAGTCCGTGGGCAGGGATATCACTGATCGCAAATCTGCAGAACTGCAACTGGCAAAAATGAATGAGGAGCTTTGCGCTGCGTATGAACAGATGGCTGCGGTAGAAGAAGAGCTCCGATACAGTTACGAGGATCTTGCAACAAGCCAGCGAATTCTTGAAGAAAAGGAGATGACCTTGAATGCGATCATTGAGGAATCCCCGATACCCCAGTTTGTGATTAACCACAATCATAGGATCCTCTACTGGAACCGGGCGCTTGTCGTATTTAGCGGTATAGCGGCAGATGATATTGTCGGAACTGATGAACACTGGAGGGCGTTCTATCCCACCCGGCGTCCATGCCTTGCTGATCTTCTCATGGATAACGCAATGGATAAGATTCCTGAATGTTACCGGGATAAGTATGCAAAATCGGTTCTTATTGAAGGTGCATATGAAGCAACGGATTTCTTCCCCCATATCGGAAAAGCGGGGAGATGGCTTCATTTTACCGCAGGGGTCATTAAAAACCGGAACGGGAAAATCATCGGGGCCGTTGAGTCACTCGAAGATATCACGGATAGAAAAACGGCAGATATTGAACTTAAACAAAAGAGTGAAGAGCTGTGCGCCGCGTATCAACAGTTGACTGCGATAGAAAAGGAAGTGCGGACGAATTTTAAAAATTTAGTAATAAAGCATCCCGTTCTTAAGGGGAAGTGAGGACCGGTATGGGAATGAGGCCGGGAAATTCTTAACAAAAATTATTCGTGAATCTTTTTTTTGTGCACAGGTCCGTACGGTGACTGCTGCCAATGACTTTCATAGGTTGTCATCGGAGGAAATTAAAAAAAAAGGTTTCATATGTTTCCGGGCAAATATTTCTTCCTGAGTAAACCCACGGGGAATGGAATTTTGAGTTTTTGCATAACAACTGAGCGGCTGATTTTAGAGGATTTGACCGGGCAGGATCTCGTTAACATCCAGCGCATCGCCCGTGACCCCGGCATAATGAGATACGTGCTCATCTGGCTTGAGAACGATGAGCAGGTTGCCGGGTTCCTGCAGCACGCAATCGATGAATCGCAGCGGGCAGACCGGATGGACTACGTGCTCGCCGCCCGGATACCGGCAACGGGGGAATTCGCCGGCCTTACGTTCATCGAGATCGATCGCGAACTGAAGAGCACAGCAGAAGTCGGGATTGTTCTGCTCCCGGATTTCTGTAATGCCGGGTATGGAACGGAGATCCTCCGGGCGTACATAGCATTCGGGTTTGTGACACTCGGGATGCACCGGGTGTACGGGAAATGCGACGAGCTGAATCGTGCCTCGGTACTCATGATGGAGAAGTGTGGACTGCAGTACGAAGGCACGCTCCGCGAGCATGTCTGGCTGCGGGATCACTGGCGTTCGACCCGGTATTACGGGATGCTGGCCGGGGAATATTTCCAACAGGTTCGCTAAGTTTTACAGAATTTCGTTCATGTCATTAAAGGTTTGAAATGATACCGGGAAGGATCATTTCTTTTTTTGCGGGCTTCATTTACCGCATCGCGTTTCTTTGACGCTGCACCAAAGAGTCCCTGCAGGGACTGCATAGTCTTTGCGAACTCTGCCATATCTGTTTCCTTTCCTGCGATGGTTGGAAGTTTATAGGGAATATTTCCCACGGCAGAAAAGTCATCCTCCGAAATGAGGGCACAGAATTTCCTGCCGATATCGGGCTCGATGATATCATCGAGCGGGTTTTCCCCCCGGACTTTCACGTCAATGTCCAGTGCATCCTTAAGCTGCTCAAGCGTCGTGGTTGAAAAACCGACAACAACAACCTCTCGCGGGTCGAACACATTGATCATGGAGAACATGCGGTTACCGGTCCCTTCTACTTCCTTGTCCTTGACGCCGAAACCGGTTGTGTGGTACCAAGCCTTGCGGAAATCATCGTATGTCTTGCCTTCTCTCAGCCTTCGCGTGAGGATGGAAACCGTGGTCACGAGTTCGCTGTTTTTTGCTGTCATAAACGCACCTTTCTTCTCAATGCAATGTGCGTAAACAGAGTATTTTAAGGATTGGCTATATCGTCCGATGTGAATCAGGGGATCTTGAATTTTGCTCTCCGCTCCCGTCCGATCGTCCAGCCCATCGCGGGCTTCTGTAATCGCCCCGTCAATGGCTGCTATGTGCGGATTTTTGCCGGGTGAATTTCTGCTGTTTTCCCGACCGTCCATTCCATCGCGTGGTCTGGCGATCGCCCATTCAAACTGCACCGTACTGGCCGGTTAATCTCCTCGTAAAAACGCTCGTTTGGTAATCGGGCGCGATATGTTGGGAATTCAATTTTAACCGTTCGTAAAATCGCCGGAACTGGCCGGTTGGGGGTATCTTTATGGGGAATCGGGGGCTGGGATGGGGCCGGATTTGCCTTGATTGGGTACTACTCTTGTGTGTTTAGCGAGTTTACCCACCCCCTTATGGGGGTCGCTCGGCCGCCTCGTCGGGGCCTCGCTGGGCCGGACTATCAAAGAGGCAAAACAGAATATCAAGGAAGCGGTATTCTTTGTATCTTGAACCCGATGAGAATATCATTCCCGGTAAAGGGGAAATGTTATCGAGGTTGTTGTTTGAAGCATCTCCCGATAGCCGGATTCTTATGATTGACAATTATTCTTAATTGACAACCAGATTGACAACCTAATTGACAACCACTACTTCAGAATGTAATGAATTCCTGAGCAAAGGGGCACAAGTCATAGTGATTGTTGTCTGAGGCACCCGCTCTCACTCTCCGGATATGGGGGGTCGCATGGGTACAAATTGATCAAGTGCGGAAGGAAGGAACCAGAAAGTTCACATCATGAATTTAAGGTCCTGGCGCTTCATTCATGGTGTCCATTTTCATTTTGTACCCATGCGACCCCCTCTCTCCCTTTGCAATTTTCGGAAGATTTCTTGAATTTTTTCGAGCAGTTTTACGAAGTGAATTTTGTACATGGGCGGAGCATGAGCGGGCTGAATGCGAGAGGGGGGGTCGTATGGGTACAGCATTGGTGGCAGGCCAGGACCGCATCGCATTATTGGCGAGTTGGGCTACACGTGGATGGGGGTCGCCCGGCTGGATCGTTGTATCAACTGTAGTCCTCTTATAAATTTTTTACTGCTGCCAACCGAACAATAATGTCGATTTGCGGCATTCGATTTCTTTTTGAATAAAAAAAATCATTGAGAATTTTTTTATGAATTTTGTTTTGCTAAGTTTTCGATGAGATCAATTAATTTGCGATTTGCCTTAAGAAATTCTAATAGGCATGTTTTTTCTGAATCTTTTAATTCTCGTGTTTTTAAAATGGTCTCCACTTTCTCCCGGAATTCTTTTTCAGATTTGATAGGTTCCAATGAAACGGGAGAAATTGGCGAAAGGTAATTGTTTTCATACGATGATCGAATAATCTCAATTAATATACCATTATCCATCCACATTTTTTCTATAGCTTCAATCAATTTTGGATCGTTTGGACTCAACTTATTCCAAACCAAGATAATTGTACTCAAATACGGCGCAGAAAAATTTCTCAGATCTGTCGAAAAAGCATTTCGAATATTTTTTACATAGATTTCTTCAATTTGTTTTAGTTCCGAAAAATTTAGAAATGCTTTTATCGGGGTTTTTAATCCCGTATCTTCCCAATCCCCGCCTTCCCAATCACCATTTTGTTGCCGGATTACAATTATTAGTCCTGCTTCCAAAGAGAATGAAGTTCCTTGCGAGTAAGATTTTTTCAGTAATTCCAATTTTTTTTCCTCTGGGTAGAGAGATAAAATCTTGTAGAGAATTGCTTCAATATATTCAAAAATATTTTTCCGAAAACCGGATTTAGAATGTGGTGTATTTTTTAAATTCAAAACTTCGTTTTTAATTTTGAAAATTCCCATAATAAGATTTTCAAGAGAAATTTCTGGTGTTTCTTCATTTATTAATGGAAGAATTCTTTCAAAAAATGTGAGGGCTTTTGATCCTATCTTCGAAGATCGACTGTTTAATCTCGTTATAAAATCTACAAACTCGTCAGGATTTTTTATTGAAATTA
Organism: Methanoregula sp.; assembly: GCA_041645055.1. GTDB lineage: Archaea > Halobacteriota > Methanomicrobia > Methanomicrobiales > Methanospirillaceae > Methanoregula. Next base: position 3,867 of record JBAZQT010000032.1, on the reverse strand, counting down.
GTATATTAATTAATTCAGATTCCGAGAAATAATCTGGTTCAGATTGGAATCTAAAATATTTGAGAAATGTATCATAATTTAAACTAATATTATGCATTTTTGGACTTCGTAGGACATAGTAACTGGAACTCGTAAAAAAATGTTGTATATACGGAGAAATTTCCGGAAAAAGAGATGCCAAAATTATCGCAACTGCCTTCCGATCTTCTTGAATTATATTAGCATTTATCCAATCCTCATGTATTTTTGTTAAAATCTCAGAACTTTGGTCCCGGTAAAACCACAAACCTTCTACTGAAGTATCTATGATAAAAAATCTATGATTGTCTTTGATATGATTATATAATTCAGGGTAATTTTGCCTTAAAATTAAAATACTAATAAAATCGACAATATTGACTTCATTTTTTACCGATGGATAAAGCATTAATAATGCATTATTAAGTCGTATTACGTTTCGAGGAGTTCTAAGAAAATGACGTAATCCATTATGATAAATATCAGTCCATCGTGTGGATTCAATTAAATTATCTTGAGTATCTTTAAATTTTTCATCGAAAACAATTTTTTCGGTATATTCTTTTAACAAACTTTCTCCGATCATTGGTAAGGGAATTGAAAATTGAACAATTTTTTCAAGATATTTTAAGCCGGCCCTTGAATTATGCTGTGTAGATTTTTGATCCTCACATTTATTGAATTCACATTTGAGAGAATTGATGACAATTTCATCATCATAGGCAAGTAAATAAACTATGTTAGGAAAATCTGCAATTGCTTTTATTGCTCTGAATAATTCTCGAATATCCTCTGATGTAAGACGATCGATGTCATCGATAATAATTACAATCTTCTCGTTTAGGTCTTGTAATTCTTTAATTATTTCAGGTTTGATTTCAAAAATGGATTTTATAGAATCTTCTATCTTTGATTCAATTATTTTATTTATTCCAGTAAAAGCCCATCCTGATATTTGTCCTTCCAAGGTTGGTACTTTTTTTAAGTGTGACCCGTACCTAAAAAAATGATTTAAAACTTTCAATGTTTTTGGGGAAAATTTTGACCGACAGATATCAGTTTGAGCTTTTAACTGGGTAAAAAATTGAGAGACAATATCCTGATGGCCGGAAAAAAGCCAAGGATCGAAATTAAAAACAATTGTTTCTTGACTATTCAAGGGGATATCCAAATCTTTCCGATGGTCTGTAAGATATTGCCTTGTATAAAAAAGAAAAGACGATTTTCCGCTCCCCCATTTTCCGTCTACGGCGATTACATAGCCGGATTGAGAATCTAACCGAATAATATTAGATGCAAGTTCTTTTGCAACTTTTTTATATCCAAAATAATCTATTTCAAAATCATGAACTGATGATTCATTTACACAATATTGAGAGGAATGTTGACTATCATTTCCTTTATCCATGTTAGTGCCTTTTTAAGGGTAATTTAAATTGTCTTGATAAATAATTGTCGTATTTCATCGATTGAATAAAATCATTGATTCTATCTGTTCGATAAAACCTGCTTTCACTATTCTTTATGACGATAAACGACCGCTCTCGCGTAGCGGATATGGGGTGTCCGAGCATTTAATATTTCAATTCGTCTATCATCAGGTTTTTTGGGAATTTTTTTCTATCAGCCCAGAAGTTGTACAACAGATAGAGAGGCAATGCAGGAACTAAAAGAAAAATCAACGAACTCCAATCTCCCCTTGATATTCCATTCGTGATTGTTACAATTATTGTATAGATTAATGCCAAAATAATAAATGCAATAATCAATAGAAGCATAATAGCTCCCAATCCCACTAAAATAGCCAATATTGGATTTTTAATTTTGGTAGGTTCTTCTTTTCGAGCTGCGGTTTTTATAATCCCCCAATCGGAAATGCCTTTAGGCAATCCCTTTATGGTGCCCATCATATTAGGAATAATTTCTTCGCCGGTATGATAAATTTCAAACACTGCACCGTCATTTGGATCTAAATAATCAAAGGAAAAAATTACCTCATTTAGATTTGTTGGATTTACGTGTGCGCGAGATCCATTTTCAGGTCTTGTCGCTTTTAGTGTTGTGACCCTCATTACAGAGGTGCCTTGACTATATTCGGCTCGTAAAGGATTAGTATCAATGATATTTTTCCCATCGAAAGTTGTGTATCCCGAATTCCAAATAATAATAAGATTTTTTACTAATCTTTCAACGGGTGTATTTCCAAAAAAAATTCTAACATCGTCTGGAATTGCTCGCTCATCCTTTCCAATAATTTTGATTGCTTTGGTTTGATATACAAGTCGTGGACCCACTCTTGATTGGCGGTAGAAATAAATGGCAACCACTATGCCTAGACATATTCCAATAATTCCAATAAGAGAACCGATCCAACCTTGACTAAGAAATTCCAAAATAATTTCAATCAACTAAAATAAAATTGATTTATTGTCTCATTTACTTTTTCATTCATAAATTACACAATATTGGGGCTAGCATTGGACATCCTATATTCAACCATCTTTCAGATCCCCAAGATCACCTTTATGTCCCTTGGCATCAATATTTACAGACCCAAGCTCGGAGCCCGCAAATACGGGACGGCATGGTGCAAAGACTATGGCAGAAGTGGTCGAGGTTTTAGTACCCGGCGGAAAGGCAACCGCAGGTCCCCCATTAGGACCTTCGCTCGGACCACTCGGTATCAACGTGAAAGCTGTCGTCGATGAGATCAACGCAAAGACCGCGTCATTCAATGGAATGCAGGTCCCGGTTGTTATCACCGTTGACGACAAAAAGAAATTCACGATCACCGTGGGTATCCCACCGGTGACGGCACTCATCAAGAAAGAGGCCAATATCGAGAAAGGATCCGCAGAGCCCAACGTCAAAGTGGTAGGCAATCTACCATTCGAGGCCGCAGTCAGAATTGCCAACATGAAACTCGAAAACATGCTCTCGTACGAGCTCAAGACTGCCGTAAAGGAAGTCATTGGCACGTGTGTCAGCATGGGAGTTACCGTTGACGGCAAGAAGGCAAAAGATGTCTTTACCCTCATCAATGAAGGCAAGTATGACAGCGTTCTCGTGAAATAACATGAGAAAACCATAGGAGATCGGGAATAGGTCCGGTCGCAGAACTATGGAGGAATCTGATGGTTGATAGGGCCAAAATTTTGGAAGCCGTGAATGCGGCTATTGAAAAAGCGCCAGAGCGTAAGTTCTCTGAGAGCATCGATATTACCATCAATCTCAAGAATATCGATATGGCGCAGCCGAAAAATCGTATCGACGAGACGATTATGCTCCCCCACGGCACCGGAGAACCAATCCGTATCTGTGTCATCGGGAAAGGCGACATCGTCACGCAGGCTAAAGAAGCCAAGGTTGATCTGATTATCGGCCCTGAAGAAGTAGAGCGGCTCGGCGGTCAGCCCCGCGAAGCACGGAAAGTTGCCAGTACATACCGGTACTTCCTTGCAGAGATGGGTGTCATGGCCGGCGTTGGCCGGTATTTAGGTCCCCGGCTCGGTCCGCGGGGCAGAATGCCGATGCCGATTCCTGCACAGCAGGATATCCGCCCGATTGTCGCGCGTCTTCGCAACTCTGTGAAGATCCGTACTAAAGACAAGACGGTCTTCTCTTCAAAGGTCGGTACAACGGCTATGAAGCCGGAACAGGTCGCCGAGAACATTGAAACGATCGTAAAAAGGATCGAAGCTGTCCTTGCACAGGGTCCGTTGAACGTTCGTTCCATCTTTGTCAAGACCACGATGGGTCCCGCAGTGAGGCTGGAATAATGGCGTTGTATACCCACCACCTGCCCACCTGGAAAAAGGACGAAGTCGCAGAGATTAAGAAGAACGCAAA
>JBAZQT010000031.1:0-36120 GCA_041645055.1 Methanoregula sp. | reverse complement strand
AAAGACTTTTCCACAGGTGTTGACGCATTTCCACTGGAACCGGATTTGACCTTTGTCCTTTTGCCAAACGGAGCCCGTATAGGGCTTATTTGGTTTCAGGGCCTTTGACGGAGATGCTACTTAAAGGAGGGATTGCCTTTTCCCCTCTTATCAAAAACAGGGTCATGACGGGTGTTCAAAGGCAGGAAATATTCTGGCGTGACCCAAAGTAACCCCCAAAAAAGGGGCTGCTGTAAGCCCGCTAAATTGACAGGTTTTATCCTGATTAAAACGCGTATTTTCGAAAAATAACGGATTAAAAGACTATTTTCCACAGGTGTTGACGCACTTCCACTGGAACCGGATCTGACCTTTGTCCTTTTGCCAAACGGAGCCCGTATAGGGCTTATTTGGTTTCAGGGCCTTTGACGGAGATGCTACTTAAAGAATGGATTGCCTTTTCCCCTCTTATTAAAAACCGGCTTCTCCCGGTCGATCATGTTAATCTCCATCAACTTGTCTCCAAAGACCCGGTACCGCTGGAAGACCCGGCTCCAGACATAGCGCACCCAGAGTTCGCGGCTGATATTTTCCGGCATTGGCAGGGTCCGGAGGATTTCAAAATCATCGGAAAAGAAGTCCTCCCACAGATCGAATTCACCCGGTGAATGCCGGGCTGTCCTGACCCGGATCATAATGGCATCTTGATCGCGGTAGGCAATGGCATCGTACGGCAGATCAGGATCCGGGTTGGGTACCCAGCGGTAACCCTGCCGCTCGGCAAATTTTTTCGCTGAATTAATGGTAACGACCGGTCGTACGCCCCGCATATTTTTCATCTCAAAATTTTTGGATTATGTTCCGACATCAATGTCTTTTAAAACATGCATGACAGGTAGATACGCTTTGTTATCGAGCGGCGCTCCGTAAAAAAAAAGCGGGCGTTCATCCGCAAGCTGCCAGCGAGTGTATCATTCTCTCTTCTGGTCCGGGCACAACGATTTCGTTTTTTATGGAACCCGTTATCAAATCCAAAAAAAAATGAAAAGGCTCAATGGAAAAATAGTCTGCGTAAGAGTCAACACAATTTTTTATCGATCCAAAAAATCTGCCCGATTGAGCATGAATAAAAGATAAGGCTAAAAAAAAAGCATACAACGGTTATCAAAAAAATTATTTTTTTAGATTCCTGATCTTCATGGTAATTTCATTGGCTTTCTGCTCACCGGCAAAAATCTGCATCACTTTTTTGAATTGTTCAGAAAATTCTTCAATATTTTCTTCTGACAGATCTTGTGGCAGAATCGCCATTTTCCTGCATTGCATATAAACTGCAGATGTTGCGAGACCTTTTCCTATTACCGGAGATAAGATATTGGTAATTTCATCTGCGATCTGGCTCATGATTTATCCCCCGGAAACAGGGCCAGTAGTTTTTTTGCAGCAATGATATAGAACACTCCTGCAAACAGGTAACAGATACTCTGGACCCATTTCAGGGAATAGGCGCTGGTAAAACCAAAGTCCGTGCCGTCCCCGAAATAACGGAAGAGTGACCCCATTGTCATGAACAGGGCAAACAGGCACAGGAAATCAATAAATGATTTCACATTCCCGCCGAAATATTTTCGTGTGTCAAGATAGATCAGGAAGACGGCGGCAAATAGCAGGAATGTAACTATTTTCAGCGCCGGGTTCAGGGGACTTATCGCATAATCAAGAAGATCCATCATCTCTGGCCCCCGTTTTGTTCTCCACCGAACAGGGCAATTGCGTTTTTAAATTTCATTCTCACGATATACGCAATCACAAGGGTGATTATCGCTAATGCAAGGGAAAAAAAACTTTCCGCCCATTTCCACTGGGTATAGAAATCCCCCTCGTACCGGAATATCCACGCCAATACTCCGGCAACACCTCCCAGCAGGAGCAGGGTGGCTATTAACTGTAATTTTCCCCCGTAGATCAAACGGCAGCGATAAAACACGTACACTGCAATGACAAACAGTACCAGAACAATCAGCTTCAGCAAAGGATTGAGGATACTGTTCTGATAGGAAAAAAGTTCAAGTGCCATGTTCTCTTACCCTCTCGCACTACACATCAAATTTTTTTCCCGGTAATGTGTTTCCCCCGGCCATTTACTCGCTTTATTCAATACCATCCTATTTTCCCCTTCATGTATTCTCACCATCTGTGGTATCAGCAGCATCGTACCTCCGGATAGTTCAGCCTGGACCTCTGCGCCATGTTCCGGGAGGCAGGTGGATCTCAAAACGAGCGCCTTTTCCTTCAGTCCCGGTTTCTGTAATGGATAAGCCGGTGATTGGAAGGATCTGACGGATCAGGTACAGGCCAAATCCGGTATTAGTACCGAATCCTCTTTCAAATATTCTCTCTTTGATGGATGCTGCTATTCCAACGCCATTATCTTCAACAATCAGCGTGCCTGAGCTTTCCTCTTCTATGAAGTGAACGGAGATTTCTGTCACATGCACCCCATGACGGATAGCGTTCTCAAAAAGATTGTACAAAACCAGCATGAACATGGGATCGGCAAAGACCTCGTAACTTTCCATATTCACGTTGAGATCAACGTTCTCCGGGAGAAGATCAACAGCCGCCATTTTTGAGAGCTTACTGATATCCTGCCATACAGGGCCTTCCACTCCCAGTTGCTCGTATTCTTTGGTGAACTGGATCATGGTAGAGATCCGCTGCGCAGCAGCTGCAACCTTCTGGGAATATCCGATGAGCGTTGGATCGGGCTGTTTTCTCTCTAGAATGCGAAGGTATCCTGTGAGTACCGCGAGCTGGTTATTGATATCGTGGCGGGTTATGGAAGAAAGGATGTTGAGTTTCTTGTTTGCCATCTTTAAGGCATCTTCCACCCGCTTGCGCTCGGTAATGTCGCGGGCTGCGGCAAAGACACCCTGCACGTTTCCTGATCCATCACGGTAGACCGTTGCGTTATACAGGACAGAGGTGATTTTTCCATCCTTGTGCCGGATCTCAAGCGGGTAATCCAGCACAACACCCTTATCAAACACTTTACGGTATCCTTCCTTTGCCCGCACGAGATCCGTGAAATAATCCGAAAAATCTGTTCCAATCAGGTAATCACGGGAGTATCCGGTAACCTGCTCAGTTGCCGCATTGACGTCCGTGATCCTACCCTCAGGAGAGATGGTGACCAGTGCGTCAAGGCTGACCTCGATCAACTTGCGGGTGTACTGGGCAGCTTCATAGAGTGCTTTTTCTGCCCGCTTGCGCTCGGTGATATCAATGAGGAGAAGGAGGATTGCGGGATTGTTCTGGTATTGGATCTGGGTTGCTTTAACGATAACCGATCTCCGGACCGCGTTCTTGGTGATTATTTCTATCTCATACGGGGATATGTCACCTCCTTTCTGGCGGACGGCAATATTGGCATTCACCAGTTTGTGATACTCCAGAGGAATATAGGACAGTACATGCGTGCCGATCATTTCCTCTGCTTCAAACCCCCATGCGTTTGCCGATGCCGGGTTTACGTAGAGAAGAATCCCATCAGATCCGTAGACAGAGAGATACTCGGGCAGGTTTTCCACAAGCCCCCGGTTGAATGACTCGCTCTCAGCAAGCGCCTCTTCCGCCAGCTTTTGTTCGGTAATATCGCGAACAATTGCGGTGACTTCATTGAGACCACTCGCAACCATGCGTGCCTCATAATTTCGCACACCTCGTCCCGGAATAGGCAATTCGTACTCAAAGGTTTGCGTAGTACCCGTCTCTAATACCGTGCGAATCTGTAAGTCAATCAAATCGGCAAATTCCGGGGGAGTAATATCCCGGTTGCGTCGGCCAACGAGGGTTGGCTCGGATTGGGCATAGAGATCGCTGACGTCTGCCTTATAGTCCAGGAAGACGCCTTGGCGATCCATACGGAAAACCAGATCGGGAATAGCCTGGATCATTGCCCTGGCACGGGCTTCACTTTCCCGCAGCGCCTGTTCTGCCTGTTTTTCTCTGGTGATATCAGAGACTATACCCAAAAATCCGCTCGTTCCGTGATCGTCCCGTAACGGGCGGGTGGATGACCTCACCCAGGAAAGACTGCCATCTTTATGTTTCAGTCGCCACTCAAACGGCACAATTATTCCGGTGCTCATTTCGGCGAACCGTTTCTGGAGATTTGGAATATCGTCTTTGAATACAACATCCGTAAAGGGTTTGCCAAAGAGATCGGAAGAGGAATATCCGTACTGGCGCTCTACCACCGGACTCACGTACGTGATGATGCCGTTAGTGTCTACGGTATATACAATATCATTGAGATTTTCCACCAGTTGCCGGTAACGCTCTTCACTCTCCCGCAGGGCATTTTCCATTCGCATTAGTTCGGTAATATCCTGGTTTGCCCCGTGGGTCTTGACTGTCCTGCCATTTTCGTCTTTTGTGATTCCGAACCGCACGACAATATGCCGGATCTCACCATCCCTGCGAATTATCCGGTGCCCGACCAGTGATGTGTAGCCGGGATCGGTGGCTTGTAAGGCTTTATTCACCTCATTGTTCACCAGGTTCTGGTCATCCGGGTGGAGGAATCTTTTGGCATACTCTTCGGCCGACATCAGGTTGCCACCTTCCCGCTCCGCTGTCGTACCGTAGAGAGCATAGAACCGGTCATCAAAGGTGAACATACCTGTCCTGACATCAAACTCCCAGTGCACAAGATGTGCCAGATCCATTGCTTCTGCGAGCATCTTCTGACTTTCACGAAGTGCACGTTCGATCTGGTTGCGCTCGATCTCCGCGGAAGCTTTCACAGCGATAATTTCCATGATCTCCCGCATTGACATCGATGCCTGGACTGGGCTACGGAAAAGCGCACAAAGGATCCCACAAACCTGTCCACTGGAATTCCGCAGGGGTGTTCCGAGGTAACCACGGATATTGAGCTCAATAAGGTCCTTGCTCTCCGGAAAGAGCTGGATGACATTATCGGGATACAGGCAGAATCCCCGCTCTGCAACATCGTCGCAGGGTGTACCTTTGAGAGTGTAGGAATAATCCGGGATCTCCTTTCCGTCAAGGAGCATGGACAGGACATTGACGGTCTGGTTATCGGGCTGAATCTCACCGACCATAACGCATTCGGCTCCCAACCACGAGCTGACACTTTCCGTTATTTTCCGAAGAGAATTAAGCCCGGTTGAACCCACCATACTCTTAACTATTGCCTGGATGGCAGACTCCGTGATCTTGCGTTCGGTGATATCAAAGTAGGTTCCCAGGACCCCGATGACCTCACCGGTTGCATTCTTTAACGGGACTTTACTGGTGAGGAGAAAGATCTCTTCTCCGGAGGGGGTAGTCTGCGGTTCTTCGATCAGGAGCCGGGGTCTCCCGCTCTCAATAACAAGACGGTCATCAGCCCGATATTGCTCGGCCTGTTTGCTCCAGCCCATTGCGTAATCATCCTTCCGGATAATATCCTCAGGTTTTTCAAAGCCCGCATCATGGGCAAACGGGGGATTGCAACCGAGATAGGTAAGATTGGTATCTTTCCAGAAGACCCTGACGGGGATGGTATTGATTATTGCCTCAAGAATCTGGCGTGACTCCCGGAGTGCCTCTTCAGTTCTCTTGCGTACGGTGATGTCCTGGTTCACCCCATGGGTCTTGACAATCCGGCCTTCTGCATCCTTCGTGACATCGATACGTACCACAATGTGCCGGATCTCGCCATCCCGGCGAACTATGCGGTGTTCCAGTTGTGATACGCAATGAAGGTCTGTTTTTTTATCGGCCTTTTCCATAAATTTTACAACGATATCACGATCTTCCGGGTGGACAAACTCCCGGGCATACACTTCAGCTGATATCTGGTTGCCACCTTCACGCTCTACTGTCGTACCATAGAGAGCATAGAACCGGTCATCGAAGGTGAACAGACCTGTCCTGACATCAAACTCCCAGCTCACTAGATGTGCCAGATCCATCGCTTCTGCAAGATGGATCTCACTAAGTTTTAGCGCTTCTTCCGCCCGCTTGCGCTCGGTGATATCCTCATTGACCCCATAGTACCCGGAAAAAGTCCCGTCTTCTTTGAATACCGGGATAGCACTGGTGTTCAGGACAACAGGAGTCCCGTTACGGTGGCGTGCGTGCATTACAAAATGCCGGCACGGTTCGTGGCGGTTAAATATAGCAAGCACGGTCGCTTTTTGTTCCTCCCGCATAGAGGGTTCAAACAGGTCGTAGCAATGCATTTTGCCTACTAACTCGTCGGGCCGGTAGCCGAGGATCTGCTCAACGGCGGGACTTGTGTATCGATAAACTCCATAGGGATCGACTTCCCAGATCCAGGAACCGGCATTCATACTCACGGCAAGGGACCGCTGTTCGCTTCTCCGCAATTCCTTTTCGGTGTTTTTCTGCAGGACACTATCGGTGATATCCCGGCCTACAACCTGGTATTCAGCAGGACTACCATCTGTGCTAAAAAGCGCCCGGACTGACCAGATTTGCCAGTGCTGTTCGCCGTCTTTTCCCCGTACTACGCGTTCTATTTCACGGATTGGGTTTTTATGGGAGAGTGAGCTGAGGAATTTTTCCACATCAGCATAATTCTTCACCTGCAGGATTTCCCGGATATAGTGTCCCTTGACATCTTTTATGTCCAGCAGCGATGCGAAATATGAACGGTATGCCTCGTTGACGAATGTTAAGTTTCCATCAGGAGTAAACCGGGCAATCATCTCTGTCTGGTCATTGACAACCGAGCGATATCGCTCCTCGCTTTGTTTAAGCGCCATTTCCTGCCGGGTCAGTTTATCCAGATTTGTACGAAGCTCCTCCTCGGTTGCAGTAATCTGTTCATAGGAGGCGTAGAGCTCTTCGTTCTTCTTGATCAGTGCCTCTTCCGCACGTTTCCGCGTTACAGCGTACCGAATCTTGTTGGAAAGCTCGGCGAATTGCGACTTGGGTTCACCGCCTTTCTGGAGATAAAAGTCAGCACCTTCGTTGAGTGCCTGAATGACTACATCTTCACGTCCTCTCCCGGTAAAAATGATAAACGGTGTTGTGTTCTCTGATGCTTTGAGCTGTTTGAGGAATTCGATACCGTCCATATCCGGCATCTGGTAATCAGAGATAATGGCATCATACCGTTTCGTTTTAAGTTGCCGGAGTGCTTCTATGGCAGACTCGAGCGTATCGACCGTATACTCCCCTGTTTTTTCCAGGAACAGCTTGCCAATATCCAGCAGGCCGGGTTCGTCATCGACATAGAGAACCCGAATTGTATCTGCCATTATGACTCATCTCCTGTCATGCGCCACATACCTTTTGGAATCGTCATCTCGAACCGTGCACCTTTGCCCGGTTCTCCGGTTTCGCAGAGAGAAATACCGGTGATGTCAAGAATCTCCCCGGCAAGGAAAAGACCGACGCCTTTCTTTTTCTGGAAGTCCGGTGAAAATATTTTCTTCTTACTATCTTTAGGAATGCCCACGCCATCGTCTTCAAAGAAGAGCGTCACGGACTCCGGGCCCTGAGTAAACCGAAACACCGCTTTGGTTGCTGTTTTTCCATGCGTGAGTGTATTGTCCGCAAGAATCTGGAATACCTTTTCGAGCAGGGGATCGGCAAAGATTTCAAGTCCCTCCAGCTGAACCGTATGATTTATTTTCAGGAAATCCAGGTGGGAAATTGCCAGGAGAAATACATGGTTGGCATTCTGCCATTTTGGCGGTTTGATGCCAAGATCCTGGTAACTCTGTGAAAATGTAAGAGAATGGGTGATTTTCTGGAGTATCTCGTCCTGTTTATCGATAAATCCATTGATTCGTGTATCTGTGACTTCATCTTTTATTATCTGAACATATGCTGAAAGTGAAAAAACTGAATTCCGGATGTCGTTGAACGTTACATAATTTAAGAGATTCAGTTTCTTTTTTGCCTGCACGAGGGCTTTTTGTGACCGGGTGCGTTCGGAAATATCCCTGACGATGTGAACTGCACTCACCACATTACCATTGGCATTTATTATCGGATCCACGGTCACCTGCACCCAGCCATTTCCATTCCCCATCTGGCTCTCGGTGATCTCCCGTTTCTTACTCTCCAGCATATGCCTCCGTGGACAATCGTCAATCTGGCATTCAGTTCCATGAATAAGTTCAAAGCAGTACCTGCCCAGTACCTTCCCTGATGGTATACCGAGCAGGGATTCTACTGCCTTGTTCGTGCGATGAATCTTACCGTCGGGAGAGATAAGGGTGATCCAGTCGGATATGGCATTGAAGGTTGATTCCCATTCGGCCTGACTGATTGCCAGAGAATCATATTGTGCCCGCAACTCTTCTTCCTGAGCCGTGAGCTGTTCATAGGCTCCCCGCAGTTCTTCTTCGGCACGTTTCCTGTCCGTAATATCGGTAAGAACGGTTAATGTTGCCGGGTTTTTCCGGCTGGAGATTTGGGTTGCCCGTACCTCAACCCTGCGTTGCTCTCCCGATGGAGTGATAATCTCAATCTCATAAGGATCAACCGCGACTCCCTGGTACCGGAGCCGGGTGTTCTTTTTAATCAGCTCGTGATACGCCGGAGCCGCATAGGACAGGACAGATGTTCCGATAATCTGTTCAGGTGTTTTTCCCACCAGGTGCGCTCCCTCTGCATTGACAAAGACAATGGTTTCCCCTTCATGAATGATGACGAAATCAGGAAGCTGTGCTTCCAGCTGCTGATAAATTGCTTCACTGTCCCGAAGCGCCTTTTGGGTATTCTTGAATTCCGTGATATCCCGGAGTGTTCCAATAAACTCTTTGACGGAACCATCAGGGTTTTTTATGGGCACAATAGTGATGAGACCATCCCTGATCGTTCCATCCTTTTTCTTAAACTGCATGGGATATTCTTTGATATATCCATCCTGCTCAACGAGCTTTAAAAATGCAGCACGTTCTTCGGGATAAGCATAGACCGAAGAAACAGGCACGCCGAATACTTCGTCCCTTGTCGAAAAGCCAAAAATTTCCAATAAGGAATCATTACAATCCGTCCACTTCCCCTCAGGTGTTGTGATGAATACGCTGTCGAGCGTGGTATTGAAAAACTGGCGGTACCGGGTCTCACTCTCACGAAGTGCCAGTTCCTGCCGGGTCAGATCCTCCAGGTTTGCCCGGAGTTCCTCTTCGGTTGCAGCAATCTGTTCGTAGGAAGCATTGAGTTCCTCGTTTTTCTTAAGCAGTGCATCCTCCGCCCGTTTCCGGTCGGTAATGTCCCGGAGGAAAACCAAAACCCCTTCCGCGTTCTGGAACCGGATTGGTGCAGCTGCAACCTCCACATCGACCGGATCTCCATTGACTCGCAGATATACTTCGTAGATAAGAGGGACTGGTGCGGGATTTTCGATGATCGTCCTGACCCGGCTTCGGATAAGATCATGGAAATCCGGGTGGATCCGGTCCATAAAGGGGGTATTTAAGAGCTGATCCGCAGAATCTGCGCCGAAAAGCCGGGCCGCTGCCTGATTAAGATACACGAAATGACCATTGACCTGTATATAGATTGGCTCGGGAGAGTTTTCCACAAGAGCGCGGAACTGGCCCTCTGAAATTTCGGGAGCAGCCTGTTTTTTAGTATGTCCATCTAACTGCTGCTGAAGTTTTTCTTCAGTTGCAGCGATCTGTTCGCAGGAAGCCCCGAGTCCCTCGTTTTTCTTAAGCCGTGCCTCTTCTGCCCGGTTCCGTGTTACTGTATAACGTATTTTGTTCGAAAGTTCAGTGAACTGCGCTTTATTATCCCCGCCTTTCTGAATATAAAAATCAGCACCATTGTTGAGTGCATCGATTACAACATCTTCGCGCCCCCGACCGGTGAAGATGATGAATGGCGTTGTATTCCCCGATGCTTTGAGATGTTTGAGGAATGCGATCCCATCCATATCCGGCATCTGGTAATCGGAGACAATGGCATCATAGCGCTCCGTGTTCAGGCGCAGGAGTGCTTCAGGGACAGAGATGCACGTATCGATGGCAAATGTTTCGCTCTTCTCAAGGTAGAGTTTGCCGATGTCAAGCAGTTCGGGCTCATCATCAACGAAGAGTACCCGGATTGTATCTGCCATTATACACCTTTCGCTACGGTACGCCACATATCTTTCGGCACGATCATCTCAAATCGGGCTCCCTTACCCGGCTCACCGGTTTCATGAATCCTGATGCCGGTGATATCAAGAATTTCACGGGAAAGGGCTAAACCAAGCCCTGTGTTCTTCCCAAAACCCCGGTCGAATATCTTTTGCTTATCTGCTACAACTACACCATCGCCATCATCTTCGCACACGATTATCCGATCACCATTACGATCTTCAGCAGAAAACCGGATTGTCGTTATCTTCCTGCCGTATCGGATCGCATTGTCCATCAGGTTGTAAAATACCTTGAAGATCAGCGGGTCCGCAAACACTTCTGTTCCGTCAGGAAGATCGTTTTTCACACAGACATGTCCGAGCGAGGCTTGATTTGCCGCCATTTCAACGAGTTTACGGGTGTCCTGCCATGCGGGAGAAGTTATGCCGATCGCTTCGTATTCTCTGGTGAACCGGATCATGGCAGAGATGCGCTCTGCAGCGGTTGCAATCTTCTGGAAATATTCATTGTTGGCAGTATCGGGTTGTTCCTCCTCAATAAGGGAAAGGTATCCCTGCAATCCTGTCAGCTGGTTGTTGATGTCATGCCGGGTGATGGACGTGAGGAGTGTGAGCTTCTTATTGGCCTGTTGCAGTGCCTCTTCTGCCCGCTTGCGCTCAGTGATGTCACTGTCAGAACCCCGGTACCCCAGGAAGTTGTGGAAATCATCATAGATGGGTATTCCGTTGGTGGACATCCATACGATCTGCCCGGTTTTCGTTTGCAGGGCATGCAGGAAGTCGTGAAAAATACTTCGTTTGGCAATTGCCTCGGAAATCGAGGCAACAAATGCTTCATGCCCCTCATTGGGATGCAAATCGTAAAAGTGCTTCTTTCCCACGAGTTCGTCAGGATTGAAACCAAGAATTTCATAGGATGCATGGCTGACGTACGTGTAGAGTCCTTCGGTATCCACCTCCCAGACCATCTCCCGACTTTGGTCGGAGATCTGTTCGAAACGATCATGACTCTCCCGTAGTGCTTCTTCTACCCGTTTCTGTTCAGTAATGTCACGGATAGCGGCGACGTGAAAGGGGCGCCCGTCCCGGATGAAAAACCGCCCGATAATCTCAACCGGAAAAACAGTGCCATCATTCCGGCGATGATAACGCAGGGGCACCCGAATTGTTCCTTGCGATATTTCAGTAGTGAACTTCTGCGTATCTTCACTCTCTGCAGATAGATCTGTATTTTTCATCGTGAGGAGGAGATCCCGCGAATACCCGTACATCTCACTTGCTGCAGTATTTACTTCCAGTATTGCTCCGGTTTCATTATCAATGAGGAAGATTGCTTCTCCACCGAGATCGAAAAGTTCGGAATAGAAGATCTGTGGTGTTTCTGCCATCATGCACCACTTCCTGTTAAACGCCATGCCCCCTTTGGCACCGTCATCTCAAACCGTGCTCCTCTGCCCGTTTCACCCGTCTCCCGAATGCTTATGCCGGTGATGTCGAGAATTTCCCGGGAAAGGGCTAACCCAAGCCCCGTATTTTTCCCAAAACCCCGTAAAAAGATCTTCTCCTTGTCTTCTCTAGCTACGCCGGCACCATCGTCTTCGCATGTTATGACCTGATCGCCATTGCGGCTCTCAACCGAGAAACGGATAATCGAAATCTTACTCCCATATCGCGCCGCATTGTCCATCAGGTTGAAAAAGACTTTGACGATAAGGGGGTCGGTATACACTTCCAAACCGGTGGGTAAATCATTTTTCAGGACGATCTGTCCGAGTATGGCTTCTTTTGCTGCACTATCAACAAGTGTGCGGCAATCGTGCCATGCAGGAGTCGTGATTCCAATACTCTCGTATTCTTTCATAAACCGGATCATGGTAGAGATTCGCCCGGCAGCAGTTGCAGCATTCCGGCAATATTCATTGAGCGTAGGATCGTGCTGCATCTCTTCCAGTAACCCAAGGTACGCCATCAGTGCATTCAGCTGGTTGTTGATATCATGCCGGGTAATCCCCGAGAGAAGGTTTAGCTTTTTGTTGGCCTGTCGCAGAGCTTCCTCTGCCCTTTTGCGTTCGGTAACATCATGCAGGATCCCTTCAACACCGAGCACCTTTCCCTGTGCATCATAATAAAAATGGCTGCTTGCCGTTGCGTGACGGATGGTCCCGTCACCGGCTTTGAGAGTAAGTGGATAGTCATTGACCTCCCCTTTCTCTGCAAGCACTGCAAGGAATTGTTCGCGTTCTGTGGGATCAGCGTATACATCACGGGTGACATTAAGCCCTATCATATGATCAGGAGATGCCCATGCTGCGAGTATGGCTCCGCGCGGACTTGCCATCGTTACATTGCCTTGCAAATCCGTCCGGTAGAAAAGATCCTGCATATTATCGATGATTGTGCGGTACTTTTCCTCGTTCTCCCTCAGTGCCTCTTCTGCCTGTTTGCGTTCGGTGATATCGGTAAGTACGGTTAACGTTGTCGGACTTTCCCGGTTGGGGACCCGGGTTGCTCGTACCACAACCCAGCGGTGCTCCCCTGATGGTGCGATTAGCTCTATCTCATAGGGTTCAACGGCAACTCCCTGGTACCGGAGCCGGGTATTCTTTTTGATCAGCTCATGATACGACGGATCAGCATAAGACAGGACCGATGTCCCGATAATCTGTTCCGGTGTTTTTCCCATCAGGCGCGCTCCTTCCGCATTGACAAAGACGATTCTCTCGCCTTCGTGAATGATGACAAAATCAGGAAGCTGAGTTTCCAGTTGCTGGTAAATTGCCTGACTATCCCGCAGCGCTTTTTCGGTATTTTTAAATTCCGTGATATCGCGAATGGAAATTACACTCTTCTTCGTACCGGGAATCATTGCCGCAGTGAGTGATGCGTGCCGTAATTCCCCGTTTTTATGGATAAACCTGAATTCATAATTCTTTGGTGTTGATCCCGGATTCGTTCGCCGGAGGTGGTGATATTCCAGCATTTTTTTGAGATCTTCTTGTACAATCAGTTGCGGCCATTTCATCTGCCCTTCAACGCTCTCTTTTGAATATCCCCAGATTTTTTCCATTTCCTCATTGATCCGCGATATGGTCGTATCCTCTTCAAGGATTACCATGGCAGTTCCTGTATTTTCAAAGACTGTCTGGTAGATCTCCTCAGCCTGTACTCGTGCGGTAATATCCACAAGTGATGCCACGCTGTTCTGGGAACCCGGGATCAGGTCTACATAGACAATGCAGCGATGGACGGTATTTTTGGCATCAATAAGTTTGCATTCATAGATCTTCGGCGTGATGGTTGGATCATTGCGTCTCGCGTAATGGTACTGCTTCATCCGCTCCACATCATCTTTGTCGATAAAATCTGTCCAGCTTTTCTTGTTCTCCTGCTCCTCCCGGGGAACCCCCGTCAGGTTTATCCAACCCTCGTTGGCGAGCTGGATCGTAGTGTCCGGTGCAATAATGATGGTCGCAGCCCCGGTATTATTAAAAATAGTCCGGTACAGGTTTTCAGATTCCCTGAGTGTATGCTCTATCTCCACACGTTCGGTGATGTCAACAACGGATGCAACGCTACGGGTTGTTCCGGGAATCACCCCGACATGAACGATACAATGTCGGATTTCTTTAGACCTGTTGATAAACCTGAACTCATAGACTCTGGGTGCAATCGTCTGGTCATTACGGCGATCAGAGTGATACGTTTTCATCCGTTCGAGATCTTCTTTGACCACAAATTCTGTCCAGCATTTTCTGCCTTCCAGCTCCTCAATCGAAAAGCCGGAGATCTTAGCAAACCCTGAGTTTGCCAGGGCAATTGTTGTGTCCTTTTCGATAATGATGGTGGCAGCTCCGGTCATCTCAAAGATCGTCCGGTACAGATCCTCTGATTTTTTTAAGGATTCTTCTGCCCGTTTTTGTGCTGTGATGTCCCGGAATATACCCTCAATGCCGAGATAATTCCCATCACTATCAAAATACTTATGACTGCTGGTCGAAACAATAACCGGTGTCCCATCCTGTTTTTTGAATGTCACTTCATAATTGGTGACAGCCCCGTTCTTCTGAATATCCGAAAGGACTTTTTCCCGCTCTCCTGGACTGTAGTACAGGGTCTTTGCGATACTTTTCCCATAGAGGTCTGATACTAAAGAATAGCCCAGCAGTGTTGCAAGAGATGGACTTGCGAGAATCAGGTTACCTTCCGCATCGCTGCGATAATAGACATCCTGAATATTTTCCAGGATATTGCGATAGTCCTGTTCACTTTTCTGGATCTGTTGCTGGCTGTCTTCCAATGCACTAACCTGTGCCTGCAATTCCTCTTCGGCTGCTGCCATCTGTTCATAGGATGCCTGCAACTCCTCCTCAGCCTTTTTCTGCTCCGTGATATCCACAAGCGTGACCACAATCGCTGGTTTACCGTCGTATATGATGTTGCCTGCTGAAGGATAGACCCACCGGACTTCATTTGTTCGGGTAAGATATTTTACACCATATTTTGTGGCAACATCTCCCCGCTGCCGGGCAAATCCCCGCTCTTTGATAAAATCCTGAAAATCCGGATGGATCATATCCCAAAAATTCTTGGAGTAAAGTTCTTCTTTACTATAGTCTACCATGTGAGCTGTAAAGTCGTTGATGTACACGTTCCTGTTACCCTGAATGACCGCAATACCTACGGGTGCAGTGTCTGCCAGAACACGGAATTTCTCTTCACTCTCCTTAAATGCCCTGTCCGTAATGCGTCGTTCTACTGCAGTCCGGGTTTTATGCGAGAGCTCCGCAAACTGCGCCTGGGGGTTCCCGCCTTTCTGCAGGTAATAATCAGCCCCGTTATTGAGTGCAAGAATCACGACCTCTTCGCGCCCTCTTCCCGTGAAAAGGATAAAGGGGATACCCCCATGAAAAAGCCGGACCTGTTTTAAAAATTCAAGTCCATCCATATCCGGCATCTGGTAATCGGATATGATGGCATCGAATTGCTCATTTTTAAGGAGATCCAGGGCAGCAGATGCCGACTCAATAATGGTAACCGTGAAATCCCCGGATTTCTCAAGAAACAGCTTTCCGATCTCGAGCAGGGCGGGTTCGTCATCGACGTAGAGGATACGGATCGCATCTCCCATCATGCATCATTCCCTGTTGAACGCCAGATCTCTTTTAGCACCGAGATCTCGAACCGTACACCTTTACCTGGCTCACTATTCTCATGGGTAGTAATCCCGGTGATAGACAGGATTTCCATTGCCGCCTTCAGGAGCACATACACGAATGCCGCAAGAGAACTGCCAATGAACCCCCATCCAACACCCCGGTACGTTTTATTTATCAGGTACTGGAAAAAGAATGCAATCTCCTGAATGTCCGCCACAATAGCCAGAACAATGGCAAGCGTGCGAATGTCGATCTCCATACCGTTCTCCAGTGATCCATCTTTTTTCACCGGATAGGGAAATACCTATTGTAATGATACGAATGTCAACCCAGCAACCATGGTTCAGTTTTTTAGCCAAACCCACAGTTACGACAGTGTATTTTATAAAATTCTCATGAGTTTCCACTATTGGGTCATCGCTCACATCGCAAGCAATTCCCGATTCAAAAAAATTGGGTTTTAAGTTCCGGCTCTCCACGGCACAACGGCTTAGCCAGGTGCCGTCTCGCAGTAGGCGGCACTTCATACCATCCGGTTTTCAGCGACCGGGAAATTTCTTCAATCTCCGGTTCTATAGACCGGCCATCACACCTCTTGCACTTCCAACCTTTCCCTTTCCCATCGCTTGTCATCCGCTTGTTGCACGCGATGCAGAGTGGAGGGCGGGTAATTGTAGGCCGGGCTAGTGCGATAATCCGAATCTTCTCTAAGTTAATACTGCCCTTCTTGAAACTGCCAACTGCGATCACCGAATCACCCGGCACCAGCTGACGGATAATCTGCCGGAAATTCTTGGTCGGTTCGTAGGCCATGCACCGCACTTCAAAATCTTCGTCTTTCATGGTAAACGAGACATGACCGCCCGCTTTTGTCTTCGGCATATCCGTAACAATCCCCGGAACAACATAGGAGAGCAGTTCGGAAAGATGCCCGATCTTCCCCGGCAGCAGGTGGGCGTCTGTTCCCTGGTTAGTGACATATAACTGTTCAATGCTGTGCGGTTCTGACTGGATGTGCCGCCGGGCTGCCATAACCCACGCCGGATTCTTGCCCCGGATACCGAACAGCACCGGATCCGGCGTATGCGGAACACATACAACCACATTATTCACGACGTCCACCGTATCCCACGTGTGCGGGAACGTTGCCAACTCAGCAGCAAAGAGGCTGTCCCGGTCAACTTCACGGGGTGTTCCCCAGCGTTCCGGATGCCGGTACACCAGAATTTCTGATGTCTGATCCTTAAGTTCGCTTGCGACTGCTGCAGTTGCCCCGATCAACCCGCGCCGGTTCTTGTAGCCGCGGTATCGTGCTCCGGCAGTCTCAAGGATGCTCACGGCTTCGTCAATCTCACAGAAATCTGTCACCGCTTTGTAGTAGAACGCAGGATCGAGCCGCGTTTCCGTCACTACCACGCCGGGATTAGTATTCCCGCACGAGAAATCAGAGAGTTCTTCTACAGTCGCGCATGCGATCTCAAACGCCTTGTCTGGATCGCCATCGACGTCAAATGCGATCGCTGCATTCCCCCTGGTCTTCCACGTAACATTCGGGTTGAGCCGGACGAGTCGGGCTTCCTTTATCTGCATGTGTTGGTGAATGAGACGACGAGCGAGCACTGCCCCGAGGTACGTGGTACACATCCCCTGCGGCGAGTCCGTATCATCGATCCCGATCAGCATGTCTATATTAATATATGGGCACGCTCCATCCATTTGTAACTGCATGTCCCAAGACCGCCAGCTCCAGCTGGTCACCAGTGTAATGATTACCGCAGGCTTTGACGTATCAGAGCGATTCACTATCCGTCCGCGGAGCTTTGATCTCATGGCCCGTAACGACGGGACGTTGCTGATTATCAAGGTGGTCTCTCATATCGATTCCGTAAGTGAAGAGGTGGCATTCGATCTTGAAGTCATCTCACGGCATCTCGGGGGTGTCCCGCTCATCGTGGGGGAGCGCGCACGGGACGCTGAGCTGGAGCGCGGAGCAGTCTATGTCCGGTACGGTATCTATGCGATCAGTCCATCCACGCTTTACGACTATTTTGTCGAGAAGATCCCCCCACTGGTCTATGCCTCTCCCGGTGGGTTGTACGTAAACATCAACGGAGACGCGCTCAAAGATCTCCGCGAGAGACGTAACATGTCGCTTGGGGATATGGGGCAGGTACTGGGCGTATCGCGGCGCACTATCAGCAAATACGAGAGCGGTATGGGTACAACTCTTGATGTAGCGATTCGTATCGAGGAATTTTTTGACACGGGCGTGGTGGAGTCGATCGATCTCGTCCGGCACGAACCTCCAAAAGTGATGGGCTCCGAGCCTGTCCAGAATGATGCGGGAATTCCGAATCCCATGGAGTTCCTGGAACAGATAGGTGTGCACCTGCATACGCTTCATGGAGCCCCGTTTCAGGCGCTTCTGACGTTTGAGAAGCATACGATCCTCACCGGTTACGGCACGGCGCAGAAAGTTGTGAAACGGGCAGCTCTTATAGGCAATATTTCCCAAATCGCAAAGAAACATGCAATGTGCGTGATCACCGATTACCACAAACAAAAAAAGATTGGAAAGACGCTCGTGATTGGGGAGGACCGTCTCCACAGGATTGAGGACGGTTTTGAACTTCTCGACCTTCTGGGCGACTGACTTTTTTTAGATCATATTTATATAGAACCACAAACCAATTTTAGTGCTAAATCTATATCGAAAGTGGTGAAATTTATGTCACAACAACTTGGAGGACAGCAGATTCTTATTCTCAAAGAAGGCAGCACCCGTACCCGCGGCCGCGACGCTCAGGGTATGAACATCACCGCCGCAAAGGCAGTGGCTAGTGCAGTCAGGACCACGCTCGGTCCAAAAGGTATGGACAAGATGCTCGTCGATACAATCGGCGATGTAGTGATCACCAATGACGGTGTCACCATCTTAAAGGAAATGGACATCGAGCACCCGGCCGCAAAGATGATGGTCGAGGTTGCAAAGACCCAGGATGATGAAGTCGGTGACGGAACAACCACCGCAGTCATCATTGCCGGCGAACTCTTAAAGAAGGCAGAAGACCTCCTTGAGATGGATGTCCACCCGACGATCATTGCCGCAGGCTACCGTCAGGCAGCCGAGAAAGCCCAGCAGCTCTTAAAAGAGATCGCCTTCGATATAAAAATCACCGACAAGGTACTTTTAAAGAACATTGCAGGCACCGCTATGACCGGAAAAGGCGCAGAGGCCAGCAAGGACAAACTCTGTGATCTTGTTGTCAAGGCAGTGACCATGGTCACTGATGCTGACGGCACCGTTGACATTGAAAACATAAAGATTGAGAAGAAGACCGGTGGCTCGATCGAGGACTCCGAGATTGTTGAAGGTGTACTCATCGACAAGGAACGCGTTCACCCCTCAATGCCCAAGAAGGTTGTCAATGCAAAGATCCTTCTCCTGAATGCAGCAGTCGAGTTCAAGAAGACCGAAGTCGACGCCGAGATCAACATCACCAGCCCCGACCAGCTCCAGGCATTCCTCGATGAGGAAGAGCGCATGGTCCGGAGTATTGTTGACAAAATCGTCAAGAGTGGCGCAAATGTTCTCTTCTGCCAGAAGGGCATTGACGACATTGCACAGCACTACCTTGCAAAGGCAGGACTCTTTGCAACCCGCCGTGTCAAGAAGAGCGACATGGAGAAGCTTGCCCGTGCAACCGGTGCAACCCTCGTCTC
This sequence comes from Methanoregula sp., assembly GCA_041645055.1. Taxonomy (GTDB): domain Archaea; phylum Halobacteriota; class Methanomicrobia; order Methanomicrobiales; family Methanospirillaceae; genus Methanoregula. The sequence goes on along the minus strand of JBAZQT010000031.1, from coordinate 17,124 downwards.
CTCGATCGATGCAATCTCCAAAGAAGAGCTTGGCAAGGCAGGGCTCGTTGAGGAACGCAAGGTCAGTGGCGAAGACATGACCTTTGTTGAGCAGTGCAAGAACCCCAAGGCAGTCTCCATCATCATCAAGGGCGGCACTGAGCACGTAGTCGACGAACTCGAACGCGCTATCCACGACGCACTCCGCGTTGTCGGTGTCGTTGTCGAGGACAAGAAAGTCGTTGCCGGTGGCGGCGCACCTGAGACCGAGCTCTCGCTCCGTCTCCGCGAGTACGGCGCAACCGTTGGTGGCAGGGCACAGCTCGCCATTGAGGCATTCGCATCAGCGCTTGAGATTATCCCAAGAACCCTTGCAGAGAATGCAGGACTTGACCCCATCGATATGCTTGTCGAGATCCGTGCAGCCCACGAGAAGGGCAAGAAGACTCACGGCTTAAACGTGTTCGAAGGCAAGGCCGTTGACATGAAAGCAGCCGGTGTTGTCGAGCCTCTCCGGGTCAAGACCCAGGCAATCTCTTCAGCAGCTGAAGCAGCGATTATGATCCTGCGCATTGACGATGTCATTGCCTCGTCCAAGAGCCATGCACCTGAAGGCGGTATGCCTCCAGGTGGTATGGGCGGTATGGGTGGAATGGGCGGCATGCCTCCGGGCATGGGCGACTACTAAACCTATTTTTTTTACATTTTTTTATCAGATTTTCCCGGTGCTTTCCTGCTATCGGGAATATCCATTTTTTTTGTTTTAACAGGAACAGGATACCTTGAGGTAAACACTTGGTATTAAAAAAAGAGAGGTGAAAAATTATGCTGTTGATGTGGGGCGAACAGTGGTATAACCGCTCAACAACTCGGCTTTCTTGACAATGATTACACTCGTTGCATTTGAGTAAGTGTCGATAAATTCGAACGTACCCTCATCTGCTCCGAAGGTGTAGTCCACCAGAGACCCTTTCACGAAATCCCCTGAATTAAACATGCCTGCGTGAGTGCCCGTTGCCTTGATTGCATGAACCTTTGCGTCATCATTCATCCATGTGATTCCAGTTCCCGGTAAAACTGTGAGTACCGGGGGGACGAACGAATTATTTCGTATATAAATCGTGGTGATCTTAGTCGAGGCAGTCTGTACCGGAGTAGGTGTCTTTACTACGGTAGTCACGTTAGTTATTATTGGGATCGTACTCTGTGGTGTAGGGACAGTAGTAGGCTCCATAGTTGGTACAGGTGTTGGTACCAACGTTGCAACCGTTGGGGGAACTGTTGGAATTGTAGTTACAACTGGTGTGGTTACTGCTGCTTGCTGTGCTGGTTGTGTACATCCACTGATCAAGATCAATGTAATGATGAGAATGAAAAAACCAATGAATCTCTTCATATAAATTACATTGTTTTCGTCTTATATTTAAATTTACTAAAAAATTTGGGACCGGATTTATTATAGCTCAATGGATTGCCATCCCTCCATTGATAGTATCCAGTATCAGATAAAAAAAAAGAAAAATGATTATCTGATCATTTTGAAGGTGTCTGCATAGGTGGCGCACCTTCAACCGATGCACCCGCCTTTACTACAATCGTCCCTTTCATATCCGGGTGATCGGGGGAGATGAATTCGAACACACCTTCATCGGCAAAAGTGTTTCCCGATGAACCTCCGGGAATAATATCGCCTGAGTTGAACATGCCTGTGTGAGTACCGGTGATTTTAACGGAGTGGACTACGGTGTCTTCATTCACCCAGGTTATGCCGGTTCCCGGCAGTACGGTGAGTTCTGTGGGAACGAACGTGTTGTTCCGCATGTAGAATATCGTGTTTTTGGTTTGGGGTACCAAGGTGATTTTCGGCGTGGACATGACTGTAATGACCGTCGTGGGAATCACCGTTGGTACGGGTGTTGCTACAGTAGGAGGAACCGTTGGGGGCACGGTTGGAACTGAAGTTGCAACGGGTGTGATTACTGCTGCGGGTTGTGCCGGCTGGGTACATCCACTGATCAGAACCAGGGCAATCATGACAATAAATAATCCAATGAATTTCTTCATGGAAATTACATTGTTATCGCCTTGTAATTAAATCTCCTAATCAAATGAGGTCTGTTTTGTTGCAGCACAAAGAAGTACCTTCTGTTTGTCATATCCGGTCAGTTTATGGTACATTTTCTTAAAATACAGAGTACAACACCTGTTTTTTTAAAAACCGTCAGAAGGTACTCAACAACAGGTTAATGAACCCGGACGCATCCAGTATCTTTCATGAGCGACCGGTTCATTTTCACAAAATACCGCACGGACTGTTATCATTGTAAACAAATGGCAGATCAGATCATCAATGCGGTTCCTAATCAGGCTCAGGTGGTGTGTGAAAACTGCGGGGCGACCCGGGTCTTTGTCCCACGGATAGAAGACGTAAGCAAGGAAGGCACGTTCATGAAGATCGGGTGCTACGATCTGTGGCAACTTGTTGAAACCACAGAATGCAGGAACTGTCATGTCACCGGCCCCCACGATCTCACGATCGGTTGCCGGCATTTTACCGTCCGGTGCCGGAACTGCGGGTTCACTCACTTCTACAAGTTTGATCTTGAATATATGGCCAAGGAAGAAGTGAAAGTCGGGTAGCCGGAACTTTCATATTTACGAAGAAGGATGTGATTTGTCCATCCCGTGAGGGGTTAAGCCCCGGTTGATATGACAGATCATTCTCCTGAAATTTTCAAGATTATTAGACTCTTAAAAAAAAAATTTATCTCGATAACTGGTTTTTAGAAGTCGCATTCTCACACGGTATTGAACATTATCAGGGAAATTTGAGAGATTTTTCAAGTATTAACTCATGGAGTTCCACGGTGAAAACATTCAAATTTATATCAGTGATTCACTGCATTTTTCATAACTTCCGGTAATGGAATCCTTTCGCTTTAGCGGTTTTTCCATCCACCATCCCCCTGACATCAATCAAAACAGGATGATCGTTCATCAACTTCCGGATCTTCTCAACCGGCATCTTCCTGAACTGCGAATGCGCCACTGCAATGATCACCGCGTCAACTTTCATATCCAGCCGGGGAAGCGGTTTTGCACCAAACCGCTCGATCACTTCATCAGGAAGCAATGGATCATATCCATACACATCCACCTTGAACTCCTTGAGTTCATGGACAATTTCTTCAACCGGGGATTCGCGGGTATCGGGAACATCTTCTTTGTACGTTAGTCCCATTATCAGGATTTTTGAACCCTTGATCACTTTCCCCACTTCATTGAGGCCCTTGATTGCCAGATTCGCCACATGTTTTGGCATAGAATCATTGATGGCCCGCCCGGCAAGAATCACCTGCGGGTGATAGCCTATCTCTTCAGCCTTCATCACTAAGTAGTACGGATCAACCGGAATGCAGTGACCGCCTACGAGCCCCGGGCGGTACGGGTGGAAGTTCCATTTGGTCCCGGCAGCATCGAGTACTGCCTGGGTATCAAGTCCCATGCGCTCAAAGATAAGTGCCAGTTCGTTCATCAGGGCGATATTTAAATCACGCTGGATGTTCTCGATCACTTTTGCGGCTTCTGCAGTTTTGATATTCGGCGCACGGTAAACCTTGGTGACATGGCTGTACATCTCGATGAGTCTGTCGGTGGTCTTTTCATCCATCCCGGCAACGATCTTGGTGATTTTATCGAGAGTATGTGCATCATCATTGGGGTTGATCCGTTCGGGAGAATAACCGGCAAAAAAATCCTTCCCGCATTTCAGGCCGGATTCCCGCTCAAGAATGGGGATAACGATCTCTTCGGTGACACCGGGGTATACCGTAGATTCAAGAACAACAATTGCATTTCGCTTTAAGTTCCTGCCAATGGTTGTGGTTGCCGATCTGACCGGTCCGAGATCAGGATCCTTTGCTTTTGTCACGGGTGTCGGAACGCAGATCATGACAAAATCCGCATCTTTTATTGTGGACGGATCGGTTGTTGCCTGGATTTTTGACCCGGATTGGATAAGCGAATCAACTTTACGCTGATCGATATCAAATCCAATCGTTGAAATGTGCTCGGCAAATGCCTCAGCAAGGGGTGTACCAACATAGCCGAGACCTACAACACAAACGGTTTGTCCCGTTACTGATTTTTGTACCATGCAATCGTCTCCTTAAGACCGGTTGTAACTGAATATTCCGGTGCATACCCGAAGGCTTTCTGTGCTGCAGAAATATCTGCAAGAGAGTCATGGATATCTCCCGATCGCCCGGCTTCATATTTGAGAGGCAGATCCTCACCAAGTGCATCCATAATTGTTCGTGCGAGATTGATTAACGAAATGCGGTTCCCATATGCAACATTGAAAACACCCTGCGCATCACTCTCCATCGCCCGAAGATTGGCCTGCACGACATCTTTCACATACGAAAAATCCCGGGTCTGCGTTCCGTCTCCATAGATTACCGGTGATTCGTGGTGCAGAACTTTTGTAATAAAATTCGGGATAACGGCGGAATATTCAGACTTTGGATCCTGCCGTGGCCCAAAGACATTGAAGTACCGCAATGAAATCGTGTCCATCCCATACAGTTCATGAAAAACATTCAGGTAATTTTCTCCGGTCATTTTTGTTATTGCGTACGGGGACTTTGGATTTGGTACCATATCCTCCCTTTTGGGGAGAGTGGGTGTATCCCCGTAGACTGAGGAGGAGGATGCGTAGACGATCTTTTTTATTCCGCATTTTTGGGCGGCAACCAGAACATTCAGGGTCCCTGTCACATTTGCTTCATTTGAGGCAAGAGGATCTTTCACCGATCGGGGAACCGAAGTAATTGCAGCTTCATGAAATATGCCATCAGCATTTTTGCAGGCTTTTTGAAGAAGTGCCTGATCAGTAACACTTCCTTTTATAAAAGTTACCGTTGGTGTATTCGCCAGATTCTGAATATTTTCTATCCTGCCGGAAAAAAGGTTATCAAGAATAACGACCTCATCCCCACGATTGGCAAGTGCATCGGCAATATGGGAGCCAATAAATCCTGCACCCCCGGTCACAATATATCGCATTCTATCAATTCCTCATACGAATCTGATGGACAGGTTTTTTTTATCCATCTGTAGATAAATCCAATAATTATTGCGTTTTGAAACATTAAAACACCGGGTTATCCGAATCTTGTTTTTTGATAGCTTCGTGAGATATACATGGGTAGTATACTACTTTTTATAAACCAATAAAACCTATATAATGGCACAGTTATTCAAATGACTGTTTGAGAACTAACATGTTTGGAGAAAATAAATTCGGCGGCCAGAGAAATTTTGGCGGCGCAAGAGATCAGGGCCCACGAGAAATGACAAAAGTATCCTGTTCAGACTGTGGGAAGGAATGCGAAGTACCCTTTAAGCCAACCGAGGGCAGGCCTGTATATTGCAGGGACTGCCTCCCGAAACACCGGAAACCCCGGTTCTAATTTCATAATTTTTTCATTTTCTGCGTTTTTTATTGAACTTTTTTATTTAAGGACGGTTTCGTGTCGGTTTATCGCAGGTGCTTAGGACTCGTCAATATTACATTCAAATCCTGTGGAGCAGAGGAAAATTACCGTAACAGGGAGATAATTGCCACAACGTGGACGAGCAAAAATACCGGCACCAGGTAAAATTTTATTTTCCGGGTCTTGTGCCGGAAGAGTAGCATTGCCCCGTACGCTCCAAAGGGACCGAACGCAGCAACCAGCAGCAGCAGGTTCTCCGGTGTCCGCCATGCATTATTCTTTGCTTTTCTCTTGTCATTTGCAAAGATGAGAAACGCGATAATGTTGAGAACTGCGTAGAGCGCCAGAAAAAAATCTGTAAAGGAAAGAGCAGTCACCCTTGTCGTTTTGTGTAATCGGGTTATTGCTTTTTCGTTCTGATATCAGGAATTCTGCAACCTGATACTGGAATGATTTATGGTAGTGGATTACTGATGCAAAATCCTTTGTTTAGTCTCACAATTACTGCCTCACTGTATAACCCGCCCGCGTGAGAATACGGACTACTTCTGTGTCCCAGACAATGTCATCGGTATCAGGTAACGGATCGATGCAGTTCTCCCAGATCCGGTTTAATAAGGCATCATCGGTAACAAGCGAGCGCCGGAACATGACACGTCCTACCCGCCGCCCGGTATGATTGAGGATAAGTATCCGCCAGCAGGAGAAGTCCTGGCAGATATCCGGTCGTGTCAAGTGGACGGTGCAGTACGCTTTTTCGCTGCCGGGCATATGCCGGAAGAACGGGCAGGCCTCGGGAAGTTTTGCAAAGATGCTCTTGTCCAAGAAGAGATCGTGCTTATCGGAGTCTATGGTTACTTCAGTTTCATCAGAAGTATACTGGTTTAACACAATAAAGCGAAAGTCCCCAAGATCTTTACGTATACTATGGACCAGCCCCAGATGGGAACAACACTCCCCGCACTGATGGCACTCAAATCCCATGCACATGACTCCTGTACCGTATTTAGCACCCAATACAAAAATAGCACCGGGTCACAGCAGATATATCCATGCCACACCAAACGTTCCCTGAATAATGGCTGACACCACCTCACCTGACAGGGAAATTTCTTGCGGCAATGATGCACCTGCATGCCGATATACGCGGGAGTCTGATGCTATCCAGCGATTTTTCCTGCGTCCGTTCTTCCTAAGCCTGACGATTGGCGTTCCGTTCTGTATCTATAAGATGATCTTTGGGATCAGCATCCTTCGGGCAGGAACTGCGGGAGGGGAATTGTTTGCAGCGACTGGATGGCTGATTATTATCTGGGCAATTGCGGACCTTGTTATGAACAGTGCATACTCAATGCAGGATCTGTTGCACCTTCCGGCCCGGTACGAATGCTGCACGTTAGCCCAAGTGGGCAGATTTTTTTCCCGGCCAATGGTATTTCTTGCACTCGATACCCTGCTTTCGTTCTCGATCATCTGCCTGATGCTCTGGTCAGGCTGGATTGCGACCCTCTCTCCGTTAGAGAGTCTGCTCTGGTATATTGCGACAACGCTCAATCTTGTGAGCTTATCGGTAGTATCGCTCTACAACGAAGTCCGTAAAGCGTGAACGGGTTATTAAAAAAAGAATACGATTGAAATTTCACGAAAAAATCGAGAAATCGTTCTTGATTGCAATTGCTTCGATGATGGGGGTCATCTTTGTTTCAGGAATCCCGAACTTGTCCATGTACAATTGCAGCATCGCCTTTTCTTCTCCGGCAAGCACTCCGTCAGACATGGCGAGATCGCAGAGAATAGCGAGCGTTGCAATCTTCTGTTTCTCATCAAGGACGTTTGCGATCATGTCAATAACCCCGGGGAACTTGTTGGCCTTTAAAACTTCCATTGCAGTATCAATGGATTTACGGTCGCCACGGCAGATCTTTGCGAGATCGTTCATCTCGGCCTGATCGATAACACCGTCTGCCGCAATAACAGTAATTGCGGAGAGCACGAGTGCGGATTTCGGATTGAGCGTTGCAGTTTTTCCGGTTAACTTGTCAAAAATTCCTATAATGATCACCTTTTTTTCCTATTATTGGATGCAGGATTACATGTCTCTTTCGCCCATTTCATTCAGGAGACCCAGCCGGGAAATTCCCCGGGTTTATATGGCACAGCATTTAATACCATTCCGGAGAACAAACCGGTAAACTGCATGGACGATCTCACGGTGGAACAGGTTATCGCCTTCCATAACCAGGTGATGAAGGCCGATGGCGGGGATGACCGGCTGTTATCAGAAGCCAGTCTCCACCAGATGGTATTTTCAGCCAACCGTATTGAGGATGTTTACCAACGGGCTGCGCTTGTCTTTTTCTCCCTTGTTGCGTATCCGGCCTTTCGCGAGGGTAACAATCGCACAGCACGGCTCGTGGCTGAAATGATCCTCAACCATAACGGCTGCATGCTTAAAAACGGTGATGCTGATATGATCCCTCTCGCGCAGGGAATTACCTCGTTCACGCTTGAACAGGCAGATATTGAAGAGTGGTTTCGGTTGCATTCTAAAAATAATTTCTAATCCGTTCTCTCTTTTATAAAAATAGTTAAAACTGAAGGTGCGGATTGTAAAAATGGAGATCTGCAGAGGATTATGGTTTTTTAAAATTCCTCAAGGATAAATCAGGTATTCCCCCTCAATCCGTACCACCGCATTACCCCCGAAAAAAACGCTGTGCTGCACCTTTGATGCGTCACTGACAATACGGATACTATTGGGGTGCTCCCGGTTCTTTCCCTGCTCTATGGCAATCATAGATCCATTCCATGTACCTTCTTTGAGCAGGTAATACCCCAGCGCCGCATTGCCCGATCCTGTTGCAGGATCTTCAAGATATCCAAAGATGGGAGCAAACACCCGTGTCCGGTAACTGTTTCCTGCGCCTGAAGTTTCTGGTGAAAAAACCAAAATAATCTCAATGGCATTTATGAGACAAAATTCCTTTAAGTTCTGCTGATCCGGATGAATGGATAGCAGTGTGTCGAGAGTATCTATCGGGACAATCAGGGTTGAGAGCCCGGCATTTATACAGGCAATGCGGTGTTTTTTGGAAATGTTGTCGGGTGCGATCCGTAATGCGGCTGCAACCCCATCGGGAGATGTCGTTAGTTTTTGCTCAACGGGTTGCGGTGCACTGATAAAGACCGAATCTGCGTGTGCGATCTCGTTTCTGACGAGCAGTTCCTGCTCCCCTACGTGAATACAGGTGATCGGATCCAAGGAAAGAACCGGGTCATTTTTTATGAGATCGTACATGGCAGCAATGGTACCGTGCCCGCAGAACGCAACTTCGCGTTCAGCGGAAAAAAACCGCAGGCTGGTATGGCCATTATCCGGGTACACATAGACTACTTCGCTTACGCATCCAGCAAGTTCCCGGGCTATCTGCTGCATTTTTTCGGCTGAAAGGGCATCCTCACGTGGCAGATACACACATCCTGCCGGATTCCCCGTTGATTGTCCAGAAACAAACGCATCAATTTTTTTAAACCTGTACCGCTGCATGAAAACCTCATGTGAATTTTGGGGGATTTTTATCTCTGACAAAGAACGGTTCGATTGAAAAAAAAGCTGGTTTTTGAAAAAAATTACTTTTCTTCCCGCACCATCTCAATTGCTTTTTTCGGACACTCGTTAGCACAGATCCCACAGCCTTTGCAGAACCGGAGATCGACATTGAGGTCCTCATCAATCGCAGCGTCCGGGCAGTACATAGCGCACAGCCCGCAGGCATTGCATTTTTCCCGGTCAACTACGGGTTTGAATACCCGCCACGTCCCGGTCTGCCCGGCTGCTCCCTCTTTCGGGTGGCTCATCGCAAGGCGCTCGCGTGAAGAACTCATATCCTCATCTCCTTATAGGCTGCATCTGCAGCTTTGACATTGCGCTCATCGGAAAACATCTCGCGGATCGCTTTTTTTGCAGATTCTGCAGTGATGATATCCATCTTTGCAAGCGCCCCGAGCACAGGTGTGTTCAAGATCGGACTGCCGGCAACCACAAGGTTTTCGCGCAATGCTATGCCGGTCAGGTCAACGTTACGGCTCTCAAATCCGGCAAACTCTTTTTTATTTGCGCTGTTGAGAAAGACACGGCCGCCTTTTTTCAGCCCGTGCAGTACATCGACAACATCCATCACGCTTTCGTCGAGCACTACCACCAGGTCCGGCTGCCGGATCTGGCTGTAGACCTTGATGGGTTTGTCATCGATACGAACGAACGAGACGATCGGTGCACCCCGGCGCTCGGCACCGTAGAACGGGCACGCGGTGGCATACTTACCGTCGTGGAGTGCGGCCATTGCGAGGAGCCGGGCTGCGGTAACGCCGCCCTGCCCGCCGCGGGAATGAATGCGGATCTCAAACATGGGCGTTCACCCCGAACCAGAACTCTTCCCCTATTCGACGGGTGCGGACAAAACCTGCAATATCATCGTAGGTCACTTCCTGTCCGCCAATACCGGCGATCACACTGTAAAGGCTGATACCGGTCTTCGCTTTGATCTCATTCGCCACGATACCGCCAAAACCAAACGAGTAATCGCGGTCGATGACCACTACCTCTTTTCCTTTCAGGTTGAGTGCCGGGAATGGACGCAGCCAGCGGATACGCATCGAGCCGGCCTTTATGCCTTCCTTCCTAAGGATATCCACGGCCACTTCCGCTTCCTTGCCAAGAGTGCCCAGTGCAATTACGATCACGTCAGCATCCTCGCACCGGTAGTCTTCGGTAAAACCATACTTCCTGCCAAAGCGTTTGGCAAACTCCTTCTCGGTCTCTTCGATGACCTTGACCGAGTCCCGCATAGAGCGCTCGATCTCCCAGCGGAATTTGAACTGCTGGTCAGGACCGGTCAGTGTGCCGTATCCCGCCGGGTGTTTGGGATCAATGGCATAGGGCAGGTGTAGTGCAGGAATGAAATCCCCTAATTCAACGGTATCGACCGGCTGCATGATGTGGGAGAGTAAAAACCCGTCGAGATTCACCATCACCGGCAGGAGCACATCGTTGTGCTCTGCAATACGGAATGCCATGAGCGTTGCATCATAGGCTTCCTGAACCGTGCTCACGTATACCTGGAGCCAGCCGGTGTCGCGTTCCTGCAGGGCATCGGTATGCTCTGCCCAGATGTTCCAGCCGGGTCCTACAGAACGGTTCACATTTGCCATCACGATCGGAAGGCGTGCACCTGCTGCCCAGTTGGTCATTTCGTGCATGTAGAGAAGCCCGTGGGAGCTGGTGGCCGTGAACGTACGGATGCCGGTGATGCTTGCACCGATGCAGGCTGCCATAGCGGAATGCTCGCTCTCGACTGCGATGTACTTGGTTGGCATCTGGCCGCTGGTGACAAACTCGGCGATCTGCTCAACGATCTCGGTCTGCGGGGTGATCGGGTACGCGGCGACAACCGTGGGTGCTGCCTGCTTTACTGCTTCGGCCACTGCCTTGTTGCCGGTTGCAATCTTCTTCATGCTGACGCCTCCTCTTCGGCTGCCAGCCGTTTGAAGTTCTTTGCGATCCGCTGTTTGAGGATCTCAACAACCCTGGTATCGATGCCCTTGAACCGTCCCTGCGGCGAGAGGTAATCTTCGAGCGGCAGCGGTTTTTTCATGGCAACTTTGGACTGCGCTCCGATGGTGACTTTCCCATACTCCCGCTCGTAGAGGACCCACATGCCGGTCTTTACGGCAAGTTTTCCCATCTCAACCGACTTTTCGGTGGGGTAGCGCCAGCCGGGGGGGCAGGGAGCAAGGATGTGAATAAAGGTGGGACCCCGGAAGGTGAGGGCTTTTTGCACTTTCTTGAAGATATCCTGCGGGTAGGCTGCGCAGGCAGTTGCCATGTAGGGCGGGTCATGTGCGGCGATGATCATATCGATGTCTTTCTTGGCATCGGTCTTACCGGTGGGTGTGGTGGTTGTCTTTGCTCCCATCGGGGTGCCCCCGGAGCGCTGCATACCCGTATTGCCGTAAGCTTCATTGTCGTAACAGATGTACAGGAAATCGGTGCCCCGTTCGAAAGCTCCCGACATTGCCTGGATGCCGATATCAAGCGTCCCGCCATCCCCTGCATAAACAATCACGTTCGTCTTTTTTCCGGCTGCCCGGAACGCGTTTGACATGCCCGAGGCACACGCGGCAGCGGCACCAAAAGCGATATTGTAGACCGGGACATTGAACGCGGTGTTCGGGTAGATACCCTGTATGACACTCGTGCAGCAGGCAGGAACGACCATGACGGTGTCCGGGCCGGCTGCCTTGAGCACGTACCGGAGTGCCAGCGAATCGCTGCACCCTGCGCATGCGGATGTGCATTTCAGCACGTATTCTTCTTTGGGGATTTCGGCGATGGTAATCAGACTCCTACGGTGATATGAGTGATTGAAGAGGTGACCGGCGAGAAGATCGCGGTTCTATCATTAATTATCTGCATGAGTCATGAAAAAAGTATCATAATTGAGCTGAGGGGGTGGGGACGTGAATGACGCACGCTGCGGTTTAGGTTTGAGCCAGAATGCCGAGGAGAAGCATGTTAGATTGGCATTTCCGGAAATCTCGTTGAAGGATGTTTGATGTGTTTCTGGCACATTTTACGTCAAATATATGGCGAAGATAAAAAGAGGTTATCTGATGCTTTGGATCAGACACTCACTTGGAGTTGGTTGAAGCTCCGGTTCGCAAAGAACAGACCGATGGATAAAAGTGCCATAAAGATCGGGGTCCACACACCCAAGTTTGTAAGAATGTAAAACGCGAATCCGAGAACAAGCGCAACGAGAATCAAAATTCTTATTGCCTTCAATACCATTCCAATGGTTTCTCCATAAAATGCATTCATAAAATCTTTATGATTTTCAAGGAACATTCCGATAGCCAAAAGAGCTAATAAAAGAATGTTCAGGTTTTGGGGCATAACAACGGTTAAAACGACCCCAATCACTCCAATAACTAAACATATAATAGCAAGGATTCCCACGGTTTTCGATTCCATGAATAGAAAAAAGTGTATTAAACCATTAATATTATGATTTAATTCTGAAGGTCGGCACTCCAGACCCTCTGCAAATTTTCCGATCATCACCGCGATAGTGTCAGAGAATCGCAAAGGGTTAATCAACCATAAGATTAGGGCGACATCCTCCCGGATAATAATTTAGAATAAAACCTCCTGCCCCGCCATGCCTCGGAGAGGCCCTGAGGCGGGGAATCCTTCTGATATTTACCATTTTCAACAATTCTTATTATTTGATTTTGAACTTATTATGATCAAATTTTGGCAAATTCATTACAAAAAATCCGGATCCGTTTCGCACAAAAAAATTCGCAACAATATCCGGCAAAAAATTTTCAATCGCCACCTCACCCCCCGCTCAATTTTTTTCAACCGGATTTTGATTGCATTTTCCGGACCATCACGCCGGAGAATCAAAAATTTTGTAGCATGTACATGCATTTTGTAGCATAATTATCCAATTGTAGCCTCACCAACTAACACCCTGTGATCGCGATTCAAAATTTTCAGACAATGTCTGACTAAAAAAATTTTGAAAAAAGAAAATATGGCAGAAAATTGTACACTAAAAATGCACAAAAAATGATCCCAAGTAACTGCTCAGGAACTCTCCAGCATGCCCTTGACCAGTGAGTTGGTGGCAGGATCAGAAAAGAACCGGAAGGCAATCTCCCCGGCTTCCGTAATCCGGTAGCTCTTCTCTTTCTTGCTCTCCAGAGAATATTCCTCCTCAATGAGCCCGGCATCGCGGAGGGTGCGAATAAACCCGGAGAAGGTAGCGTGGGACAATTCTGCGGCCGGCTTCTCACCCTTCCGGTAACGTATGACCGGCTTTTCGGAATCACCGGGTTTTTCCTTTTTCGTCCGGGAGGGAACATAAAACGGCCAGAACTGCTGGTACAGGTACTGTCGGGGCACCCACAATGCCGGGATTGCCCCTTTGGTTGCTCCTTTTCTGGCATCCCTGCTCCGGAGGAGAATCGCGAGAATCATCTGGTGATTGGGATTGGCAAGCAGGGAACTGATGGTGCGGTCCGGCAGCGGGACCCGGCGAGCGTTCTTCTCGTCAAACGAAGAAAAGACCTCCCCGCCAAGCCAGGGCGCAAACGCAAAGATGGCTAGGCAGAGTTCTTTTGAGCCGCCAGAGAGATCGAAGGTGAAGCGAGCATCCGGGTACTCTCGCCGGATCTTCGCAAGCCTTGACCGGACAGAAACATAGGTTGGCGGATAAATCACCACCCGGGTGACGGGTATCGAGAGCGACGCAGAGATCTCCTGCACTGCCGAGACGGCGTTCCGGACCACGAGCCGGTGCTCGTCCGTTGCCGGGTCTGGTGAACTCTCGTGTGTGGTGCTATCGATAAAGATGATAGTCCGTGATATACCCGGGAGTTCGCGGAACATGGCCGGATACGCGATGGCAATCTTCTCACCGGCGCTGATGATATGGACGTGCTCTGTCCGATCCATAGATTCATTCAGGTACGGCGGGTTAAATGGTTGTTTATTGGAGATACCGGCTTTTCAGGATGTTTTCCGGCCACATTGTGGACCGAATTAAAACGACAGAGTTCAAAAAGCCTGTATATTACTTTACACAGGTATGAATCACAACAGTAATTATCTGAATAGTAAGTATATTGTAATTCATGGAAAACCGAGCAGAGCTTTTTTTTAACGATGGGCTCATTTTTGCTAAACTCGGTCAGTATTCAGAAGCAGTCGCCTCATATGATAAGGGAATCGCCATCAATCCGGATTTCGCAATTGCGTGGAACAACCGCGGATTCGCGCTGGAAAAACTTGGACGGTATGAAGAAGCGGTTGACTCATATGACCATGCGCTTGCTATCAAGCCGGATTACGTTAATGCCTGGGTCAACCGTGGAAATGCGCTTCATTATCTCGGAAAGCATGCGGAAGTTGTCGATTCATTCAAAAATGCGCTTGCTATCAATCCGGATGATGCCAGTGTGTGGTACAATTATGGCACCACGCTCGATAATCTCGGACGGCATGAAGAAGCGGTTGCATCCTATGACAATGCGCTTGCCATCAATCCGTATCTCACGAAAGCATGGTACTTCCGTGGACTCGCGCTACGTGATCTCGGCCGGCATGAAGAGGCGGTTGCCTCCTATGACCATGCGCTTGCCATCAAGCCAGACTACATCGATGCGTGGAACAACCGGGGTTTAGCGTTAAGTGAACTAGGCCGGCATGCTGAAGCGGTTGATTCATATGACAAGGCGGTTGTTATCAACCCGGATTTCGCCGGGGCGTGGGTCAATCGCGGAGTTGCGCTGGACAGACTCGGTCGATATTCAGAAGCGGTTACCTCATATGAGAAGGCAATTGCTATCAATCCAAATGACGCAAAAGCGTGGAGCAACCATGGACTCGCGCTGGACAGACTCGGTCGGTATTCAGAAGCGGTTGCATCATATGATAAGGCGCTTTTTATCAACCCGGATTCCGATGAAGTATGGGTAAACCGGGGAGTCACGCTCGATAAACTCGGTCAATATACAGACGCGGTCACCTCGTATAATAAGGCAATTGCCATCAACCCCCATGACGCCAAGGCGTGGTACAACCGGGGCTTGGCGTTAAGCGAACTTGGACTGTATTTAAAAGCGGTTGACTCGTATAAGAAAGCAATTGTTATCAACCCAAACGATGCCAGGGCGTGGTACAAACGCGGAATAGTGTTACGAGTTCTCGGCCGGCATGAAGAATCGGTCGAATCGTATGACAAGGCAATTGCTATTAATCCAAATGATGCCGGTGCGTGGAACAGCAGGGGTTTAGCGCTGGATGAACTTGGACGGTATTCAGAAGCTCTCGCCTCGTATGACAAAGCGCTTATCATCAACTCAGATTTCGCAGATGCGTGGAACAACCGCGGACTCGTGCTGGAAAATCTCGGATGGGATTCTGATGCACTCACCTCTTTTGATAGGGCAATTACGATCAACCCTGATTTCGCAGAGGCGTGGAATAACCGGGGTTTAACATTAAGTGCGCTCGATCGGGATTCAGAAGCGGTTACCTCATACGACAAGGCAGTTGCGATCAACCCTGATTTCGCAGATGCATGGAATAACCGGGGCTTGGCGTTAAGTGCTCTCGGTTGGGATTCAGAAGCGGGTACCTCATATGACAAGGCAATAGCGATAAACCCTGATTTTGCTGATGCCTGGAATAACCGGGGCTTGGCGTTAAGTAATCTCGGATGTGATTCAGAAGCGGTTGCCTCATATGATAAGGCAATAGCGATCAACCCTGATTTCGCGGATGCCTGGAATAACCGGGGCCTGGCGTTACATGAACTTGGACAGTATGGCGATTCGGTCGACTCGTATGACAAAGCGCTAACAATCAACCCCGATTTCGCCGGGGCGTGGAACAACCGGGGTTTAGCGTTATGTGAACTTGGCCGGCATGCTGAAGCGGTCGATTCGTATGACAAAGCACTTGTCATCAACTCATATTTCGCGGGTGCATGGTACAACCGCGGAATAGCGCTCGGTAATCTTGGCCGGCATGCGAAAGCCATTGACTCGTATGATAAGGCGCTTACAATCAACCCTGATTTCGCAGGGGCATGGAACAACCGTGGTTTGGCGTTACGTGAACTTGACCGGCATCCGGAAGCCGTTGACTCGTATGATAAGGCGCTAACAATCAACCCCGATTTCACCGGGGCATGGAACAACCGTGGTTTGGCGTTACGTGAACTTGGCCGGTATTCAGAAGCGGTTGACTCGTATGATAAGGCGCTTGCTATCAACCCCGAT
The DNA here is from genome assembly GCA_041645055.1 of Methanoregula sp. GTDB lineage: Archaea > Halobacteriota > Methanomicrobia > Methanomicrobiales > Methanospirillaceae > Methanoregula. The sequence goes on along the minus strand of JBAZQT010000031.1, from coordinate 793 downwards.
TTTGCCGATGCGTGGAACAACCGCGGAATAGCGCTTGGCAATCTCGTACGATATTCAGGATCGATTGTCTCGTATGACAAGGCTCTTGCTCTCCACCCGGATTTGGCAGATGGGTGGTATAACCGTGGAGTCTCATTAGGAAAGCTTGATCGATATTCGGAAGCGGTTGACTCGTATGATAAGGCGCTCTCTCTCAACCCTGATTTCGCGGATGGGTGGTATAACCGTGGAGTCTCATTAGGAAAGCTTGAACGATATTCAGAAGCGGTTGACTCGTATGATAAGGCGCTTTCTCTCCACCCGGATTTGGCAGATGGGTGGTATAACCGTGGAGTTGCATTAGGAAAACTCGATCGGTATTCGGAAGCGGTTGACTCGTATGATAAGGCAATTGCTATCAACCCCGATTTCGCAGGAGCGTGGCACAACCGGGGTTTAGCGCTCAGTAATCTTGGACTGCATGCTAAAGCCGTTGAATCATTCGACAAGGCGCTCTCTCTCAACTCAGGTCTCGCTGAAGCGTGGCACAACCGGGGTTTAGCGTTAAGTGAACTTGAACAGTATTCAGACTCGATCGACTCGTATAACAAGGTTCTTGCCATCAAACCGGATATCGCAGATGCGTGGTACAACCGCGGAATTGCATTAGGAAAGCTTGATCGGTACCCAGACTCGGTCTACTCTTATGACAAAGCACTTGCTATCAACCCAGAATTCGCAGATGCGTGGTACAACCGGGGCTTGGCGTTACGTGAACTTGGCCGGCATGCAGAAGCGGTTGATTCGTATGACA